>CAZLJQ010000010.1:0-113880 GCA_964559875.1 uncultured Acidobacteriaceae bacterium
CTGCCTTACAAGCAGGAAGTCGGGGGTTCGAGTCCCTCACCGCCCACCACTCCTGAAGCCTAGTGGAACTGCTTCGACGGCCACCTTGGTCGAGATTGTTTCCGCGTAATCACGCGGGGTCGTAGTTCAGTTGGTTAGAACGCCGCCCTGTCACGGCGGAGGCCGCGAGTTCGAGTCTCGTCGACCCCGCCATTAAGTTCAATTAACTTAATGGTATAGAGACCCCCGCAAGGGGGCTTTCTAGTTTGCACAAAGGCGTATTGAGGCGCAGTTTCAAGAATGTTGTCCCGAAGCTGCTTTTTCTGAGCCTCATGCGCGTGCCCTCCTTGCTGGGACCAGCGTTTGCACAACCTTGTCCTGCGCCTGCCGCTTTGCGGGTGTCAATGCTTGCGCATATATGTCCATAGTGATGCGGCTGCTAGCGTGGCGCAGTAGTTCCTGGACGATCATTTCTTAGTAAGTCCAGAAAGGAATGGCATGGCGCCGGTGCAGCCTTAGCTTGTAGACTCACTCATAAGCAATACAATTCAGCCATTCAGTGCTGGAAAAGGGGAGATTCCTAGTGAACACGATGGCGAAGTTTGCCCTGCCCGCATTGTTCGTGAGCGCAATATTTGCTTCCATCTTTGCATGTGCCCAGCAATCGACTGTGCAAGCGGCAGCGCAACATTCGATCAAGCCTGTCGCGGCGCTCTCTCCTTACATTGACGTGCACTCTCACATGGACATTTCTGATCCACAGCGCTCCGTCCGATCCGCGCTGGACATCATGGCTCTGGCTAACGCCAAAAAGATTGTCTTCATGCCCTCGCCATTCACGCCCGGCGACAAGGTTATGTTTGAGGCCGAGGCCTTCATGGCCGCCGTCAAGAAGCATCCCGACAAGATGGTCTTTCTCGCCGGTGGCGGCACTCTCAATCCCATGATCCAGGAAGCGGCTGTCTCGGGGGCGAGCCCGGAGATGCAGCGCCAGTTCCGAGAGCAGGCCGAAAAGCTGTTGAGTGAGGGCGCGGTCGGCTTCGGAGAAATATCCGCGGAGCATGTTCCTTCCGCAGCCTCTCCGTCCTATATGGCCGCACCGCCGGATGGTACGCTGTTCATGATCCTGGCCGACATCGCTGCGCAGCACGATGTGATCATCGACCTGCACATGGAAGCCGCGCCTCAGGATATGCCGCTCCCCAGCGACCTCAAGTCGCCGCCCAATCCCCCGACGATTCATGGAAACATCGCAGCCCTCGAACGTCTCCTTTCGCACAACCCACGCGCCAAGATCGTCTGGGCCCACGCTGGCAGCACGGATGACTACGGAACGCGCACCCCCGAGCTCTGCCGTCGGCTGCTTGCCGCCCACACGAATCTCTACATGGAGATTAAGGTGGACCCGTTGAACTTGGGGAAAAATCCCGTCATTGCCGGAGATGGCAAAATCAAGCTGGAGTGGATGAAGCTCTTCCAGGATTTCCCTGACCGGTTCCTCATCGGCAGCGATCAAATCTATCCCCTTGCGCGGCCGTCCGAACCCCAGCGGTGGCAGGCTATTGTGCTCCTATTCAACCAGCTCCCCGCCGATTTGCGAAAGAAGATCGGCCTAGACAACCCCACACGCCTCTACTTCGGCAAGCACTGACGCAGGGATGGAACGGATCCACCCCACTGTTTAGAGGCATCTTATAATCTGCCGGTTAGCGTTCTGTCACGGCGGAGGCCACGAGTTCGAGTCTCGTCAACTCCGTTCAAGGGAGCTGCCGAAGTCACGCGATTGCGTGAGATGTTGCTCAAAGTCGCTACTCCCTCCCAAGCTTCTTTCCCAGCACCTCTTCCACGTCCCTTACCTTTCCCCCTATTCTCCCTGTCGCGCCTTTACGCTCATCGATCGTGATGGTGGTCAGCACCCGCGGCGAAAGCTCCAGCACGCGCCGGTGGCAGCGCATGATCACGTCCATCACCTTGTCGGCTTCGCCCTCTATTGTGGTGTTCATCGCGCCCAATTTGTAGGGAAGTCCTGAGGCGTCCACAATCGCCAGCGCCTCGGCGACCAAATTCTTAACCCCGCCCACGGTTCCCATCGGAACCACAGCAAAACTTGCCAGCATATCTCCTCCACTTGCACACGGTATCACTCTTCGGTTTTGACGGATGCACTTTGTTGCCTTCGCCTGGCGTCAAC
The DNA here is from genome assembly GCA_964559875.1 of uncultured Acidobacteriaceae bacterium. Taxonomy (GTDB): domain Bacteria; phylum Acidobacteriota; class Terriglobia; order Terriglobales; family Acidobacteriaceae; genus TOLSYN. Next base: position 2,171 of record CAZLJQ010000010.1, read on the forward strand.
CGAAGCACAATTTCCACCTGACGCACCTTGCCGCGCCGTTCGCTGGAGAGCCTCCAAAGTTCTTGCTCCGTAAATTCTTAGCTGCCGGAAATTCCTGTAGTATTAAAGGGTTCTTTGACCGTCTCCTGCTAAAGTGTCCGTTGGCCGTTTCCTGCACGAGTGGATGCGTGGCTGGAAATGCTGCGCGCTTTCCTCTGCGCGTGTGAGCTGTTTGCCCTCCGGGAGAATTTGCAAGGAAGAGCACGACATTGCGCATACTCGTTCTCAGCATTAACTACTGGCCCGACATAACTGGAATTGCCGCCTTCAACACTTGGCGCTGCGAATATCTTGCCTCCCAGGGGCACCAAGTCACCATCTGCACCGGGCCGCCCTACTATCCCGAGTGGCGCGTGCCTGCGGCATATCGGGGCAAGCTAATGCAGCGGGAGGAGCGCAACGGAGTTACAGTTCTACGTTCGTGGATGTTTGTGCCACAGGCTCTCAATACCAAAAAGCGCATCCTGCACGAGGCTTCGTTTCTGGCATCGTCCTTTGCGCGTGCGCTCGCCAGCAGCAGGCCCGACTTGATCTTTGCCGTGTCGCCGCCACTGGGGCTGGCGTTGACGGCCACAGCCCTAAGCCGTCTTTGGCACATACCATTTGTCTTTGACGTAGAAGACCTGCAGCCCGATGCCGCCGTCGAACTAGGCATGATGAAAGGGCAGACGGTGATTCGCGCCCTTTACCGCCTGGAGCGCCTCGCCTACGAGGGTGCCGCACTTGTAGGCACACTTACCGAAGGAATGCGGCAGCGCATCGTGGAAAAGGGAATTGATCCGGCGAAGGTTGTGCTTTTCCCGCCGCGAGCTGATTCGTCCCTCTACACCTTGCGTGAGCGCACCGACGGCTCCGCCTTCCGCCAGCGTTATGGTTTGGAGGGAAAGCTGCTCGTTTCGCACTCCGGCAACATGGGCGTAAAGCAAGGGCTGGAGGTGATTCTGGAGGCTGCTGAAAGGTCGCGCGAGCGCCCGGACCTTCAGTATTTTTTCGTCGGCGATGGCACCATGCGCCCCCAGTTGGAGGAGCAGGCGCAAGCTCGCAGACTGAACAATGTTCGTTTCCTTCCGGTGCTGGAGGCTGATCTATTCCAGGAGATGCTGGCCGCCACAGACATTGCCGTGATCACGCAACAGCGCGTTGTATCGAACATCGTCTTTCCATCCAAAATAGTGACTCTGCTCTGCGCCGGATGTCCGGTGATTGCTTCTGTGAACTCCGAGAGCGAGGTTGCCAGGGTGGTGCTACGCTCAGGTGCCGGGCTAGTGGTGGAACCGGAGAATGCCGAGGCCTTATTGCGCGCGGTTGATCAGCTCTCTCTGAGCAAGGCGCTGCGGGCGCGGATGAGCACACAGGGGAAGCAGTTTGCTTTTGACTCCTGGGATGAGCGACGCACCTTGCCCCGAATGGAGGAGTATCTTACACAGTGCGTGCAGCGTAGGCCGATTCCTGGACGAGCCACTTCCAAGAATTTGTGAAGCAGCAAAAAGCCGGGCCATCGCGTGGCCCGGCTTTCGCAATGCACGTGCTTCACTTCGCCAGTAGCAGTTCGTTCACCTTTGCTACCACTTTGAACGCGTCCGCCACGTACAGCACGTCGGCCTTGCCTCGTGCCCATCCGCAGTTCGGGTCGAGGTTCACCGCGCGCCGTTCGTTGACGAAGCGCCAACCCACCACATGCGGCTCCTCGCCGTGGCAGCAGGTGGAAAGGCCCTTCGGATGTCGCGGCGTCGCTCCAGTCTGCCCAACCTGGTTCATGTGAGTCATAAACTTCAGCACCTCCTGGTTCTCACCGCTTTGGTCTACCAGAGACTTGCTGCTGCCCAGTGACGCATCTGCCGCGTGCAAAAAACCTAAAATCAGAGTCTCTGCCTCGGTGGCATGAACCTGTCCATCGGCCTGCTTCTTCGTCCATCCCGCACCGGCGACAAACAGAATTTTCGCGTCCGGACGAATTGTTTCCTCGCCCTGCTTCGGCGCGCGGATGCCCACCACCTTGCTGCGCAGTTCAGGCAGTGTCACCTCAACCCGCTCCGCCTTCGTGTCTCCATCCGCAGCGCTGAAGGGATCGCGCGTACCGGTCTCCAGCAGCAGGAACCATGGACGCGTTTCTCTTCGCAGCGCAGCCTCCACCCGCTGGCGATAGAACCAACGTGTGACCTCCAGCTTTTCGCCCGCTCCCAGTGCCGTGATGTGCGTATCCGCAACGCCACCCAGCCGATAAGCCACGCCGGGCACAACGCGGTTGAAGCGTGAGCCTGCAGGCGCAAATACCAACGTCGCCTCCGCCGCGCGGACCAATGCTTCGCAGGCTGCGACATCGCTCGCATATCGCGATTGCGCGAACTCCTCACCCGCCACGGTCAGCACGCGGGCCTTAGCGCCGGCTACCTGCCTCGCAGCCGCATCGGTCTGTGCTCCCACAATGCCGATGGTCAGCGATGCACCCAGCTCTTTGGCAGACTCCACACCCGCAGCCACCGCTTCCAGAGACGCCTTGCTCAGCGCTCCCGATTCATCTACATGCGTCAATACAAGAAGTTTTTCCATGGCTCACTCCGCAATCCACGCGACAATCTCACGCGCAATCTCATCTTCCGGCATGTCCCGTACCACGCGCGTCTCGCGCTGTTGCTTCGGCAGTGCAACGGACGCATAGCTCAAGCCGTTGGCGTCCAGCTTTACGCTCTTCGCCTTCTGTATCGCAGGCATAACGCCGCGCATGTTCGCCATCCCAACCTGCGGCCTGTTCGGCGGCTCCGCCAGGTTGCCGGTCGCCCATCCCAGCACGGCTGGAGCGCCCGCGCACTCGGAGACCTGGTGCTTGCCTCCCTCCACCCGCTCCAATATTTCGAACGATCCGTCTTCTTTGACGTTGATCTGGTCCACGCCCTGGAACTGATCTGCGATACCGAGACGTTCGCCCACAACTTGCATCGTCACGCCGGCTCCGCGCGACGCCGACTCCCATCCTCCGAAGAGAAGCAGCTTCCCACAATCCAGTCCGGGGATTGCAGCAATCGTCTCGGCCAGCGCTGCTGCCGTCGAGTGGGCATCGGTGAATCCGCCCAGCGGTCCGTCAATTGCCACCAGCTCAAACGGAACCTTCTGCGCCACCGTCATCATTACCTGTTGCAGCTTTGCCTTCGGCCCCAGGCTCACCAGCCACACCTTGCTTCCTGTGTGCTTGGCCGCAAGGGCTGCCGCCTCGTACAACGCACAGGCCGCCCATGGATCGAGCACTGCCGGCAGCATCATTTCATTCTTCAGCGTTGGGCCAGCCGGTCCCGTCACAGGCTCCAGTGTCTGTAATGGGTCAGGCACAGTGCTGGCGCAGACCACGATGTGAAAGCTATTTGTCATGAGTTTTCAGTCCTATTTGTTACAGAATGAGTCTTCGCTAATTTTCCGCCGAGTGCAAGCCGCCAGCTCCAGCCTTGAACTCTATATTCGAGTTTTTGCCATCGGGAGACTGCTTGCAGTTCCACAGGCATGCACCGCAGTGGACGCACTTCTCGCGATCGAAAGCTGGCACCGCTTCATCGCCCTGCGTAATTGCTTGTCCCGAACACATCGCAATGCAGGTCCGCTCCGCACATGCCGCGCATAGCTTTGCATCGCGGAAGCGCACGTGATCTGCAAAGCCCCCGGCCGCCTGCACCTTTCCGCCCATCAACAACGCGTCCTGATGCGAAACCAGCAGCTTGCCATCGTAGACAATCTCCGGCCAGCCGCATGCATCCATCAGCGCATCGTGCAGCGTGCGGCCTCCAGCCGCCGCATCGCGCGTTGCCTTCTCTAACTGCTCCGCACTCAATCGCTGCGAGTAGAATTCTTTCAATGGCTCAATCTGCTGGTGAGCCGGACGAATCTTTGCTCCAACCGAGAACTTTCCGTTGGTCAGTCCGGCCAGAGCCATGCCAATCAGTCCGCTGACAACGCCTGTGTGGAAGCCGTTGCGCGCCTCTTTTGCAACCTGCGCACCTTGCTCCACAAAGCTCTCGCGGCGCCGCCGCACGTATGTCGCCTCAATATTCTCTCGCGTGAACTCCTTGCCTGCGCGCAGCATCTCGGCTACGGCTTCTCCGAGTTGCACCCCAGTTGCCCAAGCTTCATCCACGCCCGAGCCAGTCAACATATTCGTGCTGCCCGAGCCTTCGCCAATGCGCGCGTATCCGTCTCCAGCCAGGAAAGGCTCGCCATTTGCGCCCGACTCCTGCAAGGATTTCGCGCCCCACGAGCGTAGCGTACTTCCGTTCAGGTATCGCCACAGATACGGATGCTGCAAGAAATGCTGCAGGTACCGGTACGAACTCCGTCCCGGATTCCCCAGCCACGACGGCACAAAGATTCCTACCGATGCCAGCCGATCCGGATAGACATAGAGGAAGCCGAAGATCTCTGGCTCGGGAAATCCGAACGTGTGCCATACCGTTCCCGCCTCCAGCGGCGTATCTTCGGGCAGCTCTACCACCATCTTCATGCCCACCGCCCACTCGTGCCGTGCATGGCCGTCCGGCATTCCGAGCTTGCGGTCGATGCTCTGCCCAACCGCTCCCACCGGCCCGTCGCCCACCACGGTCAGCGCGGCGCGTACGTCCATCCCTGCCATGTATCCAGCCTCGGGATTGCCAGCCCGATCCACTCCCTGATCGGACAGCCGCACGCCTACAACGGAATTGCCCTCAAACAGCGCGGTGCTCACGGGAGTCCCAGGCCACACCTGGGCTACTCCACTGGCCATCAACTCTCCGCCCACCCATTGGTTGAACTGGCCAATCGACATCACCAGTCCGTTGTGCTTCTGCAAGAACGCCGGCGTGTAGGGAAGTTCCAGCGCATCGTCTTTCACCGGCAGCATCCCGCGGAAGGTGCGAATCGCCGCATCCCCGGCGCGTAACGTCATTGAGCGCCTGCTTGCTCCAATCGGATCGAGCAGGTACAGCACTTTCTCCAGTTTCACCGGAGCCATCATCGGAATTTCCGCCGACGCCAGCTCCGGGAAGCTCGCGCGTATTGCCTTGGCGGCGGTTACCACTCCGCTTACTCCTGCCGCAATGTCGTCAGCGCGTTCGTAGCAGAGCACCTGCAACGGCATACCCGGCACAGCCTTGCTCTCCAAAGCTGCGCCGTCCGAAGTCATCTCTCTCGTCAGGGTAGTCAGGAAGCCGCCCATCGCTGGACCGAAGCCCACGCACGCGATATCGACGGCCATCTCCTGCCGCTCTGCTTCCAATGGAATCTCCGGATTCACTTCGCTCATGCCGGGTAGTCCAGCGCTTCGGGAATCATTACCTTTGCCACCGTCTCCGCCGCGCGGTCCTTGGCCAGCCGTGAGCCGGTCAGGCACGTTGCAAGTTTATTCTGCAGATGAAGGAAGTCTGCAGAACCTGCGCAGCCCGCGCACGGGCCCGCCTTCACCGGATGCACGCCGTTGGTGATCACATCGGTTGCAACCGCTGAAATTCCCGGGATAAAGCCCTCGTACTCGTCGAGCTCATCGCTCAGGAAGCACGCCTTGTGTCCCTCAGAGTCCCAAGCCGGATGCCGGTTGTATCCATAGACCAGCTCCGCGCAGATCCGCGAAACCTCGCCCGAAGCCCGCGCCGATTGCACGTGGCACAGGTCGGAGAAGAATTGCAGCGTCGCCTGAAGTCCTTCGGCCACCACCGCATCGTCGCCGCCGTGTGCTTCCAGCTCCTGCACATCCAGAATCTGGCAGCGCACCGCCAATAGCCAGCAGAGGGCATCGGCCAGTGCAAACGTCAATCCCTGCCGCTGTCCGTGATAGAGCTTGTCACCGTTGGCATCCTTGCCGTGCAGCGTGTAGTTGAGGGTCCACAGCCACATCGTCATCGCCGTCGCCAGAGTGCAGGCTCCTGTTCCCGGCCGCTCGGAGGCGATAGCACGCATCTCCTTAATCCACACCCGGAACTGCGCCAGGAATAACTCGGAGGTCATCGTCAGCGTCAACTGCCGCCGCTGCACAGCTTCGGGACCTTCATAGGTCGCTTCCAATTGCGCGTCCATCCACTTGTTTCCCAAAAAGCCGGGGCAGTCCTCGGTGATGCCGTATCCGCCCATCAGGCTCACAGCTTCGCGCATCATTCGCGCGCCTTCGCCGGTGTTCCACAGCTTGGTTGCCGGACACATCACATTCGCCGCCGCATTCCGAAGCACAAAACTCACCAGCGTGTCGGCTTCCAGCTCCGCCCGCCGCTCTTCCGTTAAATTGTTGCTCAGCAGCTCCAGCGCACGTGCCTCGCTCTCGCGCAGCGCCTTCATCTCTGCTCTGCCGCCCTGCACGCCGCGCGCGGCCATCAGAGCCGCTTTCTGCTTTTCCAGCGGATCGAGCTCGTCAAAGAGCCGCGCCGTGGCAAATCCCAGTGCAGCGCCCGCCTCGCCGGAGGCCCATACATCCACCAGCCGCTGCAGCGCATCCTCGCGCTGCTGGATTCCCAGCTCGTAGCGCAGGCTGCCTTCCTTGATCGACTCCGCTCCGCGAAAACGTCCGCGCTGATAGCGGATTACCGGTTCTACTGCCGATAGCAGCTTGGCCGAGGTGATCAATCCCACCCCCACGCGGGTCCGGCGGAAAACCGCTTCGATGATTTCGCCATGCGAATACTTCGGCACGATCTGGCCGTCTTTTATCGTGTAGCCGCCAACAATGCGGCTTGCCGGAACCTTCAGGCTGAAGATCGGATCGCCAGTGGACGAGAGCTGATGCACCAGCTTCTTCGTCGGCGTGCCCCGATCAAAGCTTCCCTCGTCGGTCTTTTCCAGGATGATGATGCAGCTTCCCTTGAAGCGCTCGTCGCCGGAATCCACCGCTGCCGTAACAAAATCGGCGCACGCAATATTGGTGATGAAGCGTCCCCGCTTCTCCACCTGCAACATCGGCTCCTCGCCATCTTTCCATTCCGCAACGCGCACCCGCCCGCTCAGTATTCCGGTGTCCACGCCCACGTAGGGAATCGGTTCGGTCAGGGCGAAAGCCCCGCGCATAATCTTGCGATCCTCGCCAGGCTGCGGCGGCGCGGCCAGCGCCATGTAGTGCGCCGACTGCTCCGGAGTGCCGCATTCGTGGATAGGAGCCAGGGCCAGACAGCTTGCCAAACTCGCCGTTGCCGCTCCGCCATCCACCCACGCCAGCTCGAACGCTACCAAGGCCAGCACCAGATTCTTCGGCCCGCTGATGAATCCGCCCTCTTCCGGCTCCATGAACGCCGCCGTAATTCCGGCGCTATCAAAGGCTTCCATCATTTCGCTTTTTGCCGGAGTCCAGTCGTGCGTCTTGCGCTCCCCGGCGGCTACCATGCGCGCCACGGTTCCGCGTGCCACCGCACGCGTCGACTGAACCAACATCTGTAAATCGAACCGGTCGGCGAAACGCCATTGAATCTGGCGGACGGCATCTCCCGGAAGGGTGAGCATAGCGCCCACCTGAGGAACGGTACTTGAGCCCATAAGAATAAGGTCCTTTCGAAGCCTACTTATTCTCTTGTATGCCTGCACCTTCGGGCTGTGATGTCTGTCACCCCGCCGGGGTGATTTTCCCCGAGCTCTCGCCAGCTCAGGCGATAGCGCTGAAGATTGATTCTTCTGATAATCGTTGCCGAGGCGGGGATAACTGGGTGGTTAATGGTTGCGCGGATTTCGGAAGATTACCTGCGCGGTCATCGATTTGAGTGCTACAGATGATCAAAGAGTAAATGGGGAAAAGCTTTGCAGCCGGGTACTCGGAAGCTGAGCTGCTCCGGCTGCGTCCGCTTTGGCACCTTACAGCTTCCGGTTTGATTAGGGCCTAAACTCCGGAAGGCACTTCGCGCGACAGGCGCCCTCATTTCTATTTGTAGATTCCTGCGCCGATGAAGCCGTCGTAGCCGGGAATCTTGGCGATGAAGGTCTGCTTGCTTTCAACCTTCTTGGATTGCGGAGACGGCCACGGATACTCGTCCCACCCGCCACCGTGCGCGGCGATCTCGGCCATCTTCTTGATATGTGTTTGTCCGTCGGGATACTTGAAGTCGATCAGGTTTTTGCCAACGAGCGCCGGATGGTCGCCATTGCAGACGCAGGTGCCATCCATCTTGTAGCAGAAGACGGAGACATCTTTGTAATGCCATTTCCCGCCGGGCGCGCCGAAATCCTCGAACGCTTTGGTCAGGCCGACTTCCTTGATGTGGACGAGCGCTTCCTGAACCATCTTTTTTGCATCGGCTTGGGTGCCGCGCTCCTGGGCGTAGGCTGCTCCGGTGATCGCGGCCAATAGAATAAAGAGAGCGATAGCTTGTCTGAGTAGCTTCTTCATTGTGTTGCCTCCAGTTCGTAGTGTGCTGATTGGTTTAGCAATTCCGAATCACTGGTGCGCGTTGCTTGCGACTTCACGCCAGGATGAAGCGGTCGCCGCCAGGGGGAAGTCGCGATAGTGCATCGGGTCGAGGGTCTCCTGGGATGTGCCATGGTCGAGCGGTTGGTAGCGAGTGTCATCCTGCAGATGGACTGCGAAATGAGCGACCGCCGTTTCCAGTGAGTGAGCAAGCATTTCCAGTCCGTGAGCGGCCTGCTGTGTCTGTGCGCTCGCCGTCGAATTTTCTTCTGCTATCTTGGCGATCTTGTCGACGTGGTTGGCGACTTCAGCCGTGCCTTTGCTTTGCTCGGTCACATGGGTTGCGATCTCAGACGCTCCAGTGGCGGCCTCCAATACCGATCCCTTGGCGGTATCCAGAATGGTCTCCAGTTGAACCGCCTGCTCGCGGCAGGAGGCAAGGGATTGCGTGCCGTTGCTCAGGGAGGCTTCCACGTCAACCGACTGCTTGCCGATGGCAACCGTGGCCGCCTCAATGTCACTGGCCGCGCGTGCGGAGTGCTCTGCAAGTTTGCGAACCTCATCCGCAACCACAGCGAATCCGCGGCCTTGTTCACCGGCGCGAGCAGCCTCGATGGCTGCATTGAGCGCCAGCAGGTTGGTCTGGTCGGCAAGGTCTTTTACCTTGGCAGTCATGGCCGTGATGGCCGTGGTGCTCTTCACAAAATTGCCAACCGAGGCATTGATCGTATCGAAGGCACCGTTGACGGTCTCGATCTCGGCCGTCAGCTTGACGACGCTCTTCGCGCCGTCTTCTGTGTTCTCAAGGCTCAGCGTGGAGCGCTCTTTGAGGTTGGTGGCGTTTTCGGCGATGGATTGCGCTGTCGCGGTCATCTCCTGCACGGCAGAGGCCAAGGTGGAGGCGGTGTCAGATTGGTGTCCGGAGCCTTGCGCCAGAGAACTGGAAGCGCTGGACAAATTGCGCGCCGCGCCGGTCATCTGGCGGATGCCGCCGATCACGGTCTGAACTAGTTCATGAACAGAGACGATGAACTCGTTGATCTTGTTCGCGGCCTGCGCCACTTCGTCACTTCCGTCCACCTTCACGCGCTCGCGGAGATCTCCCTGGCTGAGTTTCACGGTTGCGGCGCGAATGGCTTCGATGGAGCGGACGACGCTTGCTCCTACATAAAGCGCAACGGCGATCGACAGCAGGACCGACAGCACGGTGACCGCAAGCATGGCAGCGATGGCGCGGCTTGCTGCGGCTTCTCCGGAGCCGGACGCCTTTGCGGTCTCCTGATTTTCAAGTTCGCGCAGCGCCTTGAACTGCTCTGCCATGTCTTCGTACTTGGCTTGCGCATTCGACATGTAAGCGGTTCCCATGGCCGCCCCAGTGGATGAGACTTCGATGACTTCACGAACGATCTTCTGGTAGTCATCCACGGATTTTGCCGCGCTCTCCAACGTAGCCCGCTCCTGCTGACCTACGCCGGGAGCCCGGGTCGCGGTCTGCAACCGTTTGGCGGCGTCGTCGAGCTCGGTTTTGATCCGCGTGGTCTGTGCATCAATTTTGTCGGCCGGGAAGTTGCCTTCAATCATGGAGAGCAGCTGATAGGTATCGGCCTGAGCGCGGGCGATTGTCTTGTCCGTATCGCCGACGACCTTGATTGCTGGAATGCGCACCTTGTAGATCGACTGTAGCGAAGAGCGCTGTTGGCTGATTCCGAAGTAGGCTGTGACCGACGACGCAACCATCAGTCCAGCCGCAAGTAATGGCGCCAGGAGAAGCTTCTTGCGCATTGACAGGTCATTCAGGACAATCATGGAATCCCCGCAGTAAGAAAGTTATTCGGCAGGTTCGTTCGAGCTAGCCGTCTAGCTTTCCCTATCGGATTCCGGATGCAGATGCTTTAGTAGCGGGGATAAGAGGGCTTTAATGGGGGCTAGTAGCTCGCAAGGTCACGTTGAGGCAGTGAGCTATTAGGCGATTTATCACCAACAGATCGTCGGCAGCCGGTTCGACGACGACACGCAGACGCGACTGATCCTTTCAAGTTGTTGTGATATTCCCATTTTCATGGGGGGCTCGCTGCGGTACAGTGTACCCATGGTGGCAGAGCTTCCTCCATCGATCGCGTTTATGCTGGACGAATTCCGGGGTAACACACCCGCGCTGGCAGATGTAAGCAAGAGACTCAGCGACAAAACATTCCATAGAGATTTTTTTGATCAGTGCCTAGCGGGGATCGGGGCTTTTGAGTATGCCGATCGTCTCGGAGCACGGTTAGACAAGTTCGATTTGTATGCTGGGGAAAGCCTTAATCCCCTCTCGCCCGTCGGGAAGTGTGGAGAGCTTGAGTGCAGGATCGCTTATGCGCACGAATTCGCACGCACCGCTTGCCTGTACGCGGATCGGGTTGTCATACCAGACCCATTCAGCTTCACCGTTGAAGCCAGCGATGAGGACATATTTCTTTGCTTGGCGGTCCTGAAGATTCTGAGGCCGCTACTTGAGGCAGGGATCATTATTTTCGGCCCTGCTGGATACATATCATGTCCGCAGTGCTCGAAGGCGACTAGGGCCGCAGAGAAACAGGTAGCCACCCAGTTGTGGCAGGAGTTTACGCACGCTCACCCAGACGTGTTCCGATATAAAGATGGTCGGCGGTGGCGAATGTCTTTCGGGTCGGCGTTGTTCGCACGCGCCGGAGATGTGCGAATCACAGTTCCAGCGACCAGAGAGGCAATTGCTGCATCAAGGCCAGACGCCGTGCTGACGGGTAAAGGCGCGATGGACCTTGTTCGACAATATAACGAGGTTTTACGAAAGCACTTTACTGAATGTGCTGAGGGCGTGGTGTTCGACAGCCACATGGGCGGTCGCTGTAACGCTACCGTGGCGACCAACGCGCAAGAAGAAGCTATAGGATATCGGCTGCTAGATCGCCGCGAGGTCGGGGTCACGTTCCCGAACTGCTCAATGCTGCGAACGGTCCCGTTGCCTGCCCTGCAGCACCTGACCGCCCCGCAAGCGATGCAGGTGCGGGAAGAGGCGGAAAAGGCAATGCCGGCGTTTCGAGCAATGCTGCAGCGGGACCTCATGTCGCTGAAGGATGTCTCCGATGGGGCAGAAGAGAAACGTGCGCTTGAAGTGGCGGCTGAACTTCGAGTGGCTGCGCGGGATTTGCAGGGGCAGCTCGCAGGGCTCAGTCTGCCCTCGATTCGCAGAAGCGAGAAGCTGTTTGCAACCCTCGCATTTGCTCTCGAGATTGTTGCCCTAAGCACGGGAAATCCTACTGCAATGGCTGCGGTCACCGGTACGTTCGCGGCGTTGATGCTTGCAGCGCACAAAAGCGAGCGTGAGCGCCAAGAAAAGCAGGAGGTACTGGTTCATCAACCTGCATATGTGCTGCTTACCGCAGAGCGCATCCACGCATTAAGACTCTAAAACGCGATGGCAGAGGCGCGGGCGGCCTGGGTTGCAAACTGCGCTTTCCAGTCCGCGCCGGAAAGCTTCTTGGCCAGCGCGACGGCGATGTGCAGAGGCTCTACGCCAAGGTTGCGACTTCGTCCCAGGCCCTGCACACAGGCCGGACAGTTGGTCAGCACGGTTGTTTTCCCAGCTTCGCCGATGGCCTCGGCAATGGCCGCGCGTTTGCGATGCAGCATGGCGTCGGTAATGTCGGGACGCGAGAGCGCCAGCGTCCCAGCCTCCGAGCAGCAGTGGGGAACAGCCTGCACAGAGCTAAAGCCGCCAAGGCCAGCGAGCACCTGTTCTGCTTTGCCGTCCAGCGAGTCGTGGCAAGGGGCGTGGTAGAGAAATGTCGTCTGCTCGCGTTCGAGATCAACAGCCCCACTCAAGCCAACAGAAGGCTTGAATGGGCCACCCGGTCCACGTTTGCCACCCGGCTCTAGGCTGAGGCCGCGTTCGAGCAGGTAGGCGGAGACGTCCACCACGCGGCCAAAGAGCTCTGCGGTGTCGGTGTGCATTAATCCTTCGCGGCAGGTGCCGCAGGTGATGACGCACGCGTCGAAATCAAGATAGGCAAACATGCTGCGTATCTGGCTGAAGAGGATGGTGTCGCGCAGGACGGTGCGCGAGTGCAGGCTGGTCTTGGCGTTGACGTGAGCAGGGAAGCCACAGCAGAGGAATGGCGGCGGCAGCACCACGCGCGTGTCCATCTTGAGCAGAAGATGAATCGCCGCCATCGAGATATCCGAGTAGAGCCGCTCGGAGCCGCAGCCGGGAAAGTAGAAGACCGTCTTCTGCTCATCGCTGCTGCCGTTGCTCTCGGGCTCAAAGACCAGAACCTGGCCGGCTTCGCACTGCGGCAGAACGTCACGCAACGTCTGGCCTGGCACCGGCGCGACGGAGGAACTCAGCAGTCGCAGCGGATAGAATGCGCTGGAGCCATCGGCAGGCTGCAACGGCCTTGCCAGTTTGCTGGCCACGCGCTGCACAGCACCTCCCATTCGCACCACGGAGCCGCGAAAAAGATTGTTGAAGGCAGGCGAGCGGCTCTCCAGATACTTGAGGGTGAGCCGGGTCGGCAGCGGAGTGTGCTTGTATCCCCACTCGGAGAGGATTTCGCGCTCCAGCACTGAGACCTTGCCAGTGTCGATATCGACCGGGCAGGGCGCGAGGCATTTGTGGCAGACGGTGCAGTGGTCGGCAACTTCCTCCAGCCATTGCAGCAGTTCGAAGTGGGTGGTGCGCTCGCGCTGCGCATCGTAGAGAAGCGCCTCGATCAGCGAGCCGATGGCGAGGTTCTTGTTGCGGGGATGGTAGAAGATGCCGCGCGCAGGATGATAGACACAGCAATCGATCTTGCATTTGCCGCAACGAACGCAGTGCGCAATGCGGTGCGAGAGCTCTTCAAGCTGGCCGTGCTGAAGAATGCGCGCTTCGAGCTCCAGCAGGTTGAAGGACGGCGTAAAGATGTGCTCCAGCGCCTCGAGGTCTTCGAGCTTGCCGGGATTCATCAGGCCGCCGGGATCTACCTCGCGGCGATAGGCAGTGAGTTCGGCGATGCGCTCGGGCTCCAGGTACCTGAGCTTGGTGAGTCCGATGCCGTGCTCTCCGGAGACCACGCCGCCCAGGGAGATTACCTTCTCCATTACGCAGTCGATGACCTGGTTGGCGCGCTCCAGCATGGGGCGGTCGTTGGAGAGAACGGGCACATTGACGTGCACGTTGCCATCTCCGGCGTGCATGTGGGTGGCAAGCACGATGCGACGGTCGCGCACCTCGTCGTAGGCGCGGTCCAAGGCCGTCAGCACCGAAGGATATCCGCGCACCAGCTTGGTCAGTCCCTGGCGAAACTCCTGCAGATGCGTGAGGCCGCGCAGGGCTGGAACGCCAATGTTCTGCAGCTCGTCGCGGAAACGCGCACAGAGGGCGAGGGCTGCGGGAGTCTTGGCGGCAATCTGCTCACTGTCGTCTTTGGCTTGCGCGCGGGTGAATACATCTTCGGCGCGAAGAGCGAAGCGAAGTTGCGCGTAGCGTTCTTCGTCGATGTTCATGGCGTCGATGAAGCGGGCGAACTCGGCGAGCGCGTCGAGCGGAATGACAATGTCTTCGTTCAACTTGAAGGCGTTGGTGCGGCGAGCAATGGCTCCGAGCTTTTTGCGGTCGGACCAGAAGCGCTTGGCCTCGGCGGCGTTGTTGGCCACAAAGATGAACGTGTTGGGGTGCTGCTCCAGCAGGGTACGCACACGCTCTACACCGCACATGGCCTGCTGGCCGGAGCTGCCGGCGATGTCGATGAGCAGTGCGGCCTTTGGCGTCTCGGCACGCGGAGCCTTTACCTTATAGTCGATGGCGCGAATGTACTCGTCGTCAAAGTGCTCCAGAGCGAGCAGCGCTTCGGTGCCGTCGGCAGGGAAAGGAAAGCTGCGGGAAAGCTCGAGAATGACGCGGCTGGCCTCGTCGAAGTCCGGGCCGAAGAATTCCATGCATAGGGTCTTCTTGGCTTCGTACTCCGGATAAAGAATGAAGATGGCCGAGGTGATGATGCCGTCGGTGCCTTCTTTCTGGAGACCGGGCAGGCCGCTCAACGCCTTGTTGGTGATGTCCTTCCAAAGTCCGTTCTTGCGAATCTCAGTGCCGTTGAGCGAGATCTGTTTGACCAGCATCCCAGCTTCATCGAGCACGTCAAAGATCACGGTGTCTTGCGGCAGAATCTTGCGTAGCTGGTGATTGGTGCGGCGCACCGTCCAGCAATGGCCGGATGGCATGGCCATGCGCCACTCTAGCAGATTGTCAATGCAGGTGCCCCAGCGCACGGCGAGCTTGCCGCCTGCGTTCTCCGCGATATTGCCGCCCAGGGTGCAGGCCCAGGCGCTGGTGGGATCGGTGGCAAAGACCAAACCCTCTTTGGCGGCGTGCTCCATCGCTTTTTCGGTGATGACTCCGGCTTCGGCTTCCATGACGTGCGCGGTTGCCGAGCGCCCATCGTCGAGCAGAAATTCGCGGCGGCTGATGGCGCGGATGCGGTTGAGCTTTTCGGTGTTCACCACAATGCAGCCAGAGCGCAATGGCACCGCGCCTCCGGTGAGTCCGGTTCCGGCTCCGCGGGGAACCACCTTGAGGCCGAGGCGCGCGATGGCCAGCAGCAATGGCGCCACCTGAGTTTCATCGTCCGGAGTTACTACGGCCACGGGTAGGTACAGACGCCAGTCCGTGGCGTCGGTGGCGTGTGCAACGAGGGTGAAGGGATCGAAGAGAACGTTGCGGACGCCAACGATCGCCGAGAGTTCGCGTTTGATACGAGAGCGCAGCTCGGGCGACTGCTCGACATCGGTGCGGAAGGTTGCGAAGAGAGCGCGGGTTTGCGCCAGCACGTCGAGGACGCGAGAATCACCCTCGGCCTTGGAGGCAATCGTCTCCATATCCTTGGCGGCATTTTCAAAGAAGCGCTTGCGGCGCGGAGCCGAGGTTACAAGTTCCTCAAAGAGGTAGGGATTTCGGCGATGAATCAGCACCTCGCCCAGCAGACGCATCAGGATGCGGGCGGAACGGCCGGTGACGCGCACGCTGCGCAGCTCGTCCAGGGTTTGGAGCGCCGGGGCTCCAAGCAGAAACGACACCGCCTGCCGGTCTCCGGCCGAGGTGTAGTTGAATGGAATCTCACGCGGGGTGGGAGCTGCCGCGACGCCTGCCTGAATGTTTGAAGCTGAACGAAACTCCATGGTTCAGAGTAGCAAATCCGAGCGGAGGTAAGAAGGTTTTGAGGCGGTAATCGCGCCACAAACAGAAGAGCCCGGAACGGAAGCTCCGGGCTCTTGCTGGTTAATCTGTCTGCTTAATTACAGAACTTGTACGTTCTCTGCCTGGAACCCTTTGGGTCCCTTAACGACGTTGAACTGGACTGCCTGGCCTTCTTGAAGGCTCCGGAAACCGTTCGACTGAATTGCCGAAAAGTGCACGAAGACATCTTCGCCGTTCTGGCGGCTGATAAATCCAAATCCCTTGGCGTCGTTAAACCACTTCACTGTTCCTTGTTCCACTGTGTTGTACCTTTTCTTGTGTTTTGTATTGAATTTCCTGCTGAGAAGATCGGATGCTACTGAGAGTGGAACGCGGAAGTAATTCGGCGGTACCAGCTCAAAATCGCGTACGTTCAAACTTAGCGAGATTTCGATTACCCCGATTATACGGCCATTTCCTAAAAACTGCACAACTTTATTTCACGCAGGGCAAAGACGCCGATTCCCAGGGCCAAGACCAGCAGCTTGACATGTGGCGGAGACCACTCCTGCAGCGGTCTCCGCACAGTCGTCGGTTCGGGGCAGAACGCTTACCTCTGCGTGAGCAGAACAGTTACCGAACTAGTGTCAGTTGCCGGGTTGAAATTGTCCGCTACGGCCAGATCGGGGACGCCGCTGCCCGTAAAGTCTCCCACTGCGGCGAATATAGGATTTATACCTGCAGCGATACTCAGGGGCGCAGCGAAGGTTCCATCTCCGTTGCCCAGCAGCACAGTTACCGTATTGCTGCCGGCGTCTGACGTGACGAGATCCAGCTTGCCGTCCCCGTTGAAGTCCGCAACTGCGACGGAATTGGGGTTTGAACCCGTCACCGGACTCGTCGCTGTTGGCTTGAAGGTCCCGTCGCCATTGCCCAGCAGCACCGTCACCGTGCCTGGATTGGGTTCGCCGTCGTTCTGGTTCGTTATAGCCAGATCAAGAATGCCATCCCCGTTGAAATCCCCGGCCGCAATAAACAGCGGCTCAAAGCCGGTCGCAGAGCTAGATGCAACCTGAGAAAAAGTCCCGTCTCCTTTGCCCAGCAACACGGTCACCGTGCTGCTGGAATAGTCCGCAACCGCCAAATCTGCCTTACCGTCCCTGTTGAAGTCTCCTATAGCGACGGCTTGTGGACCTCCTGGAACTTGAATCGGCGCCATCGCAGTGAATGTCCCATCTCCCTTGCTCAGGAGGATGGTAAGTGTACCCAAGCCGGGGCTTATCACAACCAGGTCCGGCTTGCCGTCCCGGTTGAAATCCCCCGTCGCGATTGTATAAACCGCGGTGGCCGATATCGGCGGCAATGGGGTGAAGGTGCCATCTCCATTACCGAGCAGCACCTGGACTTGGTTGGCATCAGGGAGTGACATAGCGATATCCGCCTTGCCGTCTCCATTGAAATCAGCTACCACGACGTTGTTGACATTTTGCCCCGTTAGCGGGAACGCAGGCCCAGCCTTGAATGTCCCGTCGCCATTTCCCAACAGTATGTTCACATCGTTCCCGCTGTAGACCGGGACGGCAAGGTCCAACTTTCCATCTCCGTTGAAATCGCCCACCGCTACCGATTGTGGCCAAAGGTTCGTTGGGTAGCTGGAATTCAAAAAGCTCAGCGCTGTTCCGCCCGTACCTGTTCCGCCCGTCGTGCCTGTTGTACCCGTGCCGCCCGTCGTGGTGGCCACCCCGCCACTGCATCCAGAGGAAAGCAGAAGCAGTGTGGCGAGCAAGCAAATTCCGAATGCGGTAAAAAAACACTGTGATCGAACCCCAAATATCATGGCAGCAAACTCCCCCGAGCCGGACGACTATGCATTAGAAGTTCTGTCTTCGCAGGCGGAGCCGCGAAGCAGAGCATACCAATTCAAGATTTAAGAAAGACCCAAGAAAGCTACCAGAGCTGGCCAGAGAAGGCGAGGAAAAATCGTGCACGGCCGCGCTCATTCATTGATCTGCTGACCATTGCTGCTGGGCTGACCGAGAGAGCCCCTTGGAGACGATACCTGGCGACAATCGAGTTGAGCGTGCCCACTCCGCATTGAGGCAGCTGGGCCAAGATGCCCTTGATTTCTTCCTCCGGCCTCGTGAGATATACTGCTCACGATTTTGAAAAGAACGGGAGATCTATGAAAGCAGTGATCTTAGCCGGCGGTGTGGGAAGCCGCTTGAGCGAGGAGACAACGCAGCGCCCAAAACCAATGGTGGAGATTGGCGGCTTTCCGATGCTCTGGCACATCATGAAGATCTACTCTACGCATGGTGTCCGCGACTTCGTGGTTTGTCTTGGCTACAAGGGCTATTTTATTAAGGAGTATTTCGCCAACTACTATCTGCATTCCTCCGATGTGACCTTCGACCTTGAGCACAACAGCATGAAGGTACATCAGCACTTTGGCGAGCCATGGCGCGTCACTCTCATAGACACCGGCGGCGAGACCATGACCGGTGGCCGCATCAAGCGAATCCTTCCTCAGGTGCAGGACGAGGAAGCTTTCTGCATGACCTATGGCGATGGCGTGGCCGATGTCGATATCACCCGTTCAATCGAGTTCCACAAGCAGCATGGACGGCTGGCTACGCTGACCGCCGTGCAACCGGCAGGACGCTTTGGGTCGCTGGTGATGAAAGACAACACGATTCTGGATTTCCAGGAGAAGCCCGCAGGCGATGGCCAGTGGATCAACGGAGGCTTCTTCGTGCTGTCTCCCAAGGTGGGCGAATACATTGATGGCGACGCCACGCCGTTTGAGCAGGATTCTCTAAAGCGGCTTGCCAAGGCGGATCAGCTTCGCGCCTTTCACCATCGCGGTTTCTGGCAGCCCATGGATACGCTGCGCGACAAGAATTATCTGGAAGAACTTTGGACGACGGGAAAAGCAGCGTGGAAGACATGGACCTAATTGTTTAGAGGTTCAGAAGCTTTCGCGTCGCTTGCGCGAATGCGCGGCGGTTGCGGGCAGGGTATTCGTTGTAGGATAGTGAGTTGCATTCAGTTGTGATGGAGCGTGATATGTCAACTGTACTTACCGGACTCGAACCTCAGGAGATCTGGAAACATTTTGCGGCGCTGGCTGCCATTCCTCGTGCTTCCACCAAGGAAGCCGCCGCGCGTGAGCACATATTGAAGTTCGCTGCCGGTCTCGGACTGAAGTCTGTGGTCGACGAGGCTGGAAATGTAGTCGTCTTCAAGCCTGCTTATCCGGGGCGCGAGTCAGCGCCGGTCACCGCCCTTCAGGGCCATCTGGATATGGTTTGCGAGAAGAACGAGGGCACGGATTTCAACTTCGACACCGATGGCATCCGGATCGTCCGCAAGGAAGATTGGCTCTACGCCGACGGCACTACGCTTGGTTCGGACAACGGCGTGGGCGTGGCCGCGGCCCTGGCGGTGATGGAGAGCAAGACCATCAAGCACGGTCCCATGGAGTTTGTCTTCACGGTCGAGGAAGAGACCACGTTGGGCGGAGCTTCGGCATTTAAGGGCGGAGTGTTGAAGGCTCATTATCTGATGAATCTGGATAATGAAGATAAGGGCACGCTCTGCATCGGCTGCGCTGGTGGAATCAACACCCGGGCACGCCGCAAAGTTCAATTTCAAAATGCAGGTGGAGATGCTGCATACCGTGTGAAAGTCACCGGCTTGAGGGGCGGACACTCCGGCGTCGATATCAATCTCGGACGCGGCAATGCCATTCGAATCCTGGGCGGCACGTTGCAGCATTTGCTGGAGAAGCTTCCAGTTGAACTCGCGGATCTGAAGGGCGGCAGCGCGCACAACGCAATTCCTCGCGAGGCATCGGCTATCGTCGTAACCAATAAGTCGAGCGAGGCGCAGCTTAAGTCGATTGTGGCGAAGTTCGCCGAAGATGTTCGCACCGATCTCGGCTCGTTTGATCCTGACCTGCAGATTGCAGTGGTGACGGCTGAGCGTCCGCAGAAAGTGATGGCACCGGCCGACGCCAAAAAGGTGGCAGACCTGATCGCCAGCTTGCACCACGGAGTGCTTGCCATGAGTCCCGATGTCCCCGGACTGGTGCAGGACTCCACCAATGTTGCTACCGTCAGCCTGAAGGACGGAGTGGTGGAAATCGTCACCAGCCAGCGTTCGGCGATTGATGGTAGCAAGGAGATCGCTATGCGCCTGGTTGCTACCTCCTGTCTGCTCGCGGGCTTTGAGGTCGAACACGGCAGCAGCTATCCTGGCTGGAAGCCCGAACCCAACAGCGACATCGTGCGCAAGTTGAAGGCGGTCTTCGAGGAGATGTACGGCTCAACGCCCAACCTCATCGCCATGCACGCGGGATTGGAAACGGGTGTGATCGGCGTCAACTATCCCGAGATGCAGATGATCTCCTTCGGGCCGCAGATCGAGCATCCGCATAGTCCTGCCGAGCGGGTGCAGATCTCCTCAGTGGTGGAGTTCTGGAAGTATCTGACTACGGTGCTGGAGAAGGTTTAAGCAGCTTGTCGTGAAAAGCGCCTGCGTTCGAAGCGCAGGCGCTTATTATTTCCGAATCGTACCCTTCATCCGATGTAATAGATCAAGATGATTCCAACCGTGTTCGCTTGTTGGCCACTTTCTGTACTCACAATGGAAACAGTTCGTGTGAGGTCGCTTCCACAAGCAAACATCAGAGGTACCACCTGATAGAAGCCAGCGGATGCAGGCGCTGGGGAAGTATCGATCTTCGCCAGGATCGTCGGAACTGCTTCGTTTGTCTGCACCAGATACTTAGCGGGATATTTGTCAGTAACTCCACCTGCCGGCGAATAGAACACAATCTTGGTGATAATCGCGTTTAACGGCAGTTGGGCGCTCACCCTGGGCAGGGTGGGGCTGTACGGCAAGCTGCCAGCCTCGCTTTTAATCGAAATTACTTTCTCTGATGTTATTCCGGCCCTTGCTGTGTTCCATCCATAGTTCGAAGTGTAGTACTCCGGAACATACGTCAGATTAGGCGTTGTTGAAGGAGCGTTGGGAAAGGTACATCTTTCAAAATTAACTACCGGAAGCCCACCTGATAGTCCGTTCGTGTCAGGCGCGAGACTTAAGAAATCTGTCGGGGTGGTGTGGCCCGCGAGAGTTGATTGATCGTACGTTACAACATGCGGGTGCTTATAAGCTGCCTGTCCGGCTGAGTACCGGTGCATACCCATAAGCAATGAATTGCGAAACACAATTGTCGGCCCGGCGTTGTCCCCAAAGTCGAAGCTCGCCGTCAGCCAGCGCTGTGATCCAGGAATATATGACAGAGGCGAATCATCGACAGAGTCGAAGGTGATTGAGCCGAATGTCCATGAGGAGCGAATCAACATCGAACCTTGCGCCCGGTGCTCAATCCTTGTGCCATTGACATAGATCCGCTGTGCCCCGAGGTTGTGCGCCGAAGCCCCTTGTCCAAGATTGAAAAAGACTCCGGTCGGGGCTTGTCCTGTTGCAGGTGTGTTGATGTGAATCAGAGAGCCGCCATAGATGTTGATAGAACCACCATAGGCCATGTCAATAAAGTTACCGTCGTTAACTTCGAACTCGTCGTCGTAGAAGTTGTAATTGACAAACTGATCGCCAGTCATTCCCACAGATGGGTCGACGTATAGAAAGTGATCGAGATACCCATGCTGGGCGCAGTGGTAAAACGCCATCTCCGAATTCGTATTATTGCCTGCAAGATCAATGCCGCGGTCAAACCCCTTCCAGTTCACTCGCTCGAAGGTGTAGTTCTGCGCCGTACCGCTGGAATTCGAAAGCATCCACGATGTTTGGGTATAGCCGGCGCGGCCGGAAATATTGTTCGTATCTCCGTAGAAGGAAATGTCTTCGAAATCGATGTGCATCCAAGCATTGTTATTGTGGAACAGGTAATAACGTGTGTTTGCGGAATTGCGGGGGTTAAATGTGATCCGGCTGATGCCGCGTCCAGAACCGCGAAACGTTAATCCCGCAGTCGGAGACGTGGCGCGGCTCAGAAGCTGAACATCTTGGCGGATGAGGCAATTTCCTGGTGGAATAGTAACTCCGATTTGTCCGTAGCCAGAAGATGCCGCCGCTGTTATTGCCGAGTCGAGTGCGATGAATGCCGCGCTGTCATCGGTCACGCCGTCGCACTTGGCGCCTCCTGCAAAGCGCTGGGCTCGAACGTCGAATGATACGGGCAAGTTCGTCGACCCAGCCACACCGGCGCTATCGAGAGGGGGGCGGAGACTGCTGTTAGGTTGCCCAAACGCAACCAAACCAGAAAGTAGAAGAAAAATGAGAGTTGAAGCGCGTCCTGCCATAAACGTTTGACCTCGCGAGGCGATGTACCGATGCTACCAAATCACCATTTGCATGGGCCTAACGGGACTTAGTCACAGCGCTTCCTGATTGGGACCGCAGGGTTGCCGATACAAACCGTATTAGCTGGCAGGTCTTTAAAAACACTGCTACGTGCACCGACAACAGCGCCTTCGCCGATTGAAACCCCGGGAGCGACA
Source organism: uncultured Acidobacteriaceae bacterium (assembly GCA_964559875.1). Taxonomy (GTDB): domain Bacteria; phylum Acidobacteriota; class Terriglobia; order Terriglobales; family Acidobacteriaceae; genus TOLSYN. The sequence goes on from CAZLJQ010000010.1 coordinate 24,243, forward strand.
AACACATCTGTAGCGATCCACACCATCGGACCGATGACAATGTTCTTTGCGAAGATGTCGAACGAAGGAACAAGAAAGTTGTGACTACCGGTACAGAGATATGACTTCTGCGACACAACAGAATTCTGGCCGATTACGATCTCGCCGAGGCTATAAAGGGTGGCATCATCGCCAATCCAGCAATGGTCTCCAATGGACACCTTCCACGGGTAGGTGATTGTCACCGACGGACGGATCAGCACTGCCTTTCCGATGGTTGCTCCGAAGGTTCGAAGCAGCCATCTACGCCATCCATACATAAATTGGGGCGACCAGCGAAATACGGTGGCTTGCACCATCCACCAGAGTTGAACAATCGCCGGATGTCTTCCGCGAAAGCCGGGTGGAAGTTCAAAGCTACTTAGATCTTGAACATTCATTTTGTTCAGCATGAGAGAAGCATAACTCCTGTGTAGAAACCGAGCACGCTGTCCGCAACCTACGAATCCAGTTTGTCCTGCATGTCGGCCGAAGAGGTTTGAGAAACTGTGGCATAGAGCTGAATCAGCCTGGGCAGAACGACATCCCAACTGAAGCACTCACGAACCATGTCTTTCGCCTGTAACCTCATAGCTGCCAGTCGTAGAGGATCCTGCAGAATTGTCTTTAGCGCACCAGCGGCCTCGCCTGGATCGCAGGTTGTGATCACGCCCGCGCCATAAGTCTCTACCTCGGGAAGATTGGAGTCACGAGTAAGTACGGTAGGTACGCCGAAACTCAATGCTTCAAGCGCTGCCAAAGGTAACCCCTCATTCTTAGAGAGTGTGACAAACAGACATGCAGCTTCCAATAACGCTTTTTTGTACGGGCCGAAGACGCCGCCCAGTAAATGCAACCGTGTCCTCCCGGCTATTTGTGAAGCAAGAAGCCGTACCTCGTCACCGTAGCGGCCTTCGATCGGGCCGGCAACCGCGAGCACAGCCTTCGGGCACTCTGACTGTACGATTTCGAAAGCACGAAGCAATTCCAACACGCCTTTCTGCTCGCTTATCCTGCCAAGGAAGACAATGAGTTGTGTGCCCTCCGCAATGTCCAGATGTTTTCTAAGATCGAATGCGGGTTCGGAATGCGCTACTTCAGGTGTGGCAATCGCATTCGGGATAATCGCGTAGGGAGACCTAGGGGGGACCTTCGAGTTCTTCAGCTCGCCTTGGGATAAGTATCGAACGACGGCGGCGGAACGCCATGCTCGCCGTAGTCTTGTTTCAAAAAAGATGTGCTTTGCAAGCAGTTGCTTAGCCCAGTCCCACCGCGTCATCATTCCGTGGGGTGTTATTACGTATGGGATACGTGACTTCAGCGCCACATCCGCGATGTCTGCTGCTATACATGTCCACACGCCTTGAATGTCGATCACGTCAAACTCGCGCGAGTGTTCAAGCATCCACTGTGTCATCTCTGGAGAACGGTAGATCCGGCGGTTCACTTTACCGTTGATGGTAAACACGTTCAACCGCGCGCGACTATCGATTCGCACTTGTTCCCCGGCGTCGCCGCCTTTATACCCGCAATCTGCCGCTAATATTGTAATATCGTGCCCAGCATCGCAAAGCCTCGGTACCAGTTCCTGGATATAGCTGCTCAGACCCGCCCCAGTTGTACCAATCATGGGAGCCACCATACAGATTCGGAGCCGCATCCTCGTAGCTCTACTGTTTTCCATTTCTAGCCGATCGCATAGTTTAGGGTTTGTAGTCAACATATCGCCGCCTAGTCTTTAATTGCCAACACGCGTTCCGGCTCACAACGACCGGCCAGCAAGGCTCTCGCTCCAATGAGATTTCCTTTTAGTCTGCCAACGCGATCCACATTCTTATCTCGAAGAATATTGCCTACCACGTTTGCAATGATCTGTTTCATCCAATGTCGCAGAACTACTTCCCCAAGAGAACATGCCCGATTCTTCTTCCAAAGATAGAATGGATTGATCACCTGGGAATACCCATATTTGACTTCCGATACGCGTCCGGAACGTACTGCAAGATGAACCGCACACGCATAGGGCGAGTGTACAATTTGTCCGAACTGCCGTGCCCGGTGCGAATAATCGCGGTCCTCAAGCCAGCCATACAGGGGCAGGCGCTCGTCAAATCTCAATTCTCTGACGACACGCCAAGCCGCGGCCATATTGCATCCGTATGCAGTCGGGATTCTTGACATGGTTGCGGATGAAAATGCACTGCACTCTCGCGCTTGCTCATGTTGTTGGCACAAGGTCATGGCCGCGCGACGGTCGATTCCACCGTTTCTCAAAAGACTTCCATTCGCCATCGCGATAGTTGGGTCGCTCTCAAAAACCTTTACGATTTCTGCAATGTACGATTCGCAAAACTCCATGTCGTCATCTAAAAACACCACGATATCGCAGCCGCTGGATATTGCATCGATACCCTTATTCCTCTGTGCTGTAAGTCCCTTCGGACTAATGACAACTCGCACCGAGTTTCTCTTTGCAGTCTGCGGGAGTACGTGGCTCGCATCAGGAACACTTAAAAGAATTTCGCTTGCCAAATAGGTTTGGCAGAGAAGCGATTGAACAGTAAGATCAAGCTCCTCCCTTCGGTTCACGCTGCATATAATTACGGTCACGTTAGGCTGCTGCAAGGACTTGACCTCGCAAGATGCAGATCTAGCTAAATCGATTTGTGCCCGCATCCAATTACTCCAAAGTTTGTTTCCATTGCATTCTGCTCGCCGATGATTAGGCGCACAAGAACACGGGGTTAGACCTCTAGGTGCCCCGCTCAATAATCGCTCTGAAGGTCTTTGTCTTGATTGTTCGCACAACGTTCTTAATAAACATTCTGGCGGTACTCGGCAATACTCGCTTAAGAAGCCGAACTGCCAAACACGGCTGATAAAGACTGGCAACAGAGCATAATGGTTCACCCTTCGCCAGGCGCCGCAGCACTTCAGCTCTGCGAGGGTGCGGATGTTCAATAGGATGGTTGCTGAGCAATCGCGGATTGGCTGCCGCGGCAACTTGCAGAGTAGTGTTAAACAGCGTTATTTGGCCCCTCTCACGCAGGTCGTTGATAGCGAGGAGACCTCGCTTCGTGGAAGCGACGACGAGCGAAACGCCTCGTTCGTCTTTCCATTCAGGAGGTACGCCCCAGAAGTCGCCCAGGGTTACGTCGCCCACTCGGGGAATTTTTGCAAACGGGCAAGAATGGCAAATAAGCTGATGAAATGCAGCTGTGTGAAAGCCATCCAGGAACACATCTTCGTTGGATTTCTGATGTATGACTGTGCCGTCTTTCATCGCATACTTCACGGACGAGTGTGACCACCCCGTTGACTTATCACGAAAATTCACCAGTTTTAGATCGTCACCGAATAACTCGGCCACGTGGCTTTTCCAGGGCAAGACGGAAGGCAGACCAAAGCAGATCACGTCAGCAGTAAGTACCCTATCTCGATTGGCTGGCTTAACATAGGTTTCAAATGCCCTTACCTGGCATGGTGTACCTATGAAGAGAACGCGACGGCGAGATGTCTCAAGCGCGGCACGTTTGTACACGCCTTCCAGATTACTAGGAAGGTATTTCGAGCCCTTTGTCTTCTGCAATTCTTCCATGCTGTCAATAATGCGGTGGTAAGGCAAATGATCATCCCGCATAACGCAACCAACCACAACGCCACCTTCTTCCAGAACGGCGGACGCCAATTCAAAAGCGATACCGCCTGACGTAGAGGTCTGCCGGACTGACTCACTATTCGACCAGGCGCCGTAGGTTGCCTCGGGTGCCTTTCGATCATTGAAGTCCGGCCCTTGCACTATAGGACAATGCTGAGCGCAGGCGCCGCAGTCATTACATGTCTCCCTATCAATCAGCGGCCGGTAGAAACCATCATCGCTCAGGCAGATTGATATCGCCTGCCGTCCGCAGGCATCTCCGCAAGACGCGCACCCTGTGCACGCGTCCGAGGTAATGATATCCAGTGCAGGCTTACCCGCCTTCATTCTCGCAACCACTTTCGGAGATTCGTTTGCGCGTTCATAGCGCCCCTTGCAACGACTTGCGCCACGGGTTTTGACAGAGTCGTGCCGCCGTCACTCGGAGTTTGGCTCGTTGCTGAACTGACGTCCCAAATTTCCAGAGCACAAGGCACAGGATTGCTGCGTTTGCTAATGTGGTGACTGCAAATCTCACAAAACCAACGTGCAGCGCATGCAGAATAACTACCTCTCCCGAGCACGTCGCTATCGCACACAAGACAGTTGGTACTAGAACACTCGTGCACCATGACCTCACGGAGATCCCAGCTAAAGCGTGTGCGAACCATAGGCGGCCGCAGCCCGCGAGCAGGACTCCACCAATCCCCGCCCACAATACCGACGTTGCTGGCATGCCCCTTCGCAAACAGAAGTATCCGGCAAGTACAGGAAGGCAGTTCATTGAGCCGACTACAAGTTGGTACGCAGCGATGCGTCCGGTAGCCTGCAGCGATGCCAGAAATCCGGATGTCAATTGATCAATCAGCACAGCCACGAGCAGCAGCGTGGCAAATGCTGCTGTATTGGGCGGGACTGTTCGCAGCCACAGTTTCAAACAGAAATCCATATTGAACAGCACGGGGGCCAATGCAAGCCAAAGAATCGCAAACGAATACGTGCTTGATAAATTGGAAAGGGTTGCCATTCCGCGCTTGTCGCCCGCTGCCGTGCGTTTAACAATTGGCGGACTCGTAGCTCGTAGCACGCCCGAACTAAGATTGAATGCGAAGCCGTTCACTTGGAGCGAGAGTCCATACGCTGCATTGGCGATCGGCCCGAAAAACATATTCAAAACAACCGCGGGTCCCTGGGTTCGAACGATTAAAGACAGCGCTCCGAAGAAATTCCATCCCGAAAAAGAAAGCAGGTCTCCGATATTTCGCCGGCCTACTCCTCGCAGCCTGAAGTGCTGGCATTCAGCATGGCGAAAGTGGCAATAAACCGCTGGTCCAAGCAAAATAATGGCCTGACCCGAGCAGTAGATTGCTGAATACCAAAGCAGCGAATCGCCCGGTAAGGACCTGAGACTAAGTACACCCACGGCAACAAAAGCGGAGCCGATGATGCTCATAACCGACAGCGAGACAATCGCTTCATGCGCCATCAGTAGCGCTTGATAAGGAGCGGAGAGGATATCGCAGATCATGGTGAAAACCACCATTCGATAAATCCACACCGCAGCAACCATTCGGCTAGACGGAAGGGTAAGAACTCTTACCAGGATTAAGTGTGTAGCTGCGAGAGCTCCGCTGGCGATTACCGTCGCAAGCAGCAGGTGAATAAGCATACTTGCCGCGAACCAGCGGCCAGCTTTCTCGGTACTTCCTTCTCCGAGAGCATATGCAATATGCCGCTGCGCACCCGTCGTTAGGGCTCCATTGATGAACATAAGGAACGCGAGGCTTCCGCCGATTACAGAGAATATTCCGTAATCCGAAGGACCAAGTGTTCGCAGAGCAAACGGGGTTGCCAGGAGCGCCACAAGAGCCACAACAAACAGTCGCACGTACGAGGAAAGCGTATTCGCAACAATTCTCATGGATGCGGTCATTTGGGGTCCACCGCTTCCCGCAGGTAAGAATACGATGCCGCCACATCTTCCCGAATTGCAATGTGTACGCGATCGTAATCGATGGGGCTCATCATGCGTGTACCGGTTGCGTCCTCCGTGCGGCTAATAAGACGATCTCCCAAGCCATAGCGATCAAGAAGAGACGCAATTCGAAAACGCGCTGGTGAATTCTGACGCGAGTACACCAGAAATGGCTTACGATTCTTAATCGCAAAGATGGCTCCATGAAACGATTCTGTGAGAATACATTCAGCGTTTCGGAACAAAGAAAGCCACTCCCCCGGCCCGACTCCCCATGCCCATTTGTCGGCGCCATAGAACTGCGAGTAGCACGAAACCGAAAGTAAAGGCAGACGCATCTCCGCTTGCAAGCTGCTCTTAAGTTCCTGCATCGGCCCGGAGTGCATACTGAGGTGATAGAAGACGATTGCTCCCTTGCCCAGATCTCCGTTGGGGGTGACCTCATCAAAATCCACCAGGAGAGTTGGGTCTACGACTAACATGGCCTCACGCCCGCATATGCGTCGGACCATTTGTTGGCTCATAACATTTCGTACAGCGAGGCAATCAAAGGCCGACAGACTCGAACCTATGCGTTCTTCTATCTCAGCTGGCTGATCGTCGCGCCCGAAGCAAGATCCGTAGCTAACCCGTTTTACCCCGGCAGGGATCTGAAAACGTAGCAAAAATGGATCGCTGAACTCCATCGCGTACGAGTTCCATACCTGATCGCCGCCAATCATCGCAATATCAAGCTTGCTGACTGCTTCTTGAAGATCAAAGACGTTTCTCAAACGAGGAGAGAGAGTCAGATTCCGGCGGAGAAAGGCTCGAAACTTCGCGAGCTGCCACGCCCGGTCAACAGGATTACGCATAAACAGCCAAGTGTAGTATCGCAGCCACTGCTTTATAGGAGCCACATAGTCGAGAATGACAGGCTGGTGTCCTATTTGAGTTAGCGCGTGATGCAAGCCCCATGTGTGAAGAATCGACCCGAAGTTACAGGAACGATGAAACGTCAATATCCCGACTCGTCTGGATTGCTTGCTTCTCTTAACCATTCCTGCGTTTACCTGCCATGAGGCTGGATTCTGTTAATGACTTGGGTCGAGTAATTTAACGAGGGTGCTAAAGCGACATGTGGCGCATATTGCCGCTGACGCCGGTGATATGGACTTGTGCCCATCCAAAGCAATGCAACGAGTGGAAATAGGTATGCAACCGCAACCATCAGACTTCCTCGGAGAAGGAAAAATTCATACGGCGCAAATACAGGGACAAATACCAAAGCAAACGTCGCGCGGCCAGTAACCCGGTCACGCATATACTGCTGCTCCATCCACGTTATAAATGCGCCATAGGCCAGAAACCCGAGAAAGACTAGAGGCAGTCCACCGTCTATATACAATTCGCCCCATAATGGTAGCGAGACATTGGTGAACGCAAAACCTTGCCCCTGCGACACAAGTATGGCGGTCGAGACTGGTTTGTTGGGCCATGCGCTCCTGGGAACCCAAAACAAACATGTTCCCAGCATTTGTTTCCCATAAGTAAAGCCATTCGCATCGACATACTGCACAGTGTTAAGCACTTGCTGGACCGCGTCAAAGTCGGGCTTTGTTGCGACGGTTCGGCTAGGTGAAACCTCGGAGAACTTATCAGACCAGCGCACTGCGAGTGTTGTCCTGTATGCGTCCGCCATGGGAAACACCAGCGCGAAGATTACCGTAACTCCAACCGCAGTAATTGCAACTGAACGGCCGTTGTTCCAGCGAAAAAGAATGAATGCCGTTCCCAAAAGTATCGTACCTGTCCAGAAGCGAGGCGAGCTTAGCGGATTGCTGATCAATAGCACCAGAGGGACGGTTATAAACAGCAAGAATCTGCCACTGATACCGAATGGGTGCTTTCGCCGCAAGGACATGAGGGTTAGTAGTAAGAGAAACGCCGCTGCCGACGGTACTCTCAGCACAGCACCTACCAGCGCAAGGTTCGCATCAGCGGAAGATGCTTGAATCTGATGAGGTTGGTCTACTCGAGAAGCAAACAACGTTGTAAGCCCCCCGAGTGCAACTACGCTGACCGCAGAAATAACTATGCTGAGCGTCGCCAGTATTAAGATCCTTCTCTGGGCTAAGCCACGAGAGGCCAGGCCACTCGCAACTTCAAAGATGTTCTTCGCATTTGTCTTCCGTATCGACCAGCAACCAAGATCGAAAGCGATAAGCCCGATAAAGATCGCGATAAATCCTAAACATATTGAGTCGTCGTTGTAGCTCCGTGCACCCCAAGGGAAGGTGCCACCGTGGAGCAATTGAAGCAGCGGCGCAATTCCTAGAAATATGTATGCGAACAACCAATGACAGAGGGTAATCAGCCGTGGCGCTCCAATGAGCTGGAGCGCAGCGATACGCGACGCTGCGTATACGATAACAACGCACGGAAGTATTTCCGTGAAGTTGAATGTGTATCTATCTAACCCCAATACGAGTGCCGCCGAAAAAACCAGCAGGAACGACCAGAGGCCGACCGCCCGTAAGGTCGACGCGTTCTGCCCGGCGTTGTACGCTCTATTTTCCACAATTACTCGCGATCTGTTCAACTTATAAGTTCGTTTGGTGCATGGCTGTTACGACAGGCGCAATGTACATGACCCTAAAATGTGCCGGTCGGGGAGACAACGTTACGTAGATCATCATAGGTGCGATGTGTCTCCGAAGTTCCATCGTGGGGGTGACGCCAAGAATCAGCCGATGTACTGCGGTGACTAGTAGTCGCATTTTTGTTGCTCGTTTTGGTACCCCAAGGCGCACGAGATCGTGGCTCATCATGGTTTTCTGCAGAATACCGCCGGCTCTTGCTGTGTTCTCGTTCTTTGAGCGTCTCTGTCCGGCGGGCCGATCCGAAGCTCGACAGCGTCTCGAATGGCGAACTGTTACTGCCCTCTGAATCTGCGCTCGACCAACTCTTAGCCAGCCCTCTTGACCCAGATCTGTCCTTTAGTCCTATTCCATTGGTACTTGTCGTCTTTTCTTGTAGAGGAGAAAAACCACTACTACCCATCAATGGCGGGAGGCCGTTAGCTCCTGAGATGAGCATTCGTTGGTAGAGCTGCTGACCGGGAACTGGAATTACAGGCTGGTATCTAGCATTACTTGCGAACGGAGTTGTTCCGCAGTCGCTCCCATACGCTGTATTCGAGCTCGAAGCTATGGCCGTCGCTGTCGTGTACTGAGAATAAGATGAGGCCGTCCCGATCGATTGTGGTTTCGCTGCAGCCAATCCGGATTGTTGAATGTTAAGTCCTTGGCTATCGCCGTCCGTCGTCGCTCCCGGGCCTGCACCAGATGCTTGCTTGAGCGCAGTGAGATTACCGAGGCTCGCGGAGTGTGAGGTTCGCTGCTCAACGACTGCCGAGTTACTGTCGCCCAGTCCCATGTCTTGACATCCCAATGCGTACCCCTGAACGGATGCCCTGCCTGGATATGATTGCGGTCCCCAGGAGGAGGCCATCGATGGTTCGGCAGCTGGCGTGACTGTAACTTGCGACTGGTCGTAGTGCATGTCGACTTCCGCAGAAGCGTCTACCGCCTGAAGACGCGGATCGAGCTTAAAGGTTTGAGTTCCAGAGAGAGTGGCGCCGGCCCTTTGTGGTCCCCAGCTGGAGGCCGTGGGTGCGGGCTGATGCGTTGGGCGCGATTCCTGTAATTGCTGTTGAGGGTCCGCAGCCACAGAAGCATCAACCGTCGCCACAGAGGTATTAACCGTCTGTCCATGTGCAATGGAGCAGAGGAACAAGACCGGCGCGAGAACCATTAGGAGTTTCTGAGTCATCAGTTTCGATCCAAATTGGAAGCGTCCCACGGAGGTTACAACCTGCCGTAAGTAACCACACCGACAGTCATCTGGATGGCTGCTTGTATACCTTGATAGGTAAGGGTCTTGGCTTCGCTAGAGGGCACGAACAGAATGTCCCCATCTTCCAGCTTTAAGTCAGAGCTCTTGCCGGCTAAAATCTTTTTCAACTCCACCGGTGTTTCTGTTCGTCCTTCAGGAGTACTTCGGATAAGTTTCGAATTGTTGAGCGCCGCTGTCTTGTTAGCTCCCTGTGCCAATGCTATTGCCTGAAGGATAGTGAGACGGTCGTTATTCTCGATAAGGAAGCCGCCCGGCTTCATTAAGTCTCCTACGACGTAGACAATACCCGAACGGGGGACCACGATGGTGTCACCGGGCTGAATGGCGATGTTCGCGCGCGTAGCTAAGTCAGGCTTATTATCGATTCGCACTATAATCGGGTGATCGGGATCACTCTTATGAGTAATGCTGACTTCCTTTCCTGCAGTAGGTGTCAAGCCGCCTGCAACCGAGATAAAGTCCAGCAAACCGTGTGCTCCCAGAACTGGATACACTCCCGGAGTCTTCACCTCGCCTAACAATGACACTCCTTGTGTGGCGTACTCCACGACAAAAACAGAAGCGTGCGGAGCTCTTAGTATCTGGTTCTGCAGAAGCAACTGCTCGATGCGTGTCGCCGCTTCGTCGGCTGTTAGGCCGTCGACCCGAACCTTTCCGGTGATTGGCAACAAGATCTCTCCATCGCTATTTACACGTAACCTACCCGACAGTTCCGGACTGTCGAAGACTTGTACATCAACTAAATCGCCGGCGTAGATACGCAATGCTGGTGCAAGACGATTCCCCGATGGTGGTACCGGCACATCTGGCGTCCGGCTCTGTTGTGCATGGAGAAAATCAGTGCTCGTCGTCAAGAGAAGAAGGAGGACCATTGCCAAAATGCGCGCGTGCATTTCAGTTCTTTTCATCATTGCCATCCAGGTAGTAACTATTGTAGGAAGACTTGTAGTTTCCGTAACCGTAGGAATGCGAATAGTAGCGCTCTACTCCCATATCCGCATCGTTCAAGATCACACCGGCAATACGAACATTGGCGCGCTGGAGTCTGTCGCGCACGTGGGTCAAAGCCTTCTTACGTGAGACTCCACTGCGGACTACCAATATCACCGAATCCGCTCCGGCGGCGAGCGGCATTGTATCCGACACCGGAATGATTGGCGCGCTGTCCAGGATTACGTAATCATATTCTTGAATCCAACGATCCAAAGCCTGCTTCATCTTTCCCGAGGCTAGCATCTCGGCGGGGGAGGGGGGACACAGGCCCGCGGGAATCAAAGAAAAATTAGGAAGGTCATCGAAGGGCTTCTTCAGCGCTTCATTCTCTTCGCCGCCAGCCAGGATAGATGACAGACCTAACGTTGATTTTCCTTTGATCCCTAACTGAGATTCAACAGATGAGCGCCTCAGGTCACTATCCACCAGGAGAACGCGCCCGCCACGTTGTGCCAAGGCAATCGACAGGTTACAACTAGTAACTGATTTTCCTTCTGACGACAACGCGCTCGTAACTACCAATAGCTTAACCGGGCAATCCACGTTCGACAGCAACAACGCACTACACGCAGCTCGGTATGCCTCCGCTATTTCGGAGCGGGGTCGCTGCATAGACACTGTTCCGAGCGCCGATACTGGTTGACGGGATGTGCCTTTGTCGCTTCCGCCCGTACGGAGATGCCTTGCCGAGGGCACTACTGCCAGAACCGGAAGGGAAGAGACCGCTTCTACTTCTTCAGAGGAACGCAACGTGTCGTCCAATGATTCCAGGACGAATGCCAATACTAGTCCGCCGAAGAGTCCACCAATAATGCCCAAAGCAATATTCAGAGGTATCTTCGGCAGGACGGGACGATCGGGTACCTTTCCCCGATCTACGATCGTGATATTGGCGGAGGCTAAGCCGGCTGTTACTCCAGCTTGTTTCAGCTTCAGTTCCAAGGCATCTGAAAGAGCCTGGCTGGATTCCACTTCATGTTTAAGAATTGCGAACTGGGCGCCGCTCTGAGTTAGCTTAAAAGCTTCCTGCTTCTGCGTTTCGAACTGCGTGCGCAACATGATCTCAGCCTTGTCTGACGCCAGATACTCGTTTCGAAGGCGCAGGCCAACGTTGCTGACTTCCGTTGCTATCGAGCCATCCAGGCCTGTTAGCTGTTCCTGTAACTCTCGAACCTTGGGATAACCCTTGCCATATTTGGCGTTCAGCTGTGCCAACTGTGCCTTGAGGTCAGCCTGTTGTGTTCGCAATACCTGCAGGGTGACGCTGGGGACCACGGCTGCTATCAATTCTGGATTTCCCGAAACCGCCAGCCGATATCGGGCCTCCTTGAGAATCCGGTCCGACTCTGCTTCAGTCAGTTGTTCGTTCAGTTGCCGAAGCTTATCGATGACGATATTGTCGTTTTCATCTGTACCCAGAATGTTGTTCTGCTTCTGAAAGTCCGCTAGCTTTCTCTGTGCTCCCATGCTGTTGGTTTTCAGGTCTTCCATCTGCTTGGAGAGCCACTCTGAGACCTGCAGAGTTCCCTGGTAACGTGCCTGGAAGTTCTGCTTCAGGTAGGAATCAAGCATGGTGTTTACCGTGTCGGTAGCGAGCTTAGGGTCGGTGCTGCGGAAGCGAAGTTCAATGATCTGAGTCTTCGGAAGAACTTCCACCTTCTCGCTATCTTTGAAAATCTCCAGCAGCTTGTCTCGTTCTCTTGGCTGCATAAGGACCGGGTCCGGCGTAGTTACCTGATTAGCCAGCTTCTTTGCAAATACAGGATTACGCGCCAGCCCAAGATCTTTGATTGCCTGCATTGAGACTGTGTCGCTCTCCAGAATCTTGACCTGCGTCTGCAAGCGCGAATCGGTATCGGAGTCGGAAAGCTTTTGCGAAATTACGTCATCCAGTCCCAGGCCTCCTGATTGGCTGGGATCAAACTGAATCTCGGCCACGCTTTCATACACCGGCTTTTTCAAGAACGTATAGAGACACACAACCAGGAGTGTGGCTAACGTAAACGCCATGATGGTGAACTTGCGTTTTATAATAACCAGCCATATGTCCGCAAGCGTCAATTCCCGCTCAATGGGTTCGGGCAGGCTTCCGTTGGTCCAAATCACTTGAGCTGGCACCGTGGCCGATGGCGCGAGCGTGTCATTATTTGGTTGTTTCACTATGTACGAACTCCGATCTGTCTTTTTGCGCGGCTTGTAGTCATGCCCGTAGTTAAGTTAAACAATCAGAAGTCTGGCTTTTCGACGCCGTAGAAATCACTTGACACCACAGGGCGGCGTAGGCCGTAGCGGCATTTTCGACAGACTCGAATGGCACAGCGGAGTCAGAAAAGGCCGGAAAGAAATCTTGGAGAAGAATGACTGTTGCAATAAAAGATAGGACTGCGATCGACGGGTTTACATGGCGCGAACCGTAGTCGCTTGACCATTTCTGTAGGTGTGTCGCGAGCGCTTCAGTCATGGGGCGGACATATTGGCGAAACAAGGTTTCAACATCCGGCCCGAACTCCAGGGCACTGAAGTGGAGAAGACGAACCAGTTCCGGTTGTTTCGCCATCGTTTCGGTAATCAGTTCGAACACGGACTGCAGAGCTGCATGGGCATTGTCCGCGTTCGCTACCCGAACCAGTGCTTCCGCACGGACAGTAAGCTTTACTAACTCAGATTCCAGTGCGCAGAGGAATAAGTCTCGCATCGTGGGAAAATAGCGGAAGATGTTGCCCTCGCTAACATTCGCCAGCTTTGACACGTCCTTTGTGGAAGTTCCATAGAATCCCTTGCGCGCGAAAAGATGCACGGCGGCGGCGATCATTCGTTCTTGACTCGTGCTTTGTTCAGGCATATTGGACTCGACGTTTGCTAATGGTTTTGGCAAGCTCGATCTCATGACTTTGAACCTGCTGCTTCCAAATCCCGTTGTTCGACTTCAATCACACTGTTTTGCATAATCAACTCCACGGTGAGCACCACCTGCATTTGCGCCAGTGCGCCGGACTTAGCTATCACCTGCTCGCCCACTTTCAAGCACAGAAAGGTCCACTTACGTCGCCAGAGACACAGCTTCGCCATTGACACTTAGCAATGTCTTTAGCCACAGCTTGAAACTTCTGATTGCGAGATGGATAAGGAACGTCCAAGCGCCGCAATGCTTATTAACGCTCACTACCGCTTACTAGTGATGGGTACTCCGGGGAGTAGTACCGGGCGTGGCACATTTCTGAACCCCTCAAATTCTTGCGGAATTCGGAAAGTGACCACTCACTTGTGTGAGAACTGAGTGGAGTATAGGGAGCCCTCGAACGCGTTGTCAAGCAAAGCTGGATGTCGGCGTATCCCTAAGCTGAGGCAATAATGTACTTAGTATTTCGACAATTTCCGCACTTATTTCTTAGATGGAATGAGCAAGTACTCCCCACTCGTTCAGTCCGTCTGGTTTCGCTTCTTGTGCTCCGGCGTGTATTTCACTCCCACCCATCCGCTCACGTCATATTGCGGAGTGCGGTTCCCAGTCAGCAGGGGAATCACTATCCGTTCAGACTGTGCTCCCAACTCCACCTCCAGATTGTGCTTGATCATGAGGTCGGAGGATGTCTTGAACGCGTTCTGTGTTCCCCCTCCTCTAAAAAACTTCGGACTGATGTAATGATTGAGGTAGCTCACCTGCACTTTGCTGCGTGCTGAAAGCCAATAGGTGGCCCATGCCTGCCAGCTCACTCCGCCCCGTCCCACCGTATCGCCGATGAGTAAGCCCTTGTTCGTATAGCCGTCCCTGTAATCCTCCTTCCAGTAGTTGAATCGATTGGGAATTGAAGAGTCTTCGGAAGCCGTATAGGCCCCTTCCACCCGCAGGTCCAATTTCGCCAGCGTTCCAGGAAACCGCGCAATATACAGCCCCGGATGGAATGCCGAGCGATGCGGCGATGCCAGTGGCGATGGGTCGTCGTTGCTGAAGCTGTCGCTGTACAGCGTTACCGGAATCTTCGGCAGCTTCCATGAGAAATCCAATCCGCCCCGCCGGTCGCCCGGATTGTTCTGCGGCAGGTATGAGTTGGGGTTATCGCCTACGCTGAAATAGCTATGCACCAGGCGATTGAAGGTGAGCGGGTAATCTACCCCAAGGAAGATCACGGTGCGCGTGAAACCAATCTCTAGGTTCTTGAACGGCAGGAACGAGATCTTCTCACCGTGTATCCATGACTGCGGTTCATATTTATATCCCTGCAGCTTTCCATAGAACATGTCCAGCCGCACCTTGCCTACGATCGGTAATTTGAAAGGCACGTCGTTGGTTAGCCGTGCCATCCAAATCGGCTCAATGTTGTTGCTGTAAAGCATTGCGCCGCCGGTCGCCGGGCCCCACCACAAACTCTGCTTACCCAATGTTCCCGTAAAGTGTCCAAAGGAGACGCCCACGTAGGTATCCAGCAGGCGCGGATTATTCACCTCCGGCCCGCCCTGGGTCGTCACCTTGCTCGGTGTAACCAAGTCTTCATAAGTGGCAATGTAGTCGATCGCCGACGTAGGAGTCGCGCGTAGCGATGCCCCATGCTGATACTCGCCCCGCACATACACGAATCCAGCCCGCTCCTGCACATATCCCGAAGCGCCGTTGATGCTGTTGAAGCCCTGTCCATAGGGGCGTCCAAAATCGTTGGCAAAGGTCTGCACAAAGTGGTAGCTGTCGCGTAGCGGCGTGCCCGCAATCTGCGTGCTGCGCGTGTAAATGGATTCCACCGCCTGACGTTCCACGACGCCGTCCAGTTCGGGAGCAAACTCATGTTGCAGCGCGCTTTGTAGCCCATCGGCTTCGTCATTGTGTTGCTTCTCCCGGGCGCGTTCCAGGAAATGAGCGAACTGAGCCCGCGTCCAGGGACGCATTCCCAGCACTTCCGCCTGCGTATTCGTCAACACCGCCAGCCGTTCCGCCGCCGGATAAACCCAGCTATCCACCGGCACATACACCGATCCAGCGTGTGCCAGGGCAGTCACCGAGAGTGCGATCAGCACCAGGGCGTTCGAAACGTAGATTCTAGAGAGACGGAGAAGTGATTTTGCAATAGGCGAGGGATTCAATCTCATACTGTTCATCGTTCTGAATCCTATGGGCAATCGGGTGCTACGGGTTAGCGATTCCGGTTTGGCAATGCAACATGGGCGACCGAGGGCCAGCCATCCGCTGGGTATTCTTGTCAGATTGTACAGGACACGGGCCGCTTGCACTTTCACCCAACTTTCTCCCGTAAAGCCGTTCTTATCCAGGCGCTGTAACTGATATCCTGAATAGCACTGGACGCGGTCTTGCGCGTCTCTTGCTAAGATTGAATTCCGAGCTGCGCGTTCTCGGTACCACCGGGTGCGCGCAACTGGAGCATCCAGGCGTCGCTATCGTTTGGCGAGTACCGTCGCTAAGCTGTTGGTACATATCGGCAGCGAAGCTCTGTTTCAGAAGGGGGATTCTGTGGATTCTCGGCGTCAAAGCAGTCCGTCGTTAACCATCGCGGTCATCGGCTCCGGCTATGTCGGATTGATTGCCGCCGTCTGTTTCGCAGAAATCGGCCACTCAGTCATCAGCGTGGATATTGACCACGAGAAAATCGAAGTCCTGCAATCCGGCGGAGTCCCTATCTATGAGGATCAGCTTCCGGAACTGCTCGCCCGTCACCGTGGCCGGGGCCTCGTTTTCTCCTCCGATCTGCTCTCTGCCGCACGTCAGGCGCAGGTCATCTTCATTGCTGTCGGAACCCCACAGTCGGCCACCGGCGAAGCCGATCTGAGCTTTGTCGAAGCCTCCGTCCGCGAGATTGCCACCGAACTCAACGAATACAAAGTTGTGGTCGAGAAGAGCACTGTTCCCGTGCTCACCAATCAGTGGATCAGCCGCACCCTCCGTTTCAACGGCGCCCGCGATGAAAACTTTGACGTCATCTCCAATCCGGAATTCCTGCGCGAAGGCACCGCCATCGAAGACTTTCTCTATCCCGACCGCATCGTCGTCGGGGCTGACACCGAGCGTGCGCGTGCCATTCTGCGCAAGGTCTACCAGCCGCTCATCGATGGCAGCTACTACTGCCGTCCCGATCATCTTCCCGGCCCGCGCGATCTAACCGGCGGTGTTCAATACCTGGAAACCAGTGCCAAGAGCGCCGAGCTCATAAAGCACGCCTCCAACGCCTTCCTTGCGCTCAAGATCTCCTTCATCAACGCCGTCTCCAACATTTGCGAACTCGTCGGCTCCGATGTGCAGGAGGTAGCTACCGGCGTCGGCATGGACTCCCGCATCGGCTCCAAGTTCCTCAACGCCGGCATTGGCTATGGCGGCTCGTGCTTTCCCAAGGATGTGCGCGCCTTCTACAAAATTGCGGAAACCGTAGGCTACGATTTCGATCTGTTGCAATCTGTCGAGAAAATCAATGAGGATCAGCAGCTTTGTTTCATAAAGAAGCTGCGCGCCGCGCTCTGGACGCTAAAGGGCAAGCACATCGCGGTTCTCGGTCTTGCCTTCAAAGGCGGCACCGACGACATCCGTGAATCTCCTGCCATCAGCATTGTCCGCCTTCTTCTCGCCGAAGGTTGCATGGTCTCCGCCTACGATCCAGCCGCTGCTGAGAAGGCGCGCGCCATTCTGCCTGAGGCCGAAAATCTGCGCTATGCCAGCAACGAGTTCGATGCTGCGCAGGATGCGCATGCACTTTTGGTGCTCACCGAGTGGCCTCAGTTCGCATCACTAAAGCTTGATCGCCTGCGTTGCATCATGCGTTATCCCGTTGTTATCGACGGAAGAAATCTCTTTAGTCCAAGTGAAATGGCAGAGGCTGGATTTCATTACTACAGCATGGGCCGTCCCTTGATAGAGCCTGTGCCCGCCGGTGTCAACGCACTGAAGTAACCTTCGCCGCACAAACGGTCATAGTCCTTTGTCGATTGCCCGCATTCAGGGTTTGTGATTATACTTGGCCCAACCTGAAAAACTTTCTCGTCGGGATCGTGGCGTGAGAGTGTGCCCACAGAAAATCAAAGGATTAAGAATCTGGAAAAGGCGAGATGAAAATTTTTACCGTAGCGACTTTGCTATTTCTGTCCGTGTGTTGTTTCGCTCAAGCACCCAAAGCCACGATCTATTCTCCGAACACTGATCTGTACGTGGGCTACCTCGTCACTTACCCTGATTACGGTTTGAATTTCAACAGCTACCAGTTCAACGGCGCAGAGGTAGCCTTTACAAAAAGCTTGCGCTCTCACCTCTCCATCACCGCCGCTGGCGATTTCTCTACTGGCACGGTATATAACACCAAGCAGTTCTCAGGGACCATCGGCCCCAAGGTAAACCTCCTCACCGGCCGGTTCCGTCCTTATATCACTGTCCAGGGCGGCTTTGCGTATCAGACTTCCAATGGCATGTACGCGTTTGACCATCATCCGCCGCTTGTTCCAGGTACAACCGACACAGAGAGCGGCTTTACCTACCGTTATGGCGGTGGCGCGGATTTCCAGCTAACTCGCAAAGTTTATTGGCGAGTGCTTCAGTGGGATATCCAGCCGCAGCCTTGGGCGCGCCACACTCCCTGGTACCAAAACGCTGGCAGTGGTCTGGGCTACGTCTTCTAGGAATGTCTTGGATACGTTTTATGTCTTCTGGAAGGGCCACTCGCTGGCCCTTCTCACGTTTGGTAGCAACTTGTCTCGGGACTAACTCACGCCTTGCAGCGCAACCCGCCGCGCAGCCGACTGCAATGCTTCCTGCACTCCTGCAAGGTGCTCGGCGGTGCTCAGGTAGCTGATGATCATCATGCGCAGCACACTCTCGCCGCGCACCCGAGTGCTGCTCATCCAGTAGCGGCCATCGCGGTTGAACTCCTCCACAAACCTCTTGTGGGCCGCCTCGGCGTCATCCTCTCCCGTAGCGCGAAGCCGGAAGTTCAGAATCGGTAGCACTTGCGGCGCCGCCAGCTCAAACTCCTCCGAGCTCTCAAGCCACTCGCGCATCCCCCGTGCAAGCTCCATCTGCCGCTCAATCATCTCCTCATACGCCTGCCGCCCGTGTACCCGCAGCGTCAGCCATAGTTTCAATGAGTTCATCCTGCGCGACCACTGCGCACTTACCTTGTAGTTGTCGACCATGCCCCCGCGCTCCGCCTTCGGCATGTACGGCGAATCCACGGAAAACGCTCGCTCCAGCATCGCCGGATGCCGGGTCAGAATCACTCCCGCCGCGAAGGGCATCGACAACCATTTGTGCGGATCGATCGTGATCGAGTCGGCGCGTTCAATGCCGCTCAGCACTCCGCGATACCTATCGCTGAATGCCGCCGCCGCTCCATAAGCGCCATCCACATGCAGCCAAAGTCCGTAACGTTCGGCAATCGAGGCCAATGCGTTCAGGTCGTCAATCGCTCCCGAACTCGTCGTCCCTGCCGTCGCAACAATGCAGAAGGGAACAAAGCCGCATCCGTAGTCCGCTTCAATCTGCAAAATCAGCCGCGCCGTATCCAGCCGCAGATTCTCGTTCACCGGAATCCTTCGCAGCGACTTGCGTCCCAGCCCCAGCAGCCCCGCCGATTTCTCCAGCGAATGATGCGACTCCTCCGAGGCGTAGAACACCGGCCTTGCTCCAATCGTTGCAATCCCATCCTCAATCGCGTTCGGGAAGTGATGCGCAATGGCCAGCGCCAACGCAGTAAAGTTCGCCTCATTGCCACCGCTGGTGAAGGTCCCACCACACTCCAGCGCCCGCGGCCGGAGCGGCGTCAGTTGCCGCGTACCCGGCTGCGAAGCTTTATCGCCCGAAGCTGCTTCCGTCGCCGTGTGCCAACCAAAGCGCGAGGCAATCCACCCTACGGTCTCTGCCTCCAGCGTGCTTGCAAACTGCGACCTGGCCAGCGATCCAAGTTGCGGATTTAGCGCCGAGACCAGAGCTTCCGCCAGCACCGCCATATACGTCGGCGTCGGATTCATCAGCCCAAAGTAGTTCGCCGAAGGAATATGGAATCCCTTGTCCATCATCTCGCGGCACAGCCCGTCCAGCACGGCCGTCGCGTCGGAACCCAGCTCGGGCAGCGCCTGCGCCTCATGCACAGCCGCGCGCTCCGCTTCCGGAGGCTGTATAGCTCGATTGTTAAGGGAGGAAAAATATTGATCGATGCGGTCAATCAGGCGGTAGCCGAGCTTCCGCCGTTCTTCACTGCTGAAGTCAAATCCCATTTGGGTACTCGCTTCTTCACAGGCCCTAAGCAGGTCCTAAATCAAGGCTCAACCCCGCCATGCGGTGGCTGTCCTTCGCCTATTAGTAGATCATGCTGAACGGGATTCGGTGCAAAAAAAGCAGCATATAGGGCAAGATTGTTTCAGGATTGCCCGAGGTACACATCACGCGGCCCGGTCATTCTTCCGGCCTGCGTCGAGTTTCTTCTCAAGTTCACGAATACGCCGCGTGATCCCATGGCCAATACCGCTGTCCACTTTGTTTTCAAGCTGATGTAGGCGATTGATCTCGATTTTGATTGCTGTTCGGTCTGTATTTCTTTCGTTATTCATAAGTTGCTTTCCGGTACTTTGGCTTGTAAGTTGTTCTCCGGCCAGCCGCCGGTCCGGCACGTTACGGATCGCGGGTTCCTCCCGCGACTGCCTGGGAGACTACGAATGAAACCTCCGTCCCGCAAAAATCACATTCAGCGTTGCACACGCCCCCAGGCTTTGCGCCCACGACCGGGAAGGTTCGCAAACAGGAGCCGCACGTCACCGCAACGTAGCCCACATCCTTCCTCACCGGAACCCAGACGGCCGCCTTGCGTGGCGCTGGGTCCTTTGTCTGCCGGGGAATATTTTCCAGCAGGGAAGTGATCTTCTCAAAGAGACTCTCGGTGGAGTACTGGCCCTTTTCCAGGAAGGCATCCGCCAAGACGCTTTCAGGCACATCGGTGCCGCAAAACTCGCCACTGATAGCGATGACGGCAATCTGCGGGAAGCGCTTGCGCACCACAGACAGGAATTCAAACCCACTCATGTTTGGCATTCGCAAATCGGAGATAATCACATCCGGCAGCGATTGCTTCAACTTCGTGAGGCCGTCGAATCCGTCAACGGCGCAATGCACTTCGTAACCTTGCGATTGGAGAACAGCTTGGGCGACTGCGCGGACGTTTTCCTCGTCATCAACAACGAGAATTCTGTAGCGAAAACTCACGTCTCTCACCCATCGTGCAAGCAGCTAAGGCGTCTGAGTTATACTCTCGCGTCACGGCCGTCCCTCCACTGATACTACTCTTATGAAAGCCTTATAGCTCTTGAATGCGGGCGGCCAGACTCCTGCAACTTCGCAGCAACAAGGCCGCCCAAGGTGATTACGACGACGTATGCTCCAATGTCAGAACGTCCGTCACTGAACGCAAACTGATGATGTGAAGGAAGCGCTCAGGTTGTTCCAGAAGAAGCTGTAACTCGCGTCGTTGTTGTAGCCCTCAAGGATTACATTACCGAACGACACGTCCAGCGGATCGCTCAATGGACTTAAGATGGATACACCATGGTGGCTCGAAGGCTCGGAGACCGTGTATTCAAAGCCCTTACCGGGTATCAGGGTCATGGTCAGCTCGACCCATGAGTTGTATTTGAAATTTGTGGGAAGACCGATGTAATTATACGAACCGGTCACATTGTTCCAGCCATAGAATCCGGGAACGCCGTTATTGGTGTAGGGCGTGACAAGGTCGGGAGTGGTAAGGTTCCCTTGGAACTCGATGATCGGGTAGTCTCCAACGGCGCCGGTGGAATCGAACACCGTGCCCCAGAATCCCGCCATTTGTGAGTTGTTTGTCGCCCAGCTCTTAGGTACATAAACCTCGATCGTTGTGGAAACCGTATGGCCTGGCAGGTCATACTTTCGACCCTGAATGTTGTAGAAGGAGTCGGGGCCCTGATAATCGGCTAAGGCGATGCCCTCCTCAAGCGCATTCCTTGTGCCATCAGGCGCCGTTGCAGGCGAAACGAAGGTGGACGGGGCATAGCGGTCCGGATACCAGAATCCCGGCGTTTCGGAGGGAGCGAGCTGAACCGGAGTGGAGAAATTTAACGTGAGGACTCCATCAGCGGCGAACGCGGCTGCGGGAATCACAGCCAGCAGGAATAGAAGCAAGTACCTCGACAGTGTTTTCATGGGAAATCTCCTTTTCAGAATTGATTTATATGCGGGGGTCTCCTATTTCGGGGTAGGTTCAACCGGCTTGCAGTCCTTATGAGCAGGCTTGCATGGTCAAGGTTGCATCTGGATTTTGCATGGTTGAATACGGTGGGGTAGCAGAGACTATTGGATCGCAGGTCGCGATCACAAGCAGTATCAATCCATTCTGGCGAATGATCCTGGCATGGAGGATCTCACAGAGGTCCGGCAGAGCATGGTACTAGAACGAGTCCCCACATTTGCCGCTGCCAGCAAATGTGGGGCTGTTGACTCTGCTCTTTGTTCCTTCTACTTTTGTTCCACTCCTGCCGCTTCTACTTTCTCTTCTTCTTTCTTCTCTGGCCTCAGCAGCGGAAACAGAATCACATCGCGGATCGAGGTCTCGCCCGTCAGCATCATCGTCAGCCGGTCAATGCCAATCCCCTCGCCGCCCGCCGGAGGCATTCCATACGAGAGCGCCCTGATGTAGTCCTCGTCCATCTGGTGAGCCTCGTCGTCGCCACGCTCGCGTTCGCCAAGCTGTTGCTCAAAGCGCCGCCTTTGTTCTTCCGGATCGTTCAGTTCGCTGAAGGCGTTGCCCACCTCCATCCCCGCCACATACAGCTCAAAACGCTCCACAAAATCCGGCTCATCGCGCTTGTTCTTCGAAAGCGGTGAGATCGCCAGCGGAAAATCATAGATAAACGTTGGCTGCCACAAATGCTCTTCGGCCAACGCCTCGAACATATCTGCAATCGCCCTTCCTGCCGGCTCCTTCGGATCGTACGGAACTTGCACCTTGGCCTTCTGTAGCCTGCGTACCAACTGCTCAACTTGCTCGCCGCTCTTGAAGTCAGCCATCACCGGAGCATCGCCCGCCGCCTCCGGCCAATACTTGATAATCGCCTCGCGCATCGAGAGCTTCTGGAACGTGCTCCAGTCAATCTCGCGCCCGCCGAACTGGTTCACCAGCGAGCCGTTCACATCCATCGCCACCTGCTTCAGCAGCTCTTCGGTCAGCTTCATCAGGTCGTAGTAATCGGCATAGGCCTGGTAGAACTCCAGCATGGTGAACTCCGGATTGTGCCGCGTCGAGATTCCCTCATTGCGGAAGTTCCGGTTGATCTCATACACGCGATCCAGCCCGCCCACCAGCAGCCGCTTCAGGTACAGCTCGGGCGCGATGCGCAGAAATAGGTCGACATCCAGCGTGTTGTGGTGCGTAACAAACGGACGTGCCGCCGCGCCTCCCGCTATCGGCTGCATCATCGGAGTCTCTACCTCAATGAAACTCCGCGCATCCAGAAAGCGCCGAATCGATTGCACAATCCGCGCCCGCTTCGTGAATACCTTCCTCACCTCGGGATCGATCAGATCGACGTATCGCATCCGGTAGCGCAGCTCCACATCGGTCAGCCCGTGGAACTTCTCCGGCAGCGGCAGCAGGTCCTTCGAGAGAAACGTCAGCTCCTCCACGTGCACGCTCAACTCGCCCGTGCGCGTGCGGAACAGATATCCCGTAACGCCCACGTGGTCGCCAATGTCGAGCAGCTTATAGAGCTCCCACTGTTTCTCGCCGACCGCGTCTTTCTTCACGTAAATCTGTAGCTTCTCGCCCGACTGTTGCATGTGGGCGAAACTTGCCTTGCCCATCAGGCGAATAGCAATCAGCCGTCCCGCAATGGTAACGTTGACGCGCCCGGCCTCCAGCTCTTCGCCTGTGCTGGCCGTGTACGCCTCCAGAATCTGGGGCACTTGGTGGGTAGGATTAAAGTGGTGTGGATAGGCAGGCTGACCGAGGGCTTCGATCTGCTGCAGCTTCTGCTTGCGTAGGTCGTAAATGTTTTGTTCTAGGGACACTGTAAAATTGTATAACACCCGATTCGCACAGTGTTCCTCAACATGATCGGGTGGCCCACAACCGCCTTCTTTTGGCGATTGTGGAATGACGGATACCTCTGATGGCCCGCGTTTCCTTGTTTTCGACCAACGTGATTCCGTTGATTCTGTTTTGTTCTTGTTCTTGTTATTGTTATTGCTCTTGGCGTGTCATCCTGAGCGTAGCGAAGGACCCCAGCACCGTTCAATTCTTTTGCTAAGCGCCAGAGGCACCTCAACCCGCAATCGATTCCTCGTTGGTGGCCCCACAACCGCCCTCCTTTGGCGATTGTGGGATGGCAGATAAGGTTCATTTGGGAAAGGGTGTGAGTATGAAAGACGACAAACCCGACAAGCGCGATGAGAGCCCCTTGGTGACGGTCGCACGCTACTCGGAGATCGGCTTCATGATCCCCGCGGCGGTCTTCGTCGGATACGCTCTCGGCTGGTGCGCCGACCGCTTTCTGCACACTCACTGGTTTTATCTCTTCGGAATCATCTTCGGCGCCGTCGCCGGATTCGTCTCCATGATTCGCCGCGCCCTCCAGGCCACTGCCGAAGAAGACAAGCAAGAGAAGGACGACGCCAATGGCGGACACTGATCTTCCCGAGGACGCGACTCCGGAAGAGACCGCCGCGCCCGGCCCCGAAGATTGGGAGAATTCCCCAGAGCTAGCCTCGGCTGAGCCATCACTCCAGGAGATGTCGGCCTACCAATCCACTGTGCTCCGGGTCGAGCACATGATCGCCATCGTGGGCGTCGTCTGCGCCTTGGCCGTGGCTTGGCCACTGGGCTGGCCCTTGGCCGCTGGAGTGCTTATTGGCACAGCCCTGGGATGGATCAACTTCCGTTGGCTTGCCTCCTCGGTCAACGCCATCGGCGAGCGCATTGTGCGTGCGAAGAGTCCCGAGCGTGGAGCCGCCGTGGTGGCTCGTGGAGTAGGCCGTATCGTCTTGATAGCGCTCGTTGCCTATGTTATCTTTGTTTGTTCCGTCCGAGGCTTAGTGGGGTTCTTGGCGGGGCTTGCAATGCCTGTCATCGCCTTTATGTGCGAGGCCGTATACGAGTTCGTCGCCGGCTTCCGGCGATCATCCTGAATCGGACTAACAAGACATTCAAATGCATCAATTGCCATTTACCGAACTCCTGAACCACTTGTTTGCCGGCCCCGTCACTGCGCTGCTCACAGCGCTCGGCTTTCATCCTGCCCATCCCACCGCGCCTATCCCCGACCACTTTGCGATGGAACTACTGGTCTTCATCGTCCTCATCGCGTTTTTCGTGGCCGTGCGCGCCAGCCTCTCGGTGGAAAAGCCCGGCACCCTGCAGCACATCATGGAGTTGATTTACAACTACATGGACACGCAGAGCGAAGAGATCATTGGCCACACCAGCCGGCGCTATCTCTCGTACCTCATCACCCTTGGCATGTTCATCCTCTGTTGCAACCTGCTCGGGCTCGTTCCGTTTTTCGAGTCGCCCACCGGAGTGCCTGTGGTGCCGCTCGGCTGCGCCGTCGTTACCTGGTTCTATTACCATCTGCAGGGCATCCACGCCAAAGGTCCCGGATACATCAAGAACTTCCTCGGGCCGGTGTGGTGGCTCGCTCCGCTCATGTTCGTGATCGAGGTGTGCAGCCACTTGGCGCGCATGTTGTCACTCACCGTCCGTCTCTATGCCAACATGTTTGCCGGAGACATGGTGACCTTGGTCTTCTTCTCGCTGGTGCCGGTTGGCGTGCCTGTTATCTTTCTCGCCCTCCACTTCGGCGTTTCACTGATTCAGACGCTCATCTTTGTACTGCTGCCGATGGTCTACATCGGTGAGGCCGTCTCGCACGAGCACTAGAGAAGCAAAAGACGGGTGCCCCACCTTCGACGCGCTGCTCTTGCGCGGCTAAGGTGGGAAGCAATACCGCTGGCAGCTCGGATACGATTTTTGTTGTACGCCGCAAGCGTGAGGGCCCTCCCATTGCGTGGAGCGTCAACCACCCACTGGCGGCGAATCCTGAAGGAGTAATGACAATGAACAAAAAGCTGTTTCTGCTCTTCTCTCTTATGACCATCCTGATGCTGGCGACTCCGGTCTTCGCACAGGGTGAGCCCGCCGCCGCTGCTGCCGGTACCAACTGGGTCGCCATCGCTTCCGGCTTCTCCATGGCAATTGCCGCCGGACTCGCCGCACTCGGTCAGGGCAAGATCGCTGCCGCCGCCTGCGAAGGCATGGCTCGCAATCCTGCTGCCCGCGCCGGAATCCAGCTCGCCATGATTCTCGGCCTCGCCTTCGTTGAATCCCTCGTGCTCTTCACCCTGGTCGTGGTCTTCGCCAAGGTCGTGAAGTAGCTTTTCAAGTTTTACTCTCACCCGCTCCGCAGATTGCGAAGCGCGGCCATGATTCAGAGAAGCGATGTTCCGCAACTTGGAGCATCGCTTCTTATTTGCGCGGGCATCGTCTCGATTTTGAACCATTAACCAGCTAGTACCGGCCTTCCAGGAAGCAGCGCCGCAGAAGTTAATCCTTCACAATTCCGCGCAACCATTACCTCATCGGTAAAGTCGTGTTCTTCAACGATTATCCTTTTCGTCAATCGTGCTCCCACCCCCAAAAAGCGCTCCTGCATCGCAAGAAAACGCCCCGGAGTATCTCCGGGGCGCATGTTTCCTGCTCGAAACTCTTATCCTAGTGACCGGCGATGTTGCGCGCGCTCTGTGTGTAGTGAAGCACCGCGTTGGGCAGCAATCCAAGCCACAGCGTTGCAAGCAGGCTGATGGCAATCGCCATCCCCACTCCGAAGCGTACCCGTGGCGCAGCCTCTTCCGTGCGCGGCTCATACATATACATGCGCACAATGAGCCGCAGGTAGTAGTACGATCCGATGCCGCTGTTTGCCACACCAATGATTGTCAGCCAGATAAGCTGCGCTTTCAGGGCCGCACTGAAGACGTAGAACTTGGCAAAGAAGCCGCCCGTGAGGGGGATTCCGATCAGCGACAACAAAAAGAATGTGAGTGCCGCAGCGAGCAACGGCGACCGTTTTCCCAGTCCCGAGTAGTCGTCGATCTGCGTGAAGCGCTCGCCGCTGCCGGACATCTGCGTGATCACCGCAAATGCTCCTACGTTCATTGCCGCATAGGAGGCCGTGTAAAACATGGCCGCTGAAACTCCCAACTCATGATTGCTCGCAGAAGCAAACGCAACCAGCAGATACCCAGCGTGTGCGATCGACGAGTAGGCCAACATGCGCTTCACGTTGCTCTGCAGAATGGCTCCCAGGTTGCCGATGCACATGGAAAGCACGGCGGCGATCCAGATCACCCAGAACCAGTGCGGCGAAGCCGTGTCAATGACGAGGCGGATGAGGACCGCGAAAGCCGCGGCCTTCGGAGCTGTGGACATGAATCCCACAACCGGCGAAGGCGCGCCCTCGTAAACGTCGGGAGTCCACACATGGAAGGGAGCGCAAGCCACCTTGAAGCCAAGCCCCGTGAAGATAAGCGCTACTCCTATGTAGGCGAGCGGTTCAATACGATAGGCCGTGTCGCTGAGCGCCGCTGCAATATCAAACACGTTGGTGGAACCGGTCGCTCCATACAGCAGCGCAACGCCATAGAGAAAGAACGCGGTGGCGAAGGAGCCGAGAAGAAAATACTTCATCGAACTTTCGGCGCTCTCCGCAGCCTGGCGGCGGAAGCCCGCGAGAATGTAGCTGGAGATCGAGGAGATTTCCAGCGCGATAAAGACGAGCACCAACTCGACCGCAGATGACATCAGGCACGTGCCAACAGAGCCCAGCAGAATCAGAGCGTAATACTCACCACGGTCGACCTTCTGAAATGGAAGGTAGTCGAGCGACATCAGGATAGTTGCCAGGGCGACGAGCAGAACCACGAAGTGAAAGAAGATGCTGAAGTGGTCGACGCGCAGCATGTGATTGAAGCCGAAGCCGGCAAACTGCGGTCGCGCCTGGTAGGCCGTGGCCGCAATCGCCGCCAACGCACCGAAGGCAGCAAAGATGCCCAGCCCCTTGCGGCTGCGGCCCGCGGGCAGTAACGCCTCCACGAACATGACGATCATGCCCCAGACCGAGAGGACGATTTCAGGAAGAATGCGAATGTAATCGGCAGCGGTTGGCATGGCTATTTGAGCACCGTGTTCACTTTAACTTGGAGTGAGGAGGCAAAGGACGCGCCATGTTGCGTGTCCAGAATGCCCGCGACCGAGGCGTCGATGGAATTCATCCAGAGACTGGGGAATATTCCCATCGCAAGCGCCATCACAGCAAACGGCCACAGAACACTGCGTTCACGCAGATTGGCATCAGGCATGGCCGCATTCGCCGGATTAGTGATGGCTCCGTAGAATGTTCGCTGGTAGAGCCAGAGCATGTAGAAGGCGCTCCAGATGACGCCAGTGGCGGCGATGATTCCGTAGATTGCCTTCGCCTGGAACGCGCCGCTGAGAATCAGGAACTCGCCCACAAAGCCGTTCATCAGTGGCAGTCCGATGGAAGATAGCGTAATCAACAAGAACAGCGTTGCGTAGATAGGCATCGGTGTTGCGAGGCCGCCATATTCCTTGATCTCGTAGGTGTGGCGGCGATCATAGACCACGCCGAGCAGCAGGAACAGTGCACCGGTGGAAACACCGTGATTCAGCATCTGGAAGACGGCTCCGTCCATTCCGGCGCGAGTAAAGCTGTAAATGCCCAGCACAACAAAGCCGAGGTGGCTCACCGAAGAGTACGCGACCAGCTTCTTCATGTTCGGCTGAACCAGTGCAACCAACGCGCCATAGATGATGCCGATGATGGCAAGAGTAATGATCCAGGGAGCGTTCCGGTGTGCTTCGGCAGGGAAGAGTCCGATGCTAAAGCGCAACAAGCCGTAGGTGCCCATCTTCAGCAAGACTCCTGCGAGCAGCACCGAACCCGCAGTAGGCGCTTCAACGTGCGCGTCTGGCAACCAAGTATGGAATGGGAAGAGCGGAACCTTAACCGCAAAAGCCAGGAAGAAGCCGAGGAAAAGCCAGAGCGCTGTATGGCCGGGAAGAGCGATGGCACCTGTTGCAATCAGATGCTGCAACTCAACGAAATCGAATGTTCCAGACTGTGCGTAGAGCCAGATGATCGCCGCCAGCATAAAGACCGAAGCGATCATCGTGTAAAGGAAAAACTTAATGGCGGCATAGACGCGGCGCTGGTGGCCAAAGATGCCGATGATGAGAGCCATCGGAATAAGCGTGGCTTCCCAGAAGAAATAGAAGAGAAACAGATCCAGGGCGATGAAGACGCCGATCATCGCCGTTTCCAGAATCAGAAGAAGAATGAAGAATTCCTTCACCCGGTCGTGGATCGATTTCCAGGAGGCGAGAACGCAAAACGGTACGAGAAACGTGGTCAGGACTACGAGCCACAGTGAGATGCCATCGATGCCGACGTGGTAGTGGATGTTCGGGCTGGTGATCCACCGCAGGTTCTGCTCGTAGGAAAAGCTCCCCGAAGCGGTTGGTGCCACTTTGCGAAAGTAGACAGGCAGATGCAGCGAGAGCAGGAAGGTAACTGCCGAGACTCCCAAGGCAAACCAACGGATATCGCGGTCGCGGCGCGGCAGAATCGCAATCAACACTGCTCCCAGCAAGGGCAGAAAAGTCGTGAGCGTGAGAATCCAAGGGTTGAGCGTTGATAAGTTCATCGGGTTCCCATCCAGACCATATAGACAACCACGGCTGCGGCGCCTGCGGCTATCCATCCTGCATAGCTGCGCACCAGGCCGGATTGCTGTTGGCGAATTACCTGCGACACATCGCGCGCAGCGACAGCGCTCTCATTCACCGAGCCGTCGATCAACTTCTGGTCGACGCTTTGCCAGAGCACGACCCGTGAAAATGCGACGAGTGGGCCGATGATGGCCACGGAATACAGTTCATCAATCCAATACTTATTGAGCACCAGTTTGTACAGTCCTCCAGATGCCGCTGCAATCTTCGCGGGCAGCTCAGGGCTCTTCACGTAGAGGAACCACGCGAGTCCAAGACCGGCGAAGGCGACGAAAACCGAAACAAACTTCAGCAGGGTTTCCGTTCCACTGCTTTCTCCCGGTCTGCCTTCGGGCTCGGCTGCGGCTGCACCTTCTGCCAGATGTGCGGAACTCTGTTCGACAGAAACATTTTGAATGACCGGATCGAGGAAGTGCTCGAAACGATTACCGATTCCAACCAAACCTCCAATTGCGGAGAGAATGGCTAGCAGCACCAAGGGCGCGAGCATGAACCAAGGCGATTCGTGTGGAGTGCCGTGATGACCGTGATCGTCGTGGCTGCCATGAGCGGCGTGCGCTTCCGGTAACGCGCCGCGATACTCCCCGGTAAAAGTGAGGAAGATGAGGCGGAACATATAGAAGCTGGTCATGAACGCAGTGAGCAGACCGACGGCCCAAAATATCTTGCTGCCGTGGGGACTGCTGAAGGCCTGCCAGAGAATTTCATCCTTGGAGAAGAATCCGGCGAAGGGCCAGAAGCCTGAGATTGCCAGGGTCGCAATCAGCATGGTCCAGAAGGTCCATGGCATGTACTTGCGCAGGCCGCCCATCTTACGCATGTCCTGCTCGCCGCCGATGCCGTGAATCACCGAGCCAGCGCCGAGGAAGAGCAGAGCCTTAAAGAAGGCGTGGGTCATCAGATGGAAGATCGAAGCAGAATAGGCCGCGACTCCAGCAGCCATGAACATGTATCCGAGCTGTGAAACAGTGGAGTACGCAAGCACTCGCTTGATGTCGGTCTGCGTGATGCCGATGGTTGCGGCGAAAAAGCAGGTCAACGTGCCAATGATAGCTACGGCGAGCAGAGCAATGGGCGCGCGGCTGAAGATCGGGTTCGAGCGGCACACCATGTACACGCCAGCGGTGACCATGGTGGCGGCATGGATGAGGGCCGAGACCGGCGTGGGGCCCTCCATCGCGTCCGGCAGCCAGACGTAGAGGGGAATCTGCGCGCTCTTGCCGCAGGCTCCCACCAGCATCAGCAGGCCGATGGCGGTAAGTAATCCCGCGGTGGTCTCAACCGGAAGATGCGATGCGATTCTGAAGACCGACGCGTAGCTCAACGTTCCAAAGTGCTGGATCAGCAGGAAGATCGCGATCAAGAAACCGAAGTCGCCGACGCGGTTGGTAATGAAAGCCTTCTTGCCTGCATTGGCGGCAGAGTCCTTAAGAAAGAAGAAGCCAATCAGCAGGTATGAGGCCAGGCCCACACCTTCCCACCCCACAAACATGAGCAGGTAGTTGTTGGCGAGCACCAGGGTGAGCATGAAAAACATGAAGAAGTTCAGGTAGGAAAAGAAGCGGTAATATCCGCCCTCGTGCTCCATGTATGCCACGGAATAGACGTGAATCAGAAAGCCTACTCCAGTGACGACCAGCATCATCACCAGCGAGAGATGGTCGAGATAGAAGCCGAAGTCGACAGAAAAGTTTCCAGCACGAATCCATGTGCCGTAGGACGTTTCAAGAGCATCGGCGCCGGAATGTACCAGCGTGTAGGCGTGCGCGCTGGCAACGACGAACGATGCTCCGGTAAAGAAGAGCGCAATGGAGGCGACTACGGATTTGGCGAAGCGCTTGCCAAACAGTCCGTTGATGAGTGCGCCCGCCAGCGGCAGGATCGGAATCAGCCAGGGTTGCCAGAAAAATAATTTCATAGTTTCAGCAGGTTCACGCGGTCAACATTGAGCGTTTCGCGCGTGCGATAAACAGAGATGATGATAGCCAATCCGGCTGCTGCTTCTGCGGCGGCAACGACCATGACGAAGAAGACGAAGATGTGTCCGTCCAGAGTTCCAAGGCTCGTGGCAAAGGCGATGAACGAAAGGTTCACGCCATTCAACATCAACTCGATCGACATGAAGAGCGTGATGATGTTGCGTTTGATCAAGAATCCCGTAACGCCGCAAGCAAACAGAAACGCACCGAGAAGAAGGTACCAGGAGAGTGGAATCATGAGTTACTCCTGCGGGCGAGAACTACCGCGCCCATGATGGCGATCAGCACCAGGATGCTGGTGACTTCAAATGCCAGCAGGTATTTGGTGAACAGCATCATGCCGACCTGGTCAGCGGGACCATACATCGCGCCGATGGGGATAAGCCGTTCACCCGGGCGCTGCTGGAGCCAAAGCTTGACGACGACGATGACGCATGCAAACAATCCGGGAATGCCGACGATCTTGGCTACAGTGCTGCCCTTGCTGGGCTCTTCTTCTCCGGCGTTGAGCAGCATGATCACGAAGATGAAGAGCACCATGATAGCTCCGGCGTAGATGATCACCTGCACCACAGCGACAAACTCAGCGCCGAGCATCATGTAGATGACTGCCAGCGATCCCATTACGACAATGAGCGAGAGCGCGCTGTTGATGGCCTTCCGCTGAATCAGCAGATTTACCGCGCCACCCGCGCATATCGCTCCGAAAAGTAGAAAGAGATAAAGATGCATCAGTTTTCCATTCCGGCCATCATGCCCGGATCGCCACGAAGAAAGCGGTGACAACCACGTTGGCCAGCGCAAGCGGGAAGAGGAACTTCCAGCCGAAGGCCATCAACTGGTCATAACGGAAGCGCGGCAGTGTGCCGCGAATCCAGATGTAAAGGAACAGGAAAAAGAAAATTTTGGCCGAAAACCAAAGCAGCGGCAAGAACGCCTGAACGGCCACGGGCAGGAAGGGAAGCGACGGCCCGCTCCAGCCTCCCAGGAACATGACAGACGCGATACATGCCACGGTCACCATGTTGGCGTATTCCGCCATGAAGAACATGGCGAACTTCATGGCGCTGTATTCGGTGTGATATCCGGCAACGAGCTCCGTCTCAGCCTCCGGCATATCAAATGGAATGCGATTCGTCTCGGCAAAGGCCGCCATCATGTACACGAAGAACGCAATGAACTGGCCCCGGAAGATGAACCACTGCGGGATGAATCCAAACCAGGTGCCGAGTTGTGCGTGGACAATCCCGCGCAGACTTAGTGTGCTTGACATCAGCAGTACGCCAACCAGCGAAAGTCCGAGCGAAACTTCGTAGCTGACCATCTGTGCCGAAGCGCGCAGCGAGCCAAGCAGCGAGTATTTGCTGTTCGATGACCATCCTGCCAGCGCCACGCCATAGACTCCGAGCGAAGTGATACCAAGGATGACGAGAATCCCGACATTGATATCGCTGGACTGCCCAGTAGCATTCACCACTCCGGTAATCTGCACTGGAGTGCTGATGCCGAACAGGTGAATGATGGGGCCAATGGGAATCATGGCGATGGAAGTGAGCGCCATGATAAGCGATAGGCACGGTGCGAGAAGATATAAGGGCTTCTCCACGTAGGGCGGCGTCAGGTCTTCCTTCAGCAAAAACTTAATGCCGTCGGCAAGAGGTTGCAGTAATCCAAAGGGACCGACGCGGGAGGGTCCCCAGCGATTCTGCATACGCCCCACCACCTTGCGCTCCAGCCAAACGGTGTAGGCCACAACGGTGAGCAGAACGCCAAGTGTGACAGCGATCTTGATTACCGCGACGATCAAAAAAGTCAAAGCGCTCATCGAAGGATCAATCCCCGGCCGTTCATTCGCAAATTGGTACTTGCGGTTGACGGCAGAAACTTACGTCGCCCAGCCCGTGGCCGGACGGGAAAATATTCAGTCAGCTCCAATCGGCTCGCCTGCCTTGCGATGGTTTTCCACCACAGAGTTCAGCGTTGCCGAGTAGCGGCCAAGCGTGCCGGAAGTGAACAGAGTGTTTCCGGCAGGCACAACCAGTTCAGGATGGCTCGAAATATCGGCTGATTGGATCTGCACCAGCTCGGTGCGCTGCGGATTTCCAGCGACAAGGTCTAGTCGGGAGATTGCATAGCCCGGAACCAGCTCCGAAATTTCGTCGAGCGTAATCGTTGGGTCCAGGGGCGAAGTGCGCGACGCCAATCCGCGTGCTTCGGTAAACACCGCATTGCGATCGGCCTCGCCGGATTGCGGACCGCGGCTCTGGCCCGCATCGGCAAAGGTGTAGCCGCGGAAAGGCACAAGCTTCTCAATATCCGCACCCATCTTTTCCGCCAGCCGAATGATGATCTCAAAGTCAGCCTTGACGCCGTGAACGTCCGAAGCCTTCTTGAGCTGTTGCAAATCACCGCAAGTGTTCGTTACTGTGCCAGCCTTTTCATAGGCGAATGCCGCAGGCAGAAAAACGTCAGCGTGTTGCGCCGTCTCCGTGAGGAACATATCCTGCACAACGAGAAACGGCTGCGAGAACGCCTGCTGGTTTGAATAGCGCGCGGCAGGATTTGAGCCTACAACCCAGAGTGCTTGCATGGTTCCGGACGCTGCGCCGTCAAGCATTTCCGGAAGCGCGAGGCCGGGAGTTTTCGGAACCTCAGTGGCCCATGCAATGCGGGCTCGCGAGGTTCCGGCAACGTGGTGATATCCGGGAAGCAGATCAGGGTAGAGTCCCATGTCGGCCGCGCCGCGCGAGTTTGCGTAGTCGGCCAGGCAGATGAACTTTGCACCTCTCGGCGCGCCGTAGGAGACCAGCGCGTCGATGGCTTCACCGTGCAGTTCAGGCCCAAACACAACAATGAGATCGCTTTCAGCCGCAAGCGCATCGCGCAGTTTTTCGAGCGCTTCAGTGGCGACACCCAGCTTTTCCGCTGCCGTCTGGTTGCCTCCGAGATAGGAGACAAAGTCAGCTTCGGCTCCTGGCGCGATTTGAGCAAACTGTGCAGCCTGATGCGTCAATTTAATCTTATTGGCATTTACTACGTAGAGGCGAGAGTTACGCTGGCGAACTGCGTTGCGAATCTGCCACGCGAGCAGAGGATGCTGCTCAGTAGGATCGCTGCCGATCAGCAGAATGGCCGGTGCCTTAGAAACCTCGCTCATCGATGCCGCAAGGCCCTTGTTCGCGGCGATGGCGCGCGCGAAGGAAGGGAAGTCGGCGGTGCGATGGTGGTCAATGTTATTGGTGCCGAGCACGGTGCGCGCGAACTTCTGCAGCAGGTAATTCTCTTCATTGGTGGTGCGGTTGGAGCCGATCACGCCAATCGACTGCGAGCCGCCAGCAAGAAGAATTTGCTGGAACTTGGCAGCAACCAGTTCGATGGCTTCGGTCCACGTGGCCGCAACGAACTTACCATCGCGCCGGATGAGCGGCGTTGTGACGCGCTCGGGGCTGGCAGCAAAGTCGAAGGCGTAGCGGCCCTTGATGCAGAGGAAGTCGTCGTTCATACCGCTGCGGTCACGGTTATCGCAGCGAACAA
The DNA here is from genome assembly GCA_964559875.1 of uncultured Acidobacteriaceae bacterium. Taxonomy (GTDB): domain Bacteria; phylum Acidobacteriota; class Terriglobia; order Terriglobales; family Acidobacteriaceae; genus TOLSYN. The sequence continues at coordinate 59,082 of CAZLJQ010000010.1, forward strand.
TTTCAGAGCCGCTATCGGAGCGGCGTACTCCCACCGTAGTCAGGCAGCCGTCGCCGCAGTGGTTGCAGACGGTGCCGACATGGGTCATCTCCCAAGGGCGCGTCTTGTAGCGATAGGCTCCGCTGGTGAGCGCACCGACCGGGCAAATATCAATGCACATGCCGCACTCTTCGCAATCGAGCGAATCGCCCTGGTTGGGCGCAATCACTGAGCCTTGGCCGCGGTTCTGAATGCCCAGCGCCCAAACGTCCATCCCCTCTCCGCAGACGCGTACGCAGCGGTAGCAAAGGATGCAGCGCGGACGGTCATAGAAGACAACCGGCGACCACTGCTGCTCATCACGATGGCTCTTAATGTCGATGAACTTCGATTCTCCGGCGCCGTACTTAAAGGTCATGTCCTGCAATTCGCATTCACCTCCGGCGTCGCATACAGGACAATCCAGCGGATGATTCGCGAGCAGAAGTTCGAGGGTGGATTTGCGAGCCTGCACAACCTTCTCGGATTCGGTCTGCACCACCATGCCCTCGGCAACAGGCGTGGTACAAGCCGTCTGCATTTTGGGCATCTTCTCAATTTCAACCAGGCACATGCGGCATGCACCCTGGAGCGAGAGTCCGGGGTAGTAGCAGAAGGCAGGAATCTCGATACCGTTCTGCTTGCAGGCCTCAATCAACAGTGTGCCTTTGGTGGCCTGAATTGTTCGTCCGTTCACCGTGAGCGTTACGTTTTGAGTCGCGTTTTGCGTTACTTCGGCCATGAATTCTCTTCGTGTGAGCCTTACTAGCTCAGAACGGGCAATGCGTTAAGGACGCCATGCTCCTCGTAGGGGCACGGATGTCCGTTCAGATGTGCTTCAAACTCTTCGCGGAATTTCTTCACAAAGCCAATAATCGGCATGGCTGCTGCGTCGCCGAGCGGACAGAAAGTGCGTCCCAGCATGTTCTCCGCCAGATAGCGCATGTTGTCGATATCTTTGGAAACTCCGGCACCGGAATGAAAGCGCTTAAGACTCTTGGAAAGCCAGTCGGTACCCTCGCGGCAGGGAATGCACCAGCCACAGCTTTCGTGCCGGTAGAACTGAATGGTTCGCAGGGCAAACTTAACAATGCAGGTCTGGTCATTGATAACCACGATGCCGCCGGAGCCAAGAAACGTTCCTGCCTTCATCATGGAATCGAAGTCGAGAGCCACGTCAATCTCTTCAGCTTTGAGGCAGGGAACCGACGAGCCACCGGGAACAACCGCTTTCAAGGTACGCCCGTTGGCAATTCCGCCACCAACCTCGTATATGGCCTTGCGCAGACTGTAGCCGAGGGGAAGCTCGTAGACTCCAGGGCGTTCGAGATGTCCGCTGAGGCAGAACAGGCGCGTGCCTCCATTGCGCTCCACACCGATTTCTGCATATTGCTTGCCGCCCATGAGCAGAATGTGAGGGACGCTGGCCAGAGTCTCGGCGTTGTTGATGACCGTAGGACCGCCCCACAGTCCGACGACGGCCGGAAAGGGTGGACGAATGCGGGGAACTCCGCGTTTGCCTTCGAGCGACTCCATCAGGGCAGATTCTTCGCCAACCTCATAAGCACCGGCGCCGCCGTGCCAGTAAACGTCGAGATCATAGCCGGAGCCAAAGATATTCTTGCCGCAGAATCCGCGCACATAAGCGTCGGCGATGGCCTTCTGCATGATCTCCAGCAGTTGGCGGTATTCGCCGCGAATGTAGATGTAGGCGTTGTGCGAGCCGACGGCGATGGCGGCAATCATTGCGCCTTCGATGACCGAGTGCGGATCATGCTCGAAGATGAGCCGGTCCTTGCAGGTTCCCGGTTCGCTCTCATCGCCATTGCAGAGTACGTACTTGGGTTTGGCGCTTACCTTGGGGACGAAGGACCACTTCATGCCTGTCGGAAAACCGGCACCGCCGCGCCCGCGCAAGTTACTCGCCTTCATCTCGCTAATAATGCCGTCGGGGCCCAGTTCGAGGGCTTTCTGCACAGCTTTGTAGCCATCGAGTTCGAGATAGCGGTCGATGTTGGCTGCGCCTTTGCCGAAGCGACGGCTGACAACCTTTACCTCATCGGGATGGGAGACCAGGGTTGCCATAGTTACTGGGCCGCCTTCTGCTTGTACTCGTCCAAAATCTGGTCGATCTTTTCAGGCGTGAGGTTTTCGTGAAAGGCGTAGTTAACCTGCATGGCCGGAGCCCAGGAGCAGGCGCCAATGCACTCGACTTCTTCCACGGAGAAAACGCCGTCGCCGGTGATTCCTTTATTGACGGCCACGCCAAGCTTTTCGCGCACATGTTCCAGCATCTGCTCTCCCCCGCGCAGAAGGCAGCAGATATTGGTGCATACCTGGACGTTGTACTTGCCTCCGGGCTTGGTTCGCAGCATGGAGTAGTAGCTGATGACGTTGCGCACTTCCAGCGCAGTGATCTCCAGCCGTTGCGCGACCTCTTCGATGGATTCGTCGGTAACATAGCCGAATTCATCCTGAATATAGAGCAGGAAGGGAACGAGAAGTGAACGCTTCGCCGGATAGTGGGTAATCATATCGGCGTATCGCGCTTCGAGTTGTTCGCTGAATCTCATGTGCCTCTGGAATCCAATGTATACAGCCAACAGTGCTGGTCAATGATAGGAAATTCTGACGAACTCCCGGGAACTACGGTTCAAAAATCTCGTGGATCATCCATTCGGCCAAGCCGTTTGGATCGGAGCACTCGGTGGGAATGCCATCCGCTTCAAAGCCGTCGGGCGTGTTGTGCAGCGTGCCTTCAAACGCGCGCTCGGTACTGTTATTCCATACCCGGATAAAGATTGCACCGGGAAGCGCCGTGGAGTACGCCGCCGCCGTCTTGTAGCTGTTGGTGATTCCTACATCCACACCCTTCGGCGTCACAGTAATTGGAAACTTGAAATCCTTCGGCGTTTCCTTGTTGAACTCCTCGGCCTTCTGCTGCAACAGGTCGATCAGATCGAGGGCAAAATCGCTCTGCCCCTCGCTGCGATGACCTATCGTTCTTGCAAACTGCGATCCCCAGTTCTCCAATTCGTCTCCGTTCTAGCGGTCCACGTCGCCGAGGATAATGTCGATGCTGCCGATGGCGGCAACCACATCGGCGAGCAGGTTGTGTTCGCACATCACGCCGATCGCGTTCAGGTTGGCGAAGGATGGGCTACGCATATGGACGCGATAGGGCTTGGCCGTGCCGTCCGAGACGACGTAGTAACCCATCTCGCCGCGCGGCGACTCCACTCCCTGGTAGACTTCGCCCTCCGGAACCGTGAAACCCTCGGTGACAATCTTAAAGTGATGGATGAGCGATTCCATCTGCGTCTTCATTTTCTCGCGATCGGGAAGGACGATCTTGGGAGCATCGGCTTTTACCGGGCCATCAGGCAGATTCTGTATGGCCTGCTTGACCATGCTGATGGATTCGCGCAACTCACCCATGCGTACTTGATAGCGGGCGTACACGTCGCCTGCGGTTTCGACCGGAACCTTGAACTCCAACTTGTCGTATCCCGCGTACGGCATGTCGCGGCGAAGATCCCAATCCACTCCGCTGCCGCGTGCCGTTGGCCCGCTGAGCATCAGTTGAATGGCATCTTCTTTGGTGATGAGCGCCACGCCCTTGGTACGTCCCATCCAGATGGGATTGTTGGTGAGTAAGTCCGAATACTGGTCGATACGATCGGGAAAATAATTTGCAAAGTTCTTGATGTAGTCGAGAAAGCCGAGCGGCAAGTCCATGGATATGCCACCCACCCGGAAGTAGGAGGTCATCATGCGCTGGCCGGCAACCATCTCGAACATCTTGAGAATCTCTTCCCGCTCGCGGAAGCAGTAGAGAAATACCGTCATTGCGCCTATGTCCAGGGCGTGGGTGCCGAGCCAGACCAGGTGCGAATTGATACGGGTCAACTCATTCAACATGAGTCGAATCCACATGGCGCGCGGCGGTATCTCCAGCCCTAGCAACTTCTCGACGGCCAGCACATAGGCCAAATTATTGGTCATGGGCGCGAGATAGTCGATGCGGTCGGTCATGGGAATAACCTGCTGATAGAACTTTGCCTCGCAGGTCTTCTCGATGCCAGTGTGCAGGAATCCGATGTCGGGACGAACGCGCACAACGGTCTCGCCATCGATCTCCAACAGCAGGCGAAGCACGCCATGAGTCGACGGGTGTTGCGGTCCCATGTTCAGAACCATGGTGCGGTCACCGTCAATGGTTTCGACGACCGGCACCGAGCGGAATTGGTCGATGCTGGACATTAGCGGTATCCCTCGACTGGATAGTCCTTGCGCAGAGGGTGACCTTCCCAATCGTCCGGCATTAGGATTCTACGGAGATCGGGATGCCCCTGGAAGCGGATGCCGAAGAGATCAAACACCTCACGCTCGAATGGCGATGCTCCAGCCCACAACGTAGTGACCGAATCGATGGACGGATCGACGCCACTCACCTTTACCTTGATACGGATTCGCTCATGTCGCTGGTAGGAGAGCAAGGAGTAAACCACCTCGAAACGCGGCTCGGAAGGAAACCAGTCCACTGCAGTGAGGTCTGCCAACACGGCAAATGTAGTGCTGCTGGAGGTGCGCAGAAGATTCAAGGCTTCAATCAGGTGGATGGGATCAATCCAGAGAGTGAGCTCGTCACGATCGAACTTCGCTGCCACCAGCGCCTGGGGCATTGTTGCAAGAAGGCAGGCAACCGCAGGTCGCTCCTTCAGCGATTCCAGATCAGTTACAGCAGGTTGCAGGGCCATTTCTGTCAGAGCGCCTCGTCGCGGGAAGGTTTGTTCCAATCGAGAACGCCCTTCTTCCATACATAGAAGAAACCAACCAGGATGATCAGAACGTAGGTCATCATCTCCCAGAATCCAAACATCTTGAGCCGTTTCAGCAAGATTGCCCAGGGATAGAGAAAAACCGCCTCAACATCAAACAAGATGAACAGCATGGCAACTAGGTAAAACTTTACGCTGAATCGCTGCCGAACATCCCCTATGGGCTCCATGCCGCACTCGTAGGGCGACATCTTGCTCTTATTGGCCTTGTGCTGACCGATGAAGTACGACAAAGCCACGATGGCGACTGCCAGCAGACAGGCCAGGACGAAGTGGAGCAGCAGAGGCATGTACCTTGCGAAATAGTTATCTGTCATACGGTTAAGACTTGGAATTCACCACCCACAGTGGGAAGTCGCAAGTATAGTTTTTACATTTTCTCAGTGTCAAGCGAGGCGGCGCCAAAGCGAATAGCTAGGGGAATGAGGTTCGCGGAGGGGTATCTGCAAGGGAACCACAAACCAAAGTAATGTTGTGGAATCGTTCATTGGTACTGGACAATCCGTGAGTACGATGCACCATAATCAGGAACCCGGACGTGTCCTTCTGTCACGTCGGGTAATGAGGCAGTAAAAGAAATCCGTGATTTTTGGCTTCAATACCGACATTACCGCCTCGGGCACGGTATATCACGTGCAGACTGAGGTCCGCGAGCAGGAACGGCGGCTGGAGTCGCAGGTCTTCGTCCGGGGCCGTTGCATCGGCAAGCGCAGCGCGGTATTACCTCCGGACGCAGTCGAGAACGGCATCCAGGAACTGGCGCGGGCGCAGCATCGCTGGCTGGTGGAGGCCGTGCGCGCAGGCTTTGTGGACGACGTGCTCAACCAGGAGACTGCCGAAGAGCTTGTGGTGCAGTTTCTCGGATCAGAGCGGATGCCTGGCAATGGAGTAACGCTTCGCTTCCGGGTCCTCTCCGGTGGTTTTATTGCCGGTTCGGCGGAGCTGACTGCGAGTTGGAAGACGGAGTCAGATTCCGGCGTGCTGAAATCCGCTTTAACGGATGACGCCGGAGTAGCAGAGATGCTCCTGGCATTGAGTAGCGGCACGGCAGAGTTGGAAGTGCGGGCGCATCTGGAGGGCCGGGAAACGACGCGGCGCTTCCTGGTAAAATCCGCAAGAGTGTGATGGCCGCGGCGGGTAAAATTGGGTTATGAAACTCGGAATGTTACCGGTGTTGACCTTGGCTGGCGCGCTGATCTGCACACACCTGCTGGTGGCGCAGGAGCAGGAAAGCCCAGGACAGGCCGACGGTCCTCTGACGGAGAATCCGCGTTACAACAAGGGCCAGAACAGTCCAAAGGTGCCAGCCAACAGCACTCCCCCGCGCAGCGATGATGAGAGCAGCAGCAACGAGCCCCGCGTTGACCTGTCGCCGCCAAAAGGCGAATCGGCGCAACCCGGCGGAGCCGATGGCGTCATGGAACTGCACGAATGGAATCCGTTGCGCGCAATGAAGGATGTTGAGGTCGGCGACTACTACTACAAGAGAGAGAATTACAAGGCTGCGCTCAGCCGCTATCGTGAAGCCTTGCAGTTCAAACCACGCGACGCAGTTGCAACTTTTAAGCTGGCGCAAGCCTTGGAAAAATCCAAGCAATTTGAAGAGGCGAGGACGCAGTACCGGGAGTATCTGACTATTCTGAAGGACGGGCCGAGCGCGGGTGAGGCAAGAAAGGCGCTGGAGCGACTACAAAAGCCGTGAAGAGTCCGCTTCAAGCAACAGGTGGTCCTGAGATGAATCCATGGTTGGATCGGCTGCGCGAGGAGATTGAAGAAAGCACCAGGGGATTGTCTGATTCGGAATGGAAGCTCGCGCCGAAGGGACGATGGAGTAGTGCCGAGATACTGGAGCATCTGGGCCGAACCTACGGCACAACCGCGAAGATGCTGGAGTTGAGCATGAATGGCGGCAATGGTCCCCAAGATCGCACTGCAAAAGTTCCTGAGCTGCTACTGAAAATTTTGATTGTTGACCTAGGAATCTTCCCCTCCGGCGCCAAGTCACCTGCCTTGGTGACTCCGAAAGGCGATGCCGGACCGGTTGCCTTAAAGCGGGCCTTGAGCAATCTGGATCGCATGGACATTGCAATTACAGAGGCAGATAAGCGCTGGGGAGACGGAAATCCGATCGCGATGCATCCACTCCTCGGGCCTCTGAGCGCCGGGCAGTGGAGAAAATTCCACTATCTGCACGGACATCATCATGTGCGTCAGATCTGGAAGAGACTTGGACGAGAGCGAGCCGCCTAAAGTGCTTCAATCGGTGGGGTGCGGCACTCCGGCGTGTCGGGCTGATTCCTGTGCGTCTTCCAATTGCGAGTTCAAGTCCACGATCGAACTGCGCTGAGCCGCAATCTGTTCGTTGAACAGACTTTGCTGGCGTTGGTACTCAACAATGCTGGGTGAAGAACCGACGCTTCTTTGGAATTCTATGGTGCTCTCCACCTGATCCCGCTGAAGCTTTGCCATTTCCTTCTGCGCGTCATTGATCTTCTCTCGAAGCGCCGCGATCCGATCCAGATACTGCTTGTTGATCTCCTGGGTGCGCTGCTGCATTTCGAGCTCACGCGCCTCCCGTTGCTTCTCAGGAGTGTCTGGGGCCTTGACGCCCTTGGCCTGAGCGCTTCCGGCTCCAGAATTACTCTTACCTGAGCCGTTGGCGGATGCCTCCGTCTGCCCATTCCCGTCGCCATCCTTGGCCGGGGATGCATTCTTTGCTGGGGCGGGGGCCGTCGCCGGGCTGGCTATATCTTCGTTGGTGATGACCTTGGTGTGAACTCCACTTTGCTGCCGTTCGGCGCGGGCCTGCCGCGCAACTTCTCCTAGCGACTGTGCGTGGGAGGAAATTGCGCACGTGGGGATCAGTAAGACGAGAATGCGTAGCCAGCGAACACTCATGCGAACCTCCCTCGTGCGATCTGCTCTGCATTGTAGCGCTTGCAAGATGATTCCAACATACGCAAACGGAGCGGACAAGCAGGAATACGGCCGCGCATCAGAACAGACTCAGGTAACCGTGAATCATCTGCGCGCCGTAGAACCAAGTTGCCATCGTCATGATACTGAGGAAGACTCCAAAAGGAATCTCCAAGCCTCGCATTGCGATCTGAGCCGCCTGCCATGCGCGCGATGCCGCCCCGGCTCCCAATCGGGCACGGTAACGGGTAAACCGCTTTCGGTAGACGGTCAGGAGTACGAGAATTCCGTATGCGCCGCCAAGGATCGAGGCTGTGCACAGGACGAAAAGCGTAAGCACCGGGCCAAGAAATGCACCGGCCATCGCCATAAGCTTCACGTCTCCCAAACCCAATCCATCAACCTTGCGCAGCTTGAAGTAGACCCAGGCGACCGCATAAAGCATGCCGGAGCCGATCCCTGCACCCATAAGAGCATTCACCAGGGAGCGCCAACCGAGTTGAACATTCAATTGGAGCAGCGTGTGGCTATGCTGGAAGTGGAGTGGGAAAAGCTGGTAGGCCGGGCCGGGAACCAGGGCAAAGCCGCTGAAGATGAGGGCCATACCAAGCCCAGGCAACGTCATGGCGTCGGGCAGAAGGTGAGTCTCAGCATCCGTGAATGCCAGCCCAAGGAAGAGAAAACTGAGAACGCAGCTCTTAACGGCGTCAACCGAGGCTCCAGTCCGCAGAAAAGAGAGCAGAAAAAGCAGACCGCAGACAAGTTCGACAACCGCATAGCGTGGGTTTATCCGTACGCGGCAGTGGCGGCAGCGACCGCCTAGAATCAGCCAGCTCAGCACTGGAATATTGTCAAAACCGGCAATGGGTGTGTGGCACTCCGGGCAGGCCGAGCGTGGCGAGATTACGGACAGGCCACGCGGCAACCGGTAGATGCAGACGTTCAAGAAGCTGCCGAAGATCAGGCCGAGGGAGAAAAATCCGGCCCCCACCATCCAGTCAGGGTACACGCGCAAGTCTCGCTTAAGCAGGTCTTGTGGCGATTATACGGGTGAACTGGTTGAATTCGGGAGTTACCAAAGAGGCTAGCGCGGAAATAATGCACCCTCACACCCTGAATCGGGGCAAATAGCTGACTCAATATGCCTGTGGTGTGAATCAGCCGATTGTGATACAAACTCACACTTGCGTCTCGAACACTGGGGGATCGCCGATGAGTATTCGGGTGGAGCGCGCAGAGTTCGATCCTGTGAACGGATTCCTGTACTACGTGATCTTCAAGCCAAACCTTGAAGTCGGCGTTGACGATGTGCAGCGGAGCGAGGCGGTCGAAGCGGTGGTTTCATTGACGGAGACTGGAGAACTGGCCGACTTGTCCTTCGTCCTGCCCAAGCCATTGCGCAACCAACAGGCCGTGTCATTCATCTGTGGCGAAGGGCAGGGGAGCTATGTTGACCCGCATGTCTTTGTCGCGGTGCCGGGACTCAGTGGTGACACCGTGGTTAACGTTGCTGGCCATCTGGAAGTGGACATGGGAGGGCGCATCGTAGGCATGGCGATCCAGTGGCAGCCCACCTCCGCGGCCAGCGCTTAAAGCGGATGCTCGCGAGGTTGCCTCCAGCGGATAACACTCTCGCGGTACACTCTATGCAGCGTTATGCATGATATCGATTTCAACCGTCCGTACATTCAATTTGATGACGTCAGTAAAGCCTTCGGCGAGAAGGTTATTCTGCACAACGTCAGCTTTGATGTGAATGCCGGAGAGACGGTCTGCATCCTCGGGAGAAGCGGCGTGGGCAAATCGGTTGCACTGCGCCACATCATGGGATTTCTAAGGCCGGATAGCGGACGTGTATGGGTTGCGCGCGAGGACATCACGGACTATCCGGAGCACGAGTTGGAGCGCATTCGCAAGAAGGTCACCATGGTCTTCCAGAACGGCGCGCTCTTCGACTCGCTGAGCGTGGGCGAAAACGTTGCATTCCCCTTGCGCGAACGAGGCGATCTGAACGAGTCGCAGATTTACCAGATTGTCGACGGACTGCTGGAAATGGTGAATGTGGGCGAGTATCGCGACCAGTTGCCCTCCGGTCTTTCTACCGGAATGAAGCGCTCGGTGGCGATTGCTCGCGCTCTCTCGGCACAGCCTGAGGCGATTCTGTACGACGAGCCAACCACGATGGTGGACCCGCTGACGGCTCATCTGCTTGGGAACCTGATCAAGAAGTTAAAGTATCAGTTGAAGTTGACCAGCATCGTGGTGACGCACGATATGGCGCTGGCAAAGAAAATAGCCGATCGCATCGTCTTCCTGCACGAGGCGCAAGTGGTGTTCCTGGGCACACCGGCGGAGATGGAGCAATCGGAGTTGGAGATCGTGCGCGAGTTTCTCGCGCTGGATTCTCTGAACCTTGAATATTGGCGGGGCAGCGAGGATCAGCCTGCGTCGCCGCCTTCAGAATGAGCAACAGGCCCGGCAGCGCCGAGCCTGTGTGCCGCGTAGCACTTACTGTCAGAATCCTTTTGTTACCAGGGTCGCCGCGTTGAGGCCGGATTGGCCGTCGCGGGATGTCCATTTTTCCAGGTACTTGGCCACAATGTCGGTTTCGATGTTGACCGGATCGCCGGGTTTGAGGGTACCCAGATTTGTACACTCCACGGTGTGCGGAATGATGGCTGCCGTACAGCGCAGCCCTTCGAGTTTTGCAATCGTCAGGCTGATGCCTTCAATCGCAATGGAGCCCTTGAAAACCAAGTATTTTTCCAGCTCGGGCGTGACCTGAACGTGCAGCCAGAATCCATCAGAGTCGGCAATCCGCTCGAATGCTTCCAGGCGTCCCACACCGTCAACGTGCCCCTGCACGATGTGTCCTCCGAGGCGGCCATGCGCGGCAAGCGGGAGTTCGAGATTGACTTTGGCTCCGGGATGAATCCTTGAAAATGAGGTACGCACCCAGGTCTCTGGCGCCAGGTCGGCGGCAAATGAGGTGGGAGTAATGTCCAGCGCGGTGAGGCATACGCCGCTAACGGCACAGCTGTCGCCGGTGTGCAGCTCTTTGGTTACATTCTTCGCCTCGATGACGATACGGCGGTTCTCGCCGTTCTGCTCGATGCTCGCAATGTGTCCGACTTCTTCGACGATTCCAGTGAACATGATCAAATTTCCTCAGCCCTGCGGCCCTAATGATTGATATGGGTCACGGAGATAGGCTTCTACTGAGAAGTCTTCCCCGAAGCGCTCAATTGTAATGTTGGAGGAACTCAGTCCAACGCCCGCAGGCAACCTGCTTTGCCCCTCCAGCCATGGTACAGCGCCTACCGGGCCAAAGATGCGCGGCGTGTAGAAGAGCACAAGCTTATCAACCAGACTGGATCGCAGGCACGCCCAGTTGACAGCAGCTCCTCCTTCCACCAGCAAACTTGTGATCTGTTCCGCCCCAAGCATTCCGAAGACGCGATAGAGATCCGGACGCCCCTCGTGTGGCAGTTGCGTATCGGGATTCAAAGTTTCAATATTCACCTGGCGGACGCAAACCCCGCGTTCCTCCAACGCGCGGCGCTTATTCTCTTCGGCGAAAGAGCAGAACACCACGACGTCGTCTTTTGCAGTTTCAACCACGCGCGAGCTCAGCGGCAGACGCAGGCGCGAGTCCAGAATAACGCGTAGCAGAGGCCGGCGGCGCAGCAGTCCAGAGCGGTCTGTGAGCAGGGGATCATCGGCAATGACCGTGCCTACGCCCACCATGATTGCATCCGAGGCGTGGCGCATCTCGTGTACGCGGCGGCGCGCGGCTTCACCCGTAATGTAGCTTGGGTTGGAGGATGTTGAACCTGCCAGTTGCAACCGCGGTTCCGCCGGCCCCGTAATTTTTCCATCCAGAGACATGGCGGCTTTGAGAGTTACAAAGGGCAGACCGGTGCGGATGTATTGCACAAAGCTCTCATTGAGGCGCCGGGCCTCACGCTCCAGAATTCCCACCTCGACTTCGATTCCGGCGGCGCGCAACATCTCGAAACTCCTTCCGGCAACCATGGGATTTGGATCTTCCATGCAGCAGACGACGCGCGCGATTCCGGCGGCAATGACTGCCTCGGCGCAAGGTCCGGTGCGTCCCGTATGCGCGCAGGGCTCCAGATTCAAGTAGAGTGTGTTGCCACGCGCCAATGAGCCGGCCTGCTCAATGGCCAGCACCTCGGCGTGCTTCACATCAGCATAAATATGGGTGCCGCTGCCAACGATGCGACCGCGCTCATCCACAATCAGAGCGCCCACAAGGGGGTTGGGCGAAGCCAGTCCCCGGCCGCGTGCCGCCAGTTCCAAAGCCTGCCTTAGAAACAGCTCATCGGTGGAGATAGCCATAGTTCACGCGAACAGCGAATCGACAAAGTCGACCGCGCTGAAGGGGATAAGGTCCGACTGTTTTTCTCCCACGCCAACGTAACGTACGGGAAGATTCATTTCGCGCGAAATTGCGATCACCACGCCCCCCTTGGCCGTACCGTCGAGCTTGGCGAGCACAATTCCTGTCACGCCCGCAGCTTCGGTGAAGACTTTGGCCTGCTGCAATCCGTTTTGTCCGGTGGTGGCGTCCATGACCAACAGCGTCTCATGGGGAGCTCCGGGAATCACGCGCTGTGCCGTGCGGTACATCTTTTCCAGCTCCGCCATCAGATGCTGCTTGTTGTGCAGCCTTCCTGCGGTGTCCACAATGACGTAGTCCGTCTTGCGTGCCTTGGCAGCCTGCAATGCGTCGAAGAGCACGGCGGAAGGATCGCCTCCCGGTTTGGTCTTGATGACTTCGGTGCCGGTGCGCTCGCCCCATATCTCCAACTGCTCGATGGCAGCAGCGCGAAAAGTATCGGCAGCGGCGAGCAGAACTGTTTTTCCCTGCGCCCGCAGCGAATGCGCCAGTTTGCCGATGGTAGTGGTTTTGCCAACGCCGTTGACGCCAACCACCAGAATCACTTCTGGAGGATCGGCGACCACCTTCGGTTTACTCTCAGCGGCACGGCTCAGGATGGCGAGCAGTTCGTCCTTCAGTACGCGCTTCAGTTCATCGGCATTGCCGATCTGCTTGCGATCCACTTTTTCGCGCATGGCAGCCAGCACCTCGCGCGTGGTGGTAGAGCCGAGGTCGGCAGAGATGAGCGTGGCTTCCAGGTCATCGAGAGTTCCGGCATCAATCTCTTTGCGGAAGTTGACAGCCTCCTCGATGCGCTCGGTGAGGTTCTCACGGGTGCGCGTCACCGCCTGCTTCATTCGATCAAAGAGCGATGACTTCTTTTCTTCGGGCTGCTCGAGGCTTCCAAATAACGTCTGAATCATTTGTGCTTTCAATTATAGCGGCAAGCCACAAGTCTGAGCCCGTCGTAGCGGGCGCAAGTCCGCGCTCACTTCGTTAGAGTGCGGTCTCCTGCGTAAGAGGGCGGCTCATCAGGTCGCGGATGGCTTCACCCGGATCTTTGCCTTGCTCGAGAATTGCGTGCATTTGGTCGGTGATAGGCATCTCCACGTTGACGGAGCGGGCAAGACCAACCGCTGCACGGGTGGTCATCACGCCTTCTGCAACCATGCCGTGCATGTCCGCAATGATCTCTGTAAGTCTGCGCCCATGCCCCAATTCCACACCTACGCTGCGATTACGCGAAAGCCCGCCGGTACAGGTCAGGACTAGGTCACCCAGGCCTGAGAGTCCGGACATTGTTTCCGCACGTCCTCCGCAGGCAACGGCAAGCCGGGTCATCTCAGCAAGCCCGCGAGTGATCAGCGCAGCCACCGTGTTGTGCCCGTATCCGATCCCATCCACCACCCCGGCTGCAATGGCGATCACATTCTTTATCGCGCCTCCCAACTCCAGTCCAACTACATCATCGTTGCGATAGAGCCGGAAGTTGGCGTCGCTGAAGGTTTCCTGAACCTGCGTGGAGAGCTCGGGATCGGAGGAGGCCACGCTGATCGTCGTGGGAAAGCCCTTGGCTACTTCACGCGCAAAGGTCGGCCCGCTTATTGCGCACAGGCGTGGAGAAAAGCTCCCATCGCCCTGCGTGAGCACCTCCGTGATGACTTCGGTCATACGCAGCAGGGATTCGTTCTCGATGCCTTTTGTCGCAGAAACCAGTAGCATCTCCGGACGAAGCAGTGGCTTCATCTGGCTCCAGACACGACGCGCGTGGTGGGAGGGCATGACGCTAAGAACAACTTCCGCGCCCTCGATTGCCTCGGCCAGACTCTGCGTGGCTTCAACGCTTCCAGGCAGATGGCAGCCGGTGAGAAATGGCTCGTTGACGTGTTTGGTACGGATGGAATCGACGACTTCCTTTTCGTAAGCCCAGAGCTTGAGTTGGTGCGCGTTTCTGCGGCCTAGCGCGATACCGAGCGCCGTGCCCCAGGCTCCGGCTCCAATGATTGCTATTCTTGCCATGAAGAACTATGCCTTTCTTGCGCCGAAACGATTTTCAGTTCCAGCCCACAGACGCCCGATGTTCTGGTGGTGACGGATGATCACCAGTAGTGCGACGGAAGCGCACAGAGCAAGCGCGGGCGCCGGAAACAAATCCCGCTCCAGCCACCACAATGCGGCCGGAAACGCGGCTGCGGCCAGAATCGATCCGAGCGAAACGTAGCGGGTGAAGATAACGACAGCGAGAAACAACACCATAACGATCAGCACGGCCTTGGGTGCGAGTGCAAGAAACACGCCAAGCCCGGTGGCAACGCCCTTGCCTCCCTTAAAGCCAAGCCATACGGGAAACATGTGGCCAACGACGGCTGATAGAGCCGCAAGCGTCGCAAGCGTGTGCAGTTGCGCCGGACCGGAGGCCGGAATTCCGGGAAGTTTTAGCACCAGGAAGACCGGCAGCCAGCCTTTGAATGCATCGAGCACAAGGGTTGCAATAGCCAGTCCCTTGCCGCCAGTACGGGCAACGTTGGTTGCGCCAATGTTCCCACTTCCAATAGACCGGACATCAATGCCTTGGAAAACTCGCACCAGAATGTAGCCGAAGGGAATTGTGCCGAGAAGGTAGGAACCGGCGGCGATGGCGACCAGAGTGGAATAGCTCATATGAGATTCATGGCAGGCATGCTCAGGCTACGAGTTCAAAGCCTTCGACCTTGCTGTAGTTTGGCCCGCTGGCTGACAACCTGCTTTCGTATAAGAAGAAGTGGCGCGCCGTCATTGTACCGAACTCTGGGGCCGGACTCGATGCCACAATTTCAGGAAGCTGTGCAAATGCCGCCGTGGGCCGCTCAGCGCGCAACGGTTTAGGCCTGCCCGAACCACTCCGCGCCAGTGTGAGATGAGGATGGAAACTACCCTCCTGCTTGAATCCCAGCGCATCGAGCGACTGACCAATCTTTTGAGAAAGCGCAGGCAGTGCCGGAGCATCTATCCCTGCCCAAAAAACTCTAGGAGCGCGTGCGTTGGGAAAGAAGCCAACCCCGGCAACCGTGACCGGAAATGCATTGGCGCGAACCTCTCGCAGTCGCGCTCGAATCAACTCCGGATCCGCAACCTCGCCGAGAAATTGCAGCGTGATGTGATAAGTGCTGCTACGCACAAATCGCACGCCCGGCAGGCGTGGAAGCAGGGTACGCACATAATCATCCAGCCGCTGCTGAATGCCTTCGTCCATGTCTAAGGCAACAAACAGGCGCATGAGTTATCGTAGCTTGCGGCGCAGCAGATCGAGCGCCAGTTGCGTGCTGAACCAGCGAACCCGGTCACGGTCGCCGGGGAATCTCCGCTCCACAACATCGGTATGCTTGCCGTCGGCGAGCGCCACAAAAACCAAGCCAACCGGTTTCTCCTCTGTTCCTCCGGTAGGTCCTGCAATTCCCGTGATTCCGATACCAAGGGTGGTCTTGCAGCGCTGGCGAATTCCTTCGGCGAGAGCGGCAGCCACGGAGCGGCTCACCGCGCCATCGCTGGCCAGCAGCAAAGGAGGCACACCGCAGAATTCGCGCTTCAGCTGATCGGAGTACACCAGGGCGCCGCCCACAAAGTATCTGGAGGAGCCGCTGATGCTGGTGATGCGCTCGGCGAGAAGACCCCCCGTGCAGCTTTCCGCAACCGACAAGGTCGCCCCGCGCATCTGCAGGAAGTAGCCCACAATCTGTTCGAGCGATTCGCCGCCAGTGGCAAACATCTCGTCGGCAAATTCATCCTCAAGCAACGAAGCCAGCTTTTCAACGCGCTCTTCAGCCTCTACCTGCGTCGCCGCCCTCGTCTTGAGATTGAGCTGTATCTCTCCCGCCTTGGCTAGGATTGTGGTTGCGACGTCCGGAAATTCCTTGTAGATCTTCGACGCCCGCAGATCGGCAGCGGATTCCATCACCATTGCAATCTTCAGCTCGCGGGTAGCCAAGTGCTCATCGGGGAAGAGCAGCTTAATCCGCTCGTAGCAGTGGTCATTGAACATCGCTTCCAACTCGAACGGAGGACCGGGCAGCAGGATCACCAATCGGCGCTGGCCTTCGTAGGTCGTGTCAATCCATTGTCCGGGAGCGCTGCCGCGATTGTTCTTCATCAGCTCGGCCCCTACAACGTAGTCCGCCTGCTTGACGTTGTTTTCCGCCATGCGTATGCGCATCCTTGCGGCCCGGGCATAGAGGGCGGCAACAACTTCGTGATCGCGGCGCAACTCCACACCCAGAGCCTCGGCGACGCACTCGCGCGTGAGGTCGTCCTCGGTGGGGCCGAGCCCGCCGGAAAACAGGACGAAATCAGCGCGAGATAGAGCGATCCGGCTCGCCTGCAGTAGATCCTCAGCGCGGTCGCCGACAATGGTCTTGAAGATTACATCCACGCCCAGCTCATTGAGACGCTTGGTTAGGAAGAGGGAATTGGTGTCTTGGCGATAGGGCGTCAAGAGCTCGGAGCCAACAGCTATGATTTCAGCGTTCACGCTAACAGTGTAAACGAATGTCCGTAGTCGCAGAGTCCAGATTTCATGCTGGGATGCTTACGGAAGGCCGTCGCATCGGCTCTCCACAAATTGAACACCGACCAGTGAGGCAGATCACAAATGTACTTGATCTGTGTCACTGAAACGACATTATGAACGGCATAGCTTCAATGCGGACTAAAATAGTCCTGTTTAACGCAATCCATGCAACTGACTCGTGCCGCCGACTATGCTGTTCGCGTAATGATTCATCTGGCCAGCCAGCCTGCGGGGACGGTCGTCTCCAAAACACTTCTGGCAAGAGCCACTGAGGCTCCAGAAAGTTTTCTCTCCAAAATCCTCCAGGCACTGGCACGTGCCGGACTGGTTCAAGCTCGAAGGGGCGTTGTGGGCGGATTTTCACTCGTTGCCCACGGCGACCAAGCTTCATTACTTGATGTGATCGAAAGCATTGATGGGCCCGTCGCCTTAAACCTATGTCTTACGTCAGGGAATTCTTGTCACCGTCACGCGGAATGCGCTGCGCACCAGGTCTGGCTGCGTGCACAGTCGGCGATGTTGTCGGTTCTGCGTGAGGCAAAAATCGCGGAAATGATTCCCGCGCAATCCGGCACTCAGCTGAATGTTGAACAGACTAGCGGCAATGCAAAACATTCGGCACAACAGCTAACACCGAGAGCTCCGGCACATCCGCGTTCTGCCGAGGCTATGCGCTCCAAACCAAATACCAAGAATTGAGTGGGGTAATCTTAATGGACTCCGCCGTATTGATACATCGATTGCATTTCGCATTCACAGTTACCTTCCACTACCTGTTTCCACAACTCACCATGGGATTGGCGCCGCTTGTAGTTGCGCTGAAAACCATCGGGCTCTGGAAGAACGACGAGAGGTATAACCAGGCAGCTCGCTTCTGGGCCAAGATCTTCGGTATCAGCTTTGTGTTCGGAGTGGTGACCGGCATTCCAATGGAATTCCAGTTCGGAACCAACTGGTCGCATTTTTCAAAGTTTGCCGGCGGCGTCATTGGACAGACGTTGGCCATGGAGGGCACCTTCGCTTTCTTCCTTGAGTCAGCGTTCCTCGGCCTCTTCCTCTTTGGAGAGCACCGCATGAGCAAGATCGCTCACTGGTGGACGGCGTTCGCTGTCTTCTTCGGCTCATGGCTCTCGGGATATTTCATTGTTGCTACCGACGCCTGGATGCAACATCCGGTGGCCTATAGCACCACTGCGGATGGCTCTGTAACCCTGAGCAGTTTTTGGGGCCTACTGCTGAATCCCTGGGCTCTTTGGCAGTATGCGCACAACATGGCTGGTGCAGCGGTTACGGGCGCATTCGTCATGGCAGCCGTGGGTGCCTACTACCTGCTCGGCGACAAACATGCTGAGCAAGGCAAGATCTTCGTCAAGGTTGGCGTGATCGGCGGAATACTGTCTTCACTGCTGGTAATTGGACCGACGGGCGATGGGCAGGGACACAATCTTGCAGACTATCAACCAGCAACCCTAGCCGCCATGGAAGCCCACTTCGACACGAAGACGGCCGATCTGGTCATTCTGGGGCAGCCCAACGTTGAAACAAAGAGTATCGATAATCCGCTAGTTGTTCCCCATGCCCTCAGCTTCCTGGTCAATCGCGACTGGAACGCCAAGGTTCGTGGTCTAAGCTCCTTCCCAGAGTCCGAATGGCCCACGAATATATCACTCCTTTACTATGCGTACCACATCATGGTGGGCCTGGGCACCATCTTCATGGCCGTGATGTTGATCTCCGGCATTCAGCTATGGCGCAAAAAGCTATATGAAACCAAGTGGCTGCTCTGGGTTCTTATGCTGAGCTTCCCGCTGCCATACATTGCTAATACGGCTGGATGGATGACGGCTGAGATTGGACGCCAGCCCTACTTGGTCTATGGAGTGTTGCGCACCATCGATGGCTTTTCGAAGTCGGTCTCAGCGGCCAATGTGTGGTTCACTCTGCTGGGCTTTATGGGGATGTACACCGTACTCGCAATTCTGTTTCTCTTCCTGGTGCAACGCGAAATTGCTCATGGGCCGGGACATGTTGAAGGCACAGTAGCGGGCACGGAAGCCGATGCTGCGGGGAGGAACTAACATGGGATTCCTTTGGTTTGCAATTATCTCCGTCATGCTCACCGTCTACGTCATCCTGGATGGCTTTGACCTTGGCGCCGGTGCGCTACACCTTTTCCTCGGACGCACCGATGCTCAACGCAGGAAGATCATCAAGTCTGTTGGCCCAGTGTGGGACGGTAACGAGGTATGGTTGCTGGCTACCGGCGGCGTGCTCTACTTCGTCTTTCCGCAGCTTTATGCCTCAAGCTTCAGCGGTTTTTATCTTCCGTTGATGATGGTGCTGTGGCTGCTGATGTTGCGCGCAATCGGCGTCGAGTTCCGTACCCACATTAACGACGGCATCTGGGCGAGCTTCTTCGACGGCATTTTCTCTTTAGGCAGCTTGCTCCTCGCGGTCTTCTACGGTGCGGCACTGGGGAACGTGGTGCGCGGTGTGCCTCTTGGCCCCGATCATTATTTCTTCCTTCCCCTGTGGACGAACTGGAACGTCGGCCCGCATCCGGGCGTGCTGGATTGGTACACGGTGCTGTCAGGCGTGATCGCGCTGGTTGCACTCTGCGTGCATGGCGCCAACTATATTGCCGTCAAGACTGACGGGGAACTGAACGAGCGCGCCCGCAAGACCTCGCTCGTACTCACTCCGGTTTTGCTCCTGCTCACTCTCGTCAGCTTATTCGCCACTCTCTCGATTCATCCCAACCTTCTCGCAAATTACAACGCGCTTCCGATCGGCTACGCTATTCCGGTATTGGTCTTTGCCAGCCTGATCGCAGTTTTCGTTTTCCAGAGAGCCAGAAAGGAAGTTGCAGCCTTCGTTTCTGGCGCGCTATATCTTGCGTTCATGCTGGTGGGAGCGGTGTACTCGCTCTATCCGGTTATCCTTCCGTCAATCGATCCGCAGTACAACCTGACGATTCAAAACTCCATTACTGCGAGCTACGCACTGCAAGTAGGACTGCGCTGGTGGACGTTCGGTATCGTCATCGCAATCGGTTATTTCATTTTTGTCTATCGTATGTTCCGTGGCAAGGTGACGTTGGAAGACCATGGCGGCGGATACGGCGACTAGCAAAGTTACGTTGCTTGCATCATGAAGAGCCCAGCCCGGCTACGGCGATACGATGTGGCCGGGCTGGGTTCTGTAAGGCAGTCCGCATTGACTCCGGGATGAGGAACGGGATATAAACTAGCACCATGATCGTTTATTGCCAGATGTGCCGCGCTTATGCCTGCTGCTGTTGCGGGCTGGTGGCTACTGGCGAAGCTGCGATCGTGGAATAGACTTTTTTCAAAGAGACCTTCCCGAACCCATCGCCAGAGTCATTGGCGATGGGTTTTTGTTTTTTGCGGCATCAAGACGGCTGTGCCGCGTAGAAAAAGAACGACAGATTGTAGAACTCCAGGAGAAAGTACCAGGATGAATCCCAAGAAGCTTTCGATAGCCTTTGTTCTCTTTGTAATCACAGCACTTTCACAAACCTCATTTGCTCAGGGACTGAACTGGGAGGGTCAGACCGGCGCTCTTCTTACGCCCTTCGCTTATACCGCGGCCTCGCCTGCCGCTAGGTTCGGCAAGCCAGAAGTATCGTTCCACTACCTGAACTCGGGTCCGGTTGTTGGCAACGATTACCAGTTCTCGATCACCGAGGGGCTAGCCAAGTATTTCGAGTTCGGTTTCACCCAGGCCTTTAGCTCTTCGGGTAGCGGTCCGCTGACCAACCTGTTCTCCAACGGTTTCAGCGAGTTTCACGGCAAGCTGACGATCGTGCCGGAGAACGCCCACAAGAGCAAGTGGGTCCCGGCCATCGCCGTGGGTGCAATCGGCCGCTCCGGTATTCAGCGCGTTGGTTCCTCCTACTTCGGAAATCCACGACCCGGCGCCACCGCTCACAATGGGGATTTCTACATTGTTGCGACCAAAGCAATAACGCAGACAAAGCTTCCCATTGTTCTGAACCTGGGTGACAAGGTCACGAACGCATCGGTGTTCGGCGTTGCCGGTAATGCCCAGAACTTTCAGGGACGTCTCTTCGGCGCCGCTGCATTCGTCCTAAAGGGCCCCGCGCGCTCCGCGTTGATCTTTGGTGCGGAAGTTGCACAGCAGCCACATTACGTCGAGGGACTGCCCAGGACTGCGACGATCCCGACTTCCGAAAGCTACTTTGTACGCGTTGTTCCGCACCTGAAAGGATCGCCGCTGCAGGTTGATCTGGGCGTTGCCCACCTTGCCGGAAGGATCGTAAACATTCCGGGATCCGTGATCGACCTTCAGGCAACCGCCCGTGTTGGCATGGGCATTTCCTACCACTTCTAAACGCGGCTCCGGCATTGCACCGAAGGTCGCCAGCACGGCGGCCTTTGGCTTCCCAAGGCTGATTCGAGTTTGCCGATTCATCGTTCATTGATCTTTGCACCGCGTCAGCCGTTTACAATCTGGTACACAGGCTACTGCGCATCCTGAGATAGCGGCGGCTGCATCTTAATCCCAAGGGGCTCTCCAGGAATCATCCTGTTTAGGATGCTTGCCTTAACTGCCCATGCATCCCTATAATCGCGTTCTCAGCGCAAAGGGCCGATTTGGCTGATTGAGATACCGTCTTCTGTCGTATCCGGCAGCAGCTCTCCATGCAGAGGCTGATGTCGATGAGTAAGTCGCAGATTCCGCATAGTTCATTAAGGAGCAAGAGAATGAAGAAGTCCCTGATTGTGTTGTTGCTTGCTGCCGCCAGTGTAGCGGCGCAAGCGCAGGCCGCCCCTGCGGGACAGCAGCAACCTCAACCGGGTGCCAGTGCCCCGGTCCAGCAGAAGAAAGTAATCCAGGATCCGAGTGAGTACAACGCCTATGTTGCCGCCGTCAACGAAAAGGACCCGGCGCAGAAGGCCCAGATGATGGAGAGTTATCTCCAGACCTATCCGAATAGCGTGATGAAGGAAGACGGTCTGGAACTTCTCCTGAAGACCTATCAGCAGCTCAACAATTCGGCACAGATCAAGGCAGCAGCCCAGCGCTTGCTTCAGGTGAACCCGAACAACTTGACCGCACTGGCACTGCTCAGCTATTTGGACCGTGCCCAGGCTCAGGCGGGCGGTACAGATGCTGCCGCGTCACTGCAAGAGGCCGGACAGCTCGGTACCCGTGGACTGCAGGCCATTCAGACCGCGACCAAGCCCGACGGCTATACCGATGAGCAGTGGAACGGCATGAAGAATTCGTTCCGCGTGATCTACCTGGGCTCAGTGGGGCATGCTGCTCTGCAGGCGAAGGACTACGCCAGCGCGCAGAAGAACCTGAAGGAAGTCGTCGCGTTGCAGCCCACTGATGTGAACAGCATCTACCTGCTCGCACTCGCCTACCTATCGCCCAAGCCGCCTGTAGTGGATGGTCTTTTCTGGATCGCTAAAGCCGCTAACGCAGCTCCGCAGTTGATTCCGTACGCGAAGAATCAGTTCATCCGTTATCACGGCTCGGATGAGGGTTTTGACGCGTTGATGGCCACCGCCAAGACGGCGCCAACCATTCCCGCTGGATTCACGGTTACGCCCGCGCCTTCGGCTGCCGATCAGGCCGCTGACATGCTAAAGAAGGGGCCACCGGAGAGACTTTCCTTCGCCGAGTGGCAGTTCATCCTCGCCAACGGCACCACAGACGCCAGCCAGCAGGTTTGGACCGCAATCAAGGGCAAACCCGTACAGCTGGTGGCCGTGGTCATCGATGCCTCACGTGATTCACTGAAGCTCGCCGGCAGCGTTGACGACATCGACGCGAAGAAGGCTGACATCACACTTAGCCTGAAAGAACCGCTGGCGCTCGCCCGTGTTCCTAAACCCGGAGCACAGCTCACCATCCAGGGTGTTCCCAGCGACTACAGCGCTCAGGGAGACATCTTCAATATGACGTTCGCGGACGGACAGGTCCTGAATGGTTTAGCTGAACCTGCCAAGAAGCCGGCGGCCGGTACACACAGGTCCCAGTAATTTGCTTCTGCTTTGAAACAAAAGAAGGACGGCGATGATGCCGTCCTTCTTTATGTTTGTGGAAAATTGCTCTTGACGCGATTGCTGGGTCAAAAGAACTGGGCCGCGCTTAGGCGGCCCAGCATCAGAATTCCCCCGCGGCTATCGCGCGATCTTCTTCTCCATCAAGAGAGGTCTTTCGCTCTTGGGCGGACGCCGGGCTCCGGCGCGCACGGCACGCACGTCCACGTCCAACTCGGTGATCGTCCTGCTCAGGGTGTTGCGATGCATGCCTAGCTGTCTTGCTGCCTTACATTGATTGCCGTTGTTCTGCTCTAGTACGGTGAGTATGAATCGTTTTCGAAATTCACGTACTGCTTCTGAATAAAGTATTCCGCTCTGGTACATCTGCCCGACAAGAGCCTCAAGCTGGTCTTTCAATGAGGGCCTCTCTTTCTTCTGATTCAGTATAAAAACGAATGTCGCAGCCTGCACCCTCGCAGCTGGTGCAGCCCATTCCCCTCCACAATAATTTGCGGAAGGCAGTTTATAAAACCTTACCGTCGTGCTGGCTAGCTTGGCTGGTGGTCCCGCGAATCCGCTCCAGTGCTTTCAGCCCATCACGAAACTTCTGTTTCAATTCACCTGGCCCCGCGTACACCGCTGCTCGTCCGGCCACCAGAAAATATTGTGCCAGGCTGGACTTGGCCAACGCGCTGGAGGACGGCAGAAAACTCGCCATTGCCATCACCAGCACCATTACAACAAGGGCACCGCGCAGAAACCCGAAGGCTCCGCCCAGCAGCCGGTCAAACCAGTGCAGGCCAACGCTCTTGGTGGCCCACCGTGCAATGCGCCCGGCGATGCCGGCAAAAATGACCACCACCACAAAGATCAGAAAGAAACCTGCTCCAGCCGCCACCAGATCGTTCTTGACGTATGGTTCCAGGTATCTTGCAACCACCGGATATTCCCAGGCAGCCAAAAGATATCCAACAACAGTGCCAGCGAGAGAAAACAACTCAAATACAAAGCCCTGGGCTGCAGCTTGAATCACCGAGAGTACGAGAATTCCCGCGATCAACCAGTCCAAGCCGATCATCTGTCAACTCCGCGGCAATTCCTGCCCGGTCAGACGACGATAAGCTTCTACGTACTTTGCGCTCGTGTTCTGCTGCACCGCTTCCGGAAGCGCAGGAGCCGGAGGTTTCTTTTCCCAGTGAATTTCTTCCAGGTAGTCACGCACGTACTGCTTGTCATAGCTCAGTTGCGACTTGCCCGGGGCATAGCTATCCGCTGGCCAGAAGCGCGAAGAGTCAGGGGTCAACACTTCGTCGGCCAGCACCACTCCGTTTGCCGTCTGGCCGAATTCAAACTTCGTATCGGCAATGATAATGCCCTTGGTTAATGCGTAGTCGGCTGCTTTCTGGTAAATCTTCAGACTCAGCTTGCGCAGAGTTTCGCCGTCAGCCGTTCCTACGTGTTTCGCCATCTCGTCGAACGAAATATTCTCGTCGTGTCCGCTGGCTGCTTTGCTTGCCGGAGTGAAGATAGGCTCGGGAAGCTTGTCGCTCTCCTTCATTCCCTTGGGGAGTTTGATGCCGCAAACCGTGCCGGTCTGCTGATACTCTTTCCAGCCGGAGCCGGCGAGGTAGCCGCGCACCACACACTCCACCGGATACATGTTCGCCCGTACCACAAGCATCGACCGGCCCCGCAGTTGCGAAGCGTATTTCTTCAATGCTTCCGGGTACTGATCCACGTCGGCGGTCACCAGGTGGTTGGGTACAAGGTCTTTCAGAAAATCAAACCAGAACAGCGAAAGCTGGGTAAGGACTCGTCCCTTCTCCGGAATACCGGAGGCAAGAACAAAGTCGAATGCAGAGATCCGGTCCGTGGCAACAAACAGCAATCGTTCGCTGTCCGCACGGTACACGTCGCGCACCTTTCCGCTGGCGTGGAGTTCCAGGTCAGGGAAGTCGGTCCGAAGAAGAATTGGGTCGCTTGATTTCGTAGTCACGGTCAGTTGTTACAACAAGCTAGGATTCTAAACAGTAGGTTGATTTTGTCAATCGCTCTGCGAGATGCGCCTTGAGAAGGTTCCAAAAATACAAAAAAAACAATTGACAAGGAAGGAAAGAGTAGTCTCGCTATTATAAATAGCAGAGTTCCGATGGGTTATCGCCACCGGGAAATCAGCGGCGAAAGTCAGACGGTTTGTAACCTTCTAATCACATTTCCTGACCCTTCGGCAACTAGGGAAATGAAATAGTTCGGCCATGTCCTAAAGACAAGTTATACCCGTCCTTCCGCGCGGTTACCTGCACCCTCTTTCGAACGCTCCGAGATGATTCCCATCGTGAGGACTTAAGCCGATACTGCCTCGTGCTGTTCAAGCTCGGCGCCGAAGCGAACGCTGACAATGCGCGACACGCCTGGTTCCTGCATGGTCACACCATAGAGCACAGGAGCCATGCCCATCGTCTTCTTGTGGTGGGTAATGATGATGAACTGGGTCTCTATGCTCATTTCGCGTATCAGTTCACCAAAGCGAGCGATGTTCGCCTCGTCCAGCGGCGCGTCCACCTCGTCCAGGATGCAGAACGGCGCCGGTGCATATTGGAAGATGCCGACCAGCAGGGCAAGAGCAGTCATCGCCTTTTCGCCGCCGGAGAGCAGCAGCACGTTTTGCATCTTCTTGCCCGGAGGTGAGGCCACGATGTCAATGCCGCTCTCCGCTGAGTTCTCTTCGTCGGTCAGCTTCATCCATGCTTCGCCGCCGCCAAAGAGCTTCTTGAAGGTGCGGGTAAAATTCGCGTTGATCACCGCGAATGCGTCGTTGAATTTGCCGTGAGAAATTTCCTCAATCTCTTTAATCGTGTTCTGAGTATTCTCAATCGAATCCAGCAGATCCTTACGTTGTGTCTCCAGGAACTCGTGCCGTTGCGCCGTTTCTTTATACTCTTCCAGGGCCATCATATTTACCGGCCCCATGCCTTCCAGGCGAACGCGTATCTCGCGATAGCTGGCGTCGGTTGCCGCCAATTCATCGCCCGCCTGATGTGTCAGGGTTTCGTCGGCGAGCAGCTCCTCGCGGCTCTGGCTCAGCTCTTGGATACAGGTCTCGGCCAGATGGCTGGTGTCGCTGGCGGCTTTGGCAGCCTGAGCACTCAGCTCGCCACGCCGGTCGCGAACGCCGTCCAGAACTTCGCGAGCGGCTTTCAGTTCCACTTCAAGTTCGGCTAGACGGGCGCGCACCTGCTCGCTCTCAGCCGCTAACTGCTGCTCGCGTGCCTGGGTCTGCTCGCGCTCGCTCTGCCACTCCACCAGCTTGGAAGCCAGTGACTCGTTCTCCTGCTCGCGTTGAGCTTTCTCGGCGGCTGCGCCCTCTAACTGCGAGCGCAGTGAGTTCACCCGCTGGTTCACTTCCGCGACCATGGACTGGATTCGCGCCAGCGATGCGGCAGCAGCGCGGCGGCGCTCCTCCAGTCCAGCGACGCGGGCCATGACTTCGCTCGCGGCTTGCGCGGCGGCGTCACGGGACAGGCGTAGCTCTGCGACGTGCTCCTGTGCGGCGCTCATCTGCGCCTCCAGTTGTTGCCGCTTTTCTTCCTGTTGCGCCAACTCGTGCTGGCGTTCGGCGATGAAAGCCTCGCGGCTCTGGCGTTCCCCCGCCACACGCAGCAATTCGCGCTCGTAGCCGGCAATGCGTTCGCGCACCCGCGCCATCTCGCTCTCTAACTGGCGCAGGCTGTGGCTGCTGGTCATAACCTTCTGCTCGGAGTCGCGGCGCTCGGCCTCCAACTGCTCCAGCAGAGAAGACAGTGCGCGGATCTCACTGCCGAGCTGCGCCACTAACTCTTCCTGCGCAGTCAGCCTGTGCCCAAGCTCCTCGATCTGCCGCTGCACCTCGCGCAGGTCGCGCTTCATCTGCAGCGGACCCTCCGCCAGCATCTTGCCGCCAGTCACGGTCACGTTGTGGAAACACTCTCCGGTGAGCGCAAGATAGAACGCATCGGGGTTCTCCAAGGCGAGCGCACGTCCGGCCTCGGCATCTGGAACAATGTAGCCATTGCCGAGCTTGGGCAGAATCACTTCCAGCGAAGTGCCAAAACCTTCTGGCACGCGAATGCAATCCTTCAAGGGGATCACGCGGTCTTGGCGCAGATGGGTACGCATCGTCTCATCGAAGACGAAGCTGAATTTCGCCTGCGAATCGTCTGGATGTACAAGAAATGTAGCTCTTCCTTCAACGTCGCTGCGCAACAGGTTCAGGCCGTCATTGGCCGCGTCCCACGACTTCACAACGAGGAAGTTCAGCTCGTCGCGCAGGAATTCGTCAACCACACCTTCGTACTTGTCTTCCACTTCGATGAAGTCTGCCAGCACGCCGACTGGAGCGCTTGTGCCCGTCAGTTGTCCGGAGCGCAGCAGCCTTCGCACTGACTCTGTGGAGAAGCCGTGCTCCTTAATGACCGCTTCGAGCGATGCCCGCTTGCCTTGCAGTTTGGCGGATTCCGAGCGCATCATATCCAACTGCTTTTTGGCTTCGGCCTCAGCTTCGCGCTTTTCCGCAATCTGCGCACGAGCTTCTGCCAGGCGCGCGGAAAGCGAACGCGACAATTCGGTTGCCGATTCGAATTCAAGGCTGATCTGTCCGCGCTGCCCACCAAAAGATTCCGCTTGCTGGTTCGATGAGTTCAACTCCATCTGCAGACGCGCGGTCTCGTGCTGCAATGCCGCAATGCGCTCCTCGGCTTGCGTGATTCGGTTGCGAACGCCTGATGTCGCGTTTACCGCGTCCAGCATCTGGCGGCGTTGCTCTTCCTGCTTGCGCTCAATCTCCATCAGGCGCTGCGCGGCTTGCGTTGACTCCGACTGCCGCTGATTGCGCTCTTGTTGCGCGCTTGCCACGTCGGACGCCGCGCTTTCCAGTACCTGCTGGTTGGTGGAGAGTTCGTCTTGGAGCCGCTGTAACTGTTGGCTGGCGCTGTCTGCCTCGGCGGCGGCGGCCGCGGCACGTGCTGTGAGTTCTGCGCAGCGCTCTTCATTGTTGCGGCGTCGCGCGCTGGCTCGCTCCATCTCCAAATGAACCTGGCTGACCCGCTCGCGCATCTGCTTCGCTTCAGAGTCAATGGCGTAGCCGTGCTGCGTGCGCTCGGCGTGCTCGGTGTCCATTGCCTGCACGGCCTGGGTGCGGAGGTGGAGATCCTCGGTAAGCTGCGTGAGTTCGGCGTCGAGCTGACGCGCCTCCACTTCCAACTCAGTGAACCGGCTGGCGAGCACGATGCGCAATTGTTCGCGCATCTCATCCCGAAGCTTGGCGAAGCGCTCAGCCTTTGCCGCTTGGCGCTTCAGCGAATTCATCTGCCGGGTGACTTCGTCGAAGATGTCGTTGATGCGGGCGAGGTTCTGTTTCGCATCCGCCAGCCGCGCTTCGGCCAGCCGCTTGCGTGTCTTGAACTTGGTAATCCCGGCGGCTTCTTCGATGATGTTGCGGCGGTCGGTGGGCTTCGAGCTGAGAATCTGCCCTATGCGCCCCTGCTCGATGAGCGCATAGGACTCCGGCCCAAGACCGGTGCCCATGAAAATGTCCTGAATGTCGCGCAGGCGGCAGAGCTTGCCGTTCAGCAGGTATTCGCTATCACCGGTGCGGAACAGGCGGCGAGTAACCGCAATCTCGCCTTTCTTGAATGTCGTCTTGAACTTACGGCGGCGAATCTTGAGCACCACCTGCGGGTTGCTCTGGCTGGCGCTCTGGTTCGCACTCAAAGCAGCTTGGCTACCTTGGTCTCCGGAGGCTGTAACCTCCGGAGACACAGAGGAAGCCCCGTCGCTTGCAGACTGCGACGGAGTGGCGGCGGAAAGATCGCTAGCTGTGGCTAATTCAATTTCATCGGCCTGCCCGGGACGCACTTCTTCTGTGTACTCTTCCACCTCGCGCTCACGTTGGGCGCTCAGCGTGGACTCATCCCAGTCCTGCTCGGGCATATCGTTCTGAATCTCGATGACAGGCGTGTCGATTCGGCCTTCGTACACCTGCGGATCCACCAGGTGTAGCGTCACCTCGGCCATGCCGGTGGGCTTACGCTCACGCGTGCCGGCAAAGATCACGTCGGTCATGTGCGCCCCGCGCAGGCTCTTAGCGCTCTGCTCTCCAAGCACCCAGCTTACGGCGTCGGAGATGTTCGACTTACCGCAGCCGTTCGGGCCCACAATGGCCGCGATGCCGTCACCGGGAAACTTTAGCTCGGTGCGGTCGCAAAAGGACTTGAAGCCCAGAATCTGGAGTTTCTTCAGTTTCAGCAACTATATACTCCTTGCGCCCGCTCCCTGAGCGTAGCGGCTTAGATTCTCGCGCTGGCCGCCGGACCAAGTGCGTCTTCCGCAAATTCGGCGGTCTGCTAACTGAAAGTAAGCGAGCCCCGGCTGGGAGCTGCCTTCATACGCCGTCCATTCAAAACCCGGAGGGCGCTGCGCGAGTGGTGGCTGGTTGCTCGGAAACCCCCGAGCCCTCTGGAGCTTTCGCCAGAGAGGTCCGCCTCGCAAGTTGTTGCCACTCTATCGAGCGCCGTAAGGGGGAGTCAAGAGATAAAACCCCATTTGTTGTGGGTCGCTGTGCAAAACCACAATAGGATGCACCGTCCATGTAGCAACGCCCGGAGAAGTCGCGCAATGTGCACCGGCAATCGTGCAATGGCGCACGCGTGCGCCAGCTGTGAGCTGCACTAAACGTCTCGGGAGAATGAAGCGGCAGAGCATTCCTAGCCTAGGTGACAAGCCCGCCAAACGCAAGAAGCTGGAAGCAGTCAAAAGGCCCGGGTTTCGCCGGGCCTGCCTCACCGAGGTGGAGAGCTACTTCCCCAGGATCGAGAGGAAGCGAACCACAGACTCGATACCCTTGTAGAAGTTTGGGATGTGGAACTTTTCGTTGGGAGCGTGAATGTTGTCATCCGGCAAACCGAGCCCCATCATCACCGAGGGTATCTTCAAATCTTCCTGGAACTGTCCGACGATGGGGATTGAGCCGCCGGTGCGTGTGTAGACCGTTTCTTTCCCGAAGACTTCGTGCAGCGCCTGGTTTGCGGCCTTGATATAAATGTTGTCAGTGCTTACGACTACAGCCTTTCCCTTCGAGTAAACCTTTATGTTGATCTGAATTCCTTTCGGCGTAAGCGACTTCACATAGTTGATGTACTTCTCCACGATGTCATCGGGGTTCTGGTTGGGCACCATGCGCATGGAGACCTTCGCGGAAGCCTTTGTCGGAATCACGGTCTTGGCTCCGGCTCCGATGAATCCGCCGGGCATGCCGTGTACCTCAAGAGTGGGGCGAGCCCAGGTTCGATAGAGCACGGAGTAATCTTTCTCTCCGGTCAACACCGTCGAGCCTACTTCCGTCTTGCGATAGTGTTCCTCGTCGAATGGTAGCGACTTCCATGCTTTCAATTCCGCATCGGTGGGCGAGGCCCACTGGTCGTAGAAGCCCGGGATGAGAATGCGGCCATCTTCGTCCTTGAGCTTGCTGATGATCTGGCAAAGGGCAAAAAACGGATTCGGTGCAGCGCCTCCATAGACTCCAGAGTGCAGATCCGTGGCTGCACCACGGGCTTCGATCTCGGTATAGACCAGCCCTCGCAGGCCGACGCACAGCGTTGGAAGCTCCGGTGCAAACAGCTCTGTATCGCAGATCAGCGCAACATCGGCTTTGAGGCGTTCACCATGTTCGTGCACAAACCTCTCAACGGCTTCGCCCCCAACTTCTTCTTCGCCTTCAAAGATCAGCCGCACATTTACCGGCAGTTTTCCATCGGCGGCGAACAGCGATTCGAGAGCCTTAATCTGCATCCATAGCTGTCCTTTGTCGTCCACGGCTCCGCGCGCATACAGATTCTGATTGCGCTCCGTAGGCTCAAAGGGAGGCGATAGCCATTCGTCGAGAGGCTCGGCCGGCTGCACATCGTAATGCGCGTAGATCAGCACAGTTGGTTTTCCCGCTTGGTGCAGCCAGTCGCCATACACCAAGGGATGGCCTTCGGTCGGGATGACTTCGACGTGTTCGATACCGATGCGCCGCAGCTCTGCAGCCACAAATTCGGCAGCTTTAGCGATGTCGCCCTTATGCTCTGGAAGTGTGCTGACGCTGGGAATCCGAAGAAGCGTTTTCAGCTCTTCTAGAAAGCGCGCTTCGTTTTTCTTGGCAAAGGCAATTGCGGTAGAAGACATGGCGGGGAACATCCTTTCTCAACCCTCTAGGCCTGCCATCGGAGGCAGGCCTAGAGGCATAACACTGGGATGCTGATGGAAGCAGAACACGCCGTCCAAAGCTAGAAGCGTTGCGGAGAGAAACGTTCGAGAGGAAGCAGCGTCTTTCCCTCAAGCACCAGCGCGCACATCACCTCCGCCGTTACTGGAGTGAGTAAGATTCCGTCGCGATAGTGCCCAGTCGCCGCAAAGTATCCGCTCGTTCGGGTAGCGCCCAGTAGGGGAAGATTATCCGGGGTTCCAGGACGAAGGCCGGTCCATGCCTCGGCGATCTTCGCCTCGGCAAACTGTGGAATCACACGGGCGGCAGCCTCCTGCAATCGCTTCACGCGGTAGGCGTTCAGTGACTTATCAAAGCCGGCGGGCTCTACCGTGCTGCCCACAACGTAGCGCCCATTGCTCCGGGGAATGATGTAGCACCAGCGCGAGCGCAGCACATGACGCAATACGCGCTTCTGCTCGCGCTCCGCTGGATTCATAGCCAACTCTTCTGGAAACGCGAGCGCCACCATGTGTCCCTTCACCGGTGCGGTCGGCAGCTTAGCTCCCTCAATCTGCGCCGCCCATGCCCCAGCGCAATTCACGATGCGCGGAGCGGCATAGGACGCATGATCCGTGAGCACTCCGCTGGCGGAGCCATGCTCCATGAGAACCTTTACAACCGCTTCGCCCCTGATTATCTGCACGCCGCGTTTTTGCAGAGCGGATAGAAGCGCAGCCACCAGATCGCGCGGATCTACGGCGCGCTCCTTCATCGTGTAAGGAGAATCGGGTGGTATGGAAAGCTTTGGTTCAAGCGCGAGCGCCTGCTCGGCGGTAATGGCGCAAATGCCTTCGCTCTCCGCAATGCGGTGCTCCTCAAAGGCAATCACACCCGCATCACGCAGATCGATGGCACATTCCGATTCGGATTGAAGCTCATGAACAAAAGCCGGATACAGCTTTGCGCTGCGGTGCGCAAGCTCACATAATTCGACAGGGAGTACCGGATCGAGATCGGCAATCATTCCGCCGCCGGCATGCGATGCCTCTTGTCCAGGCTCTCGCCGTTCGATCAAAAGAACTCGCGCTGAGTGCCGGGACAATTCCCGCGCCAGTGAGAGTCCAATGATCCCTCCGCCAATTACGATCGCGTCATACTGTGTCTGCACTGTTCCATTGTAAACAGTGCGCGCCTTGGCGGCGATAAAGGTTGAGGTCGAGTGAGGAACAAAGTGTTTACTGTTTTGCTGCAGCCTTCGCCATCTCTTGCTTTGCCTGCACGAGGGATTGCGGCTGCTTCCACACTGCAACGCTGGGCGAAGCAGGAGTCTGCGTCGCCAGTTTGCTGACCACAACCAGCCTTTGCGGCGCGGCACCCAAATGATAGGCCGGATCACAGGTGACCAGCGTGAGCCGGTTGTCAGTGGCCGGCGCCGCAACGGAAATATCGGATGCTTTGACGAAACGGAAGCCCTCGACTGTGTAGGTGAAGCTGTGGCTATCGCGCTCAATGATGATGGGATCGCCCGGACGCACGCGCATGATATTGCGGAAGAATGTGTCGCGGTGCGCAGTGATGACGGAGTTCCCGGGCTCTCCGGGCTCGGCTGTGCCGAGCATGTGCCCTGGGCCGACCATTAGCGACAGCCCGTCTGTGCCCTCCACCATTACCGCGGAAAGCTGGATGCTTGGAATCGAGATTCGCGTCAGGCCAGTACTGCGCCGCATTGCCGTAACACCCTGGCCGTCTGCACGAAGAATCACTTGCTGCTGACGCCAAAGAGCCTGGAGGTGACGTTGCTCAATGAGCATCGCACCGTATTGGAATCCTGCATAGCCCAGCACGGCGACGCCGGAAAACAAAAGAAATGGAGATAGGTAGCGGCGAACGTGCTTAATGCTTGAGTTTGTGCGTGCTGAATTCTTGGGAGACACAGTTGGAAGGTCCTTCTTGGCCACGGCTTGGTGCCGGGATACATCTTGGATGCGGAGAGACGCGGCGGCAACACTGTTGTGAGCTCGAATTAGCGGCCTTTACTCAGCGTCCGCGCATGGCTCGTACCGCACCGCCAAGCAAAAGACCGAAGCCAACGATAGAGATCAATGGCAATGGACTGCCTGCCAACGGGAGAATGGTATCGCCATCGTTACGCAACTCTGGCGGAATTGGAGCGGCGGGTGCGGCACCGGAAAGGAATCGAGTGAAATGCTGTGGTGAATGTGGCGATCCGTCGTTCTGTGCGGGTTGCGAAGAAGAGGGGACCTTGAAACGAACGATCGCAGTTCCGCCCTGGACCGGTACATTATTCGCATCAACCAGCGTTACGCGAACCGTGTGAAGGCCGGGTTGCAGATCGGAGAAAGTGTAATCGGTGTCGCTGGTATTGATGGGATCGTTGCTGTCGAGTTGGACTAGGAAGTTGGGCTCGTCACTCAGCGCGGGACGCACGAGTTCAAATCGAATATCAACGAAGTTTTCGTTCAGCATCTGACCAGCAAGCGGACTGAGAATTTGAACTGCTGG
The DNA here is from genome assembly GCA_964559875.1 of uncultured Acidobacteriaceae bacterium. Lineage (GTDB taxonomy): Bacteria > Acidobacteriota > Terriglobia > Terriglobales > Acidobacteriaceae > TOLSYN. Next base: position 92,590 of record CAZLJQ010000010.1, read on the forward strand.
CGGCTCTGCTGCGGGATTAGGGACGCCTGCGCTGGATTGCGCGTTTCCGATAGACGGAGCTATACCAGATGCGACTGCGACTAGTAGAACCAGAAGGAACATTCGAACGAATTTCATGTACTCTCTCTCTTGCTGTGCACGTGGTGCGTCATTTGCTGCACGGACTTCCTCATAAGAGGCGTGCGTCTGTCTCCAGGTGAGCTGCTCTCCAAATAATTTCCCGACAGCCACGATCTCTGCCTTTCGCCCTGAAAGGCCCGAAATCGAAAACGATCAAATGGTGCGAATCCTCAGTTCTTCTTAGCTATGCTTCTGCACGAACGAAGCCAAACTGTTCAGTTCAGGCCAGCGTCTCGCAATTTATTTCTATGTAGTACCGAAGGGTTGCGAAGGAGTAAGGTGAAGGTTTGACACTGGTGAGTTACGCTGGAACAATCGGTGCAGTCAAGTTTTCAATAGGAGTTCCACATCATGCTTGAGACCGTAGAGGGTGAACCTGCGGAGAGACGCATCAGTCCAACAGCCTTGGTCGCTGCAGGCGTTGTCGTCATCATTTTATTTGCAGTCGCGCTGTACCTGATTGTCGATCTTCGCGGCCGCGTGAGTTCGCTGGAAGCCGGCGCGAAGCAGCAGAGCGCCGAGACAAAGGTGATCGAAGACAAACTTCATCTGACCAACAAGAACATTGAAGCGGGAATGGAAGCGCTTGGTTCCAAGGTTGGAATGACGCAGGAAGAGCTGTCAAAACGGACCGGTGAGTTGAAGGCGCAACAGGAGCGCGCAGCCGCGAAATTAGCGGCTGAACAGCAGGCAACGAACAAGGAAGTTGCCAACGTGAACACGGCAGTGAGCGGAGTGAAGACCCAGTTGGGCGGCGCGCAAAGCGATATCGCCAGCACACGCAGCGACCTGGCTGCGACCAAGGCGAGACTGGAAACAGCAATCGGCGATTTGAACGTACACAGCGGATTAATTGCGAAAAATCATGATGAGTTGGAGTTCCTGAAACACAAGGGCGACCGCAATTATTTCGAGTTCACGCTGAGGAGAAAACAGCGCAGACCAATTTCCACCGTGAGCCTGGAGTTGAAGAAGACGGATGCGAAGAAGTCGCGCTTTACACTCAATGTTTATGCGGACGATCACACGATTGAGAAGAAAGATCGCACGCTGGGAGAACCGTTACAGTTCTATACGGGACGCGACAAACATCTCTATGAGATCGTGGTATTCAACGTAACGAAGGACGAAATATCCGGATACCTAGCGACACCGAAATAAGCAAATTTTGCAATTTAATGCAGAGGCCCGGAGAAATCCGGGCCTCGCTGCGTTAGAGGGTATGTGTACCGATTGGGCAATGGCCCTCGGAAGATGGCCGGGGTGCCGATGGGGCATATTTGCTGGCGTTGGAGGGGGATGCGTTGGATTTCCACAGACGATTTGCGGTAGAAGCTGAGACTCTGGTATCGAAAAAGTACATGGTTGGGTAAAAAAGAACTGTTATAGAAGAGGTTAATCGTTGGGAAGCCGATGTTGGCTGGATGGTAAATGGTTGCGCGGATTTCAGAAGGATTGCCTCGGCGGGTATTAACCAAAGGCGAGGTATTAACGAGGAAGTATATCGATGGGCGTTCACTCCGATTGTCATAAATTGCCAGTTATCAAAACGTAAAAAGCCCCGGCACGAAGCCGGGGCTTACTCTGCGACAATGCGACACAATTCTAGAACTCATTCCAGAGGAACTGGTTGTAGACCGCGTGGTGGAACTGGATTTCGGCGGGCTTCACAATCGTGCCTAGCAGGCGCGGGCAGCGGTCGGCGGAGTTCTGCTTCAACTCCGCGTAGCGCTCCTTCACGTCGTCACCAAGCAAGGTGCTGACCCACTCCGAGGCACGGAAGAGATCGAGCGCGGAGTAGATGTTATCCGGCAGGTAGCGATGCGCCTGGCGGAGGTTTTCAATCTGCGCGATTTTGCCGTCGATACCAGTCTTGAAGACCGAGAGCAGAACCAGGTAGGGATTTGCATCGGGCGCTACGGCGCGAACTTCGAGGCGCGCGCTACGCTCGTTGCCGATGGGGATGCGGATCATGGAACCGCGGTCGATGGCCGAAGCTTTTAGCTGGTTCGGAGCTTCGAAGTGCGGATCAAGTCTGCGATAGGCGTTGACGCTGGGGTTGAGCAGCAGGCAGATGTCGTCGCCGACGGTCAGGATGCGATCAACGAAGTCCCATGCGAACTGGCTTACCTTCTCCAGGCCCTTGGGGTCCCAGAACTGGTTCTTGCCACCCTTGCTCACCGATACGTTGGTGTGCATGCCGCTGCCGTTGACGCCGGCCACCGGCTTGGGCAGGAAGCTTGCGGTGTATCCCATGTTGTTGGCGACCTGGCGGCAGATCAGCTTGTAGAGCTGGATCTGATCGCCGGCGGCAACCACGTCACCGTAGTTGTAGTTGATTTCAAACTGCGAGGGCGCAACCTCGGCGTGGTCCTTTTCGTTCTGGAAGCCCATGGCGCGCTGAACTTCCGCGGCAGTGTCAATGAAGCGGCGCAGAGGATCGCCGGGCAGCGAGTGGTAGTAGCCGCCGCCATCGATGTACTCGAACTTTCCGGTCTTGTAGTAGTCCTGCTCGGCTTCCTTGCCGTTGAAGAGGAATCCTTCGATCTCGTTGGCGGCGTTCAGGGTGTAGTCGTCGGACTTGAACTTTTCGGCGGCGTAGCCCTTGAGGACGCCACGGATGTCGCCGGAGTACGGCTTGCCGTGCTTGTCGATGACTTCGCCGAAGATCATCACCTTGCCGGTGCCAAATACGTCGGAGGGCACCCAGTAGAAGGCGGTCCAATCCAGGATGAGGCGGAGATCGCTCTCGTGCTGTGCGGTAAAGCCGCGGATCGAGGAACCATCGAAGGTGAGGTTGTCGTAGCTGCCGATAAGGAACTTCTTGTCGTAGTCGAGCAGGTGCAGGCGGCCTTCGAGGTCGCTGAACATGACGGTTACGGCTTTAATGCGCTTCTCGTCCTTCAGGTACTTGAGGCGCTCCTCCTGAATGGTGTGAAGGGCTACGCGGTTCTTCCGCTGTTCCTTAGCTTTGAGGTTGAGTTCTTCAAGTTCGTCGTAGCTAAGTGTCAAAAAGTTACGCAGTTCGTTCGACATGTATCTCCTCGAAAAGGGTGGCGAGGCTATGGTTTGCAATACAGATATAGGGTAAAGGCAGAAGACGGTACGAACAATTCAAAAGAAAACCCTTTGCATTGAAAGTTTTGATAGGAGGCATAAGTAAAAGCATAGGAGGAGCTCAGAAGGGCGAAATTGGGGCCAATTCTCCAGTTCTATGGATGCGTTTCACCAGTTGCGAGTGATGCGGGTTTCCAGGGCGAAGCCGCCATTTTGATCGCGTGTTCCAGTTAGGGAAACCGTGGGCGTGGCCTGGTACTGAAGCTGGATGACCTGCTGGAGGGGCTGGGTGCTGGTTACATCGCTGGAGTAGGTGACGAAGATCTTACTGGTGACGCGCTGCTGCACGGTGACGGTGGCTCCGGCGTTTTGCTGGCTGTTGCCGAGGGTTGGGTCCACGGAGAGATAGGAGAGGCCGGCGATCTTCTGGAGGCGGCTGGTGACCTGTCCGCTGACGGCCGAGGCAATACTCTGTTCGGCGGTCTGGTTGGCCGTGGTGGCGGTGGCGTTGGCGGCTTCCTGAGTTTTTCCGAAGGCAATGAGGTTGATGATGTCGGCGGGTGGCAGCGCAGGGTTGGATGAGTAAGAGGCGCGGAGCTGGTCGACCGGACCTTCAAAGCGTATGCCGATGTTGTATTGCTGGATGGTGGTGGTGACGGAGGCGTTGACGTTGGGATCGGTGCGCGAAGGGTTCACAAAGTCGACGACAGCACTTTGCAACACGTAGCGGTTTCCCTGGAAGAGCAGGTCGCCGGAGGTGAGGTTGATGCGTCCTAGAACGACGGGTTGGGCAGCGGTTCCGGTGACGCGCAGGTTGGCCGCTCCACTGGCGCTCATGGTGCGGCTCACGAGGTTCACGTTCTGGCTGGAGCGCAGGGCGACGTTGAGCTGAAGATTGGCGGCAAAGCCTCGCGAGGGAGGTTCCTCGACGCCGTTGCCGAAGGAAGAAAGACTCGACAGGTCGAAGTCCGGGGTAAAGGAGAGTTGATCGACGTTGACCTGTCCGCGCAGAGTAGCTTGCGCAGGGTTTCCGGTGAGGGTGAGGTCGGCGCTCAATCCCTGACGAACTCCGTCGGGATACAACATGCGGATGCCTTGGCCGGAGAGGACCACGTCAAATTGCAATGCGGGACGGAAGAGAAGTCCGCCCCGGGCAGTGACTTTTCCGCCGCCCATGGTGGCCGAAAAGTTGGTGATGTTGAGGCGGTCAGGAGTGAGCGCGAGAGTTCCGGTGGCGTTGGAAACTCCCAAGGGCGCACCGGCGATGGCGAAGTTTGCGTTGACGATCTGCACGGCCCCCTGCAGGTTGAGATCGCTGCGAGCTCCGTAGGAATTGATGTTGAAGCGGAGCTGACCGGAGCTGGTCACATCGGGATCGAAGAGCTGGGCCAGTTGGAGATCGACCGAGCCCAGGAGCAAGAGCGCCATTGGCTTGCTGCGATCCAGGACCGGCACGGAGCCCTGGAACTGCAGATCGGTTCCGGTGCCACGAAGGCCGGTGCGCTGGAGGTTCAGCACTCCGTTGACGTAGTCGGCGTGGATAGGAGCGGTGAGCGCCAGGGCGACGGACTTTTGATACTGAAGGTTGAGCTCGGGAACGATGAGGTGGGCCTCGATGAGCTCGCGATGGCGCAGAGGGCCGCGCAGGGTGGCGTGCAACTCGGTTTGTCCTGTGACGCCGGAGGTTTGATCGGGCGCATAGGCGGCAAAGATCGGTTGCAACGGAATCGGCTGGGAATCCAAGTTGGCTTCGGCCTGGAAGTCTCCGGTGAGTTGCACGGTGGCGTGGCCGGTGAGCTGGGTATTGAGAGCGCGAGTTTGCAGGGTGAGAGTTGCTAGGTGGCGGGCGACGTCGGCGTGAAGCGCGAGGTTGTCGAGGACTTCGCCATGAGCGTGGAGCTGCGGAATCTGGAGGGTTGCGGTGAGCTGCGGATCGTCGAGAGTGCCGCTGCCGGTGGCATCCAGGTTCATGGCTCCGGCGATGGCGAGATTGCGAGATTTGACCGTTTGGAGGCGATCAAGCTGAAGGTTGTGGGCCTGAAGCTGCGCCTGGTAGCTGCGCTGCTTGGGGTTGTAGGTAAGCACGGCGGAGGCGAGGCCAGCGGGCATGGAGAGGTTCACATTGGCGTGAAGGGCGGTGCCATCTCCGTTGAAGCTCACGGCGACAGACTGGATGGGCTCTCCGGTGACAGAGGCGTGAAGGAGAGTGAGGTTTCCCTGGCCGATGGGGCTGAGGGCGGAGCCGTGGAGTTGCAGCTGGGCGTTGAGAGTTCCGCTGACGGGAGTGGTGAGACCGACGAGGCGCGAGAGTTGCGAAGCATCCAGACGCTGGGCGTTAAGGGCGAGCTGGATGGGAGAGTCAGGGGTGAAACGCCAGTGGGCGAGCTGGGCACGACCACTGAAGGTGATGTCACCGGGGGGAACACCTTTGGCGGGTTGAGGCGAAAGCTCTCCGGATTGGATCTCCAAGGCGGCGGGAGTTGCGTCGAGATGAGCGTGCAGGAGTTTCCACGGGGTACCACGCAGGTGAAGGTTGGAAGCGCTGAGCTGGCCTTGCAGATGCGGCGCGGAGATGGAGCCAGAGAGGGTTCCGGCGAACGAAGCAGTGCCATAGAGCGCGAGCGGCTGGGCAGGCGGGCTGAAGATGGCGGCGATGGACTCGAGTTCGTGGAGATCCGAGGCGTTGGCGGAGAGGTTCATTTGCGAATGCTGACCGGCGGTGCCATCGAAGGTGAGGGTGGTGCGCGGGGTGCGTAGAAAGCTCTGGCGGAGGGTGAGTTGCTGATCGCTGTTGCGGAAAGCAGCGTGAAGCTGACCGGCGATGGGAATCGTGCTGGGCGAAGCGCAAGGAGCTTCGCAACTGGGTACGGGCCCAAGGCGGCCCTCCGGCTGCGGCGCTCGGGCCGAAGCGTCGATGAAGGCGTCGGCTGTGGCCAGGAGGGTGCGAAGCGAACCCTTCCAGGATGCGTCGGAGGTGGCCTGCACGGTTCCGCCGAGGACGAGATTGTTGGCTGCGGCAGGGGCGGCGAGCTGCTTGAGATCGGCGAGTGAGATTCCGCTGAGCTTGAGATGAGCGGTGCCGAGCTGCTCGGCGGTCAGATTGCGGAGCGATGCCTGGGCGTCAAGGGTTCCGGAGAGCAGGGAAGCGGTGAGGGAGCGGAGTTCGGCGTTGCCATTGGATAGGGCATATGATGCGCGAATGGCGCGGGCCTGGGTGCGCAGGGGCTGAGCTCCGTTATTCGGCGTAGCGTTATTATTCGGCACCCCGGGCAGCGAAAAATCGAGGCGGTCGCTGCGCAAGGTGCCTTCGAGGGTGAGCGCATTGAGAGCGGGCTGGGCGGGGTTGGGAATGTAGGCGGCGTGTCCGTCAAGTTGGAGGAGGCCGGTGGGAAGTTGCGCAAGGTGCAAGATGCGGCGAAGGTCCGAGGCATCGACGGACGAGTGGTAGACGGCGGCGAGGCGTGGATTGCTGGAATCGTCGACGGTGGCGGTGAAGGCCAGAGTGGATCTTCCGCTGCGCAGCTCGGCCTGGCGGAGATCGAGGTGCGAGGGAGTCATCTCAAACTGTAGGCTGAGAGCGTGGGGAATCGGCTCAAAGGCACCGCTTCGTAGTTGCGCGTCGGAATACGCGAGCTGGCCTGCGTAGAGATTGCGCGAGGGGTCAAAGGCGGCATTGAGAGCGAGGTTACGGAAATCGGCGTCGAGCGAGTTCTGGCGGTCGTTGTAATAGATTTGGCCGCCGGTGAGCTGAGCGTGGCGGATGGCGAGATCGAAGAGCGGCTGCACGCCGTTGGAGTTTCCGTGGGAGCGGGGAAGATTGCTGGTGCCGTCGGAGTCTACGCGAAGCTGCACGATGGGGCTATCGACGAGGAGTTCGCTGAGATACCACTTCTGGCGCAGAAGGGAGACGATGCGGGCGCCGATTCGGGCATGAGGCAGTTGCAGGAGCGGAGGATTGGTGTAGGGCGCGGCTCCGTGGACGGTGAGGCCGTAGAGATCGGCGGTGGAATTGATTCCGTTGAAGTGCAGAGTATAGTTCTGCAACTCGACGGGGACGCCGAGGCTGATGCTTGCCTCCTGCTGCACACGGGTGAGCACGTAGTTGTGGAATCGCTGGCTGCGCAGGAGCAGAGAGGCTCCGATGACGGCAACGGCTACGATGCCGAGCAACACCGCCAGAGTCCAGAGGGCAATGCGAGGCCAGCGGGCGGGACGGCGGCTGCCGGGTATGACATCATTTGTCCCGGAGTTCAGCGGATTATCAGGAAGTCCGTTCAAAATGACTGCGTCCTCAAAAATGCTTGCTTCTTGAATGCCGTGCTTTAAAACGCCTGACCAAGGGTGACGAAGAACTGAGTTGAGCTGACGCCTCGCGGCGAGTTCAGGTTGTAGCCGATGTCGAATCGTATGGGACCGACCGGGGTGGCATAGCGCAGTCCTCCGCCGACCGTATTGGTGTACTCACCGTGAAACCCAATGGACTTGAAAACGTTGCCGCCGTCGTAGAAGGCCGCAACGCCGAGTCCCTTGTATATAGGGAGTGGGATGCGAAATTCGGAGTTGACGATAAGGAGCTGGCGTCCGCCGTCGGGGACCGCGATCTGCGGGCAGTTCAGAGTCTGATTGGCACTGCAGACTGGAATGTTGCGTTGCGGGCCCGCGCCGTCGAGAGGAAAGCCGCGCAGGGTGCTGCCGCCACCGGAGAAGAACTCCTGCGAGAGTGGGACGTGACTGTTGGGAAATGGCGGGTCAAAGCCGAGACGGACGCTGTTGGCCCAAACCACCGAGCCGGGGAGTTTCTTGTAACTTGCAGTCTGCCCCAGGAGCTTGGCAAAGCCCACGCTGGAGCCCAGGGATTGAGGATTCACGTCGGCTTCCACACTCTGATAGATGCCGCGGGTGGCGTCCACAGGACTGTCGCGAGTGTCACGCGAGTAAGTTGCGGAGAAAGTTGAGAGGCGCACGTTGAGGTCGCTGTTGGGCACGAGGTCAGGGATGATGAGGTTGGTGATGTGGGTGTAGCTGTAGCTGTAGCGCAGGAAGAGATTCTGCGTCTTGTTGTGATTCAGCGGCTTTTGGAGCTGAAATCCAGCAACTTCGAGGAGATCGGTGAAGACGGGATTTTCGCTGTTGTGCTCGAAGCTGGCGTTCAGGTTGCTGGCAAAGCTGGTGCCGCGAAAGCTTGGATTCTGAAAGCTGGCGGAGGCACGTTGCAGGAGACGTCCGTCGAGGGTTCCGAGAGTGAGGCTTTCGGCGAGGCCAAAGATGTTTCGCCGGGTGTATTCCGCCGACCCACGCGGTCCCCAGAAGGTTTGCTCGCTGGTTACGAAGCTGGAGCTTACGCCTACGGGCGGAAGACCGGGAACGGCCACGGTTCCGCTGGGCAAGCTGCCTCCGCGATTGACTACTTCAAAGCCGAAACCGTAGGTGAGGGTGTTGCGCTTCGCTTCGTGCACCTTGACCAAGACGTCTTCCTGCGTCTGGGTGGTGATGGGACGGCGGGGCGTGACTTCGGCCCAATCGAAGATTCCGGGCGAGTATAGACGCGATTCAGCGGTCAACATGCCACCGGTGGTGAGCGGCGCGTGGAGGGTGAACTTGGAGGAACGGTCGATGAAGAGCTGGCGGGTGTGGAGGATTCCGAGGGTGACGACGCTGGAGGTGGTTACCTTTGGACCCTCGGTGATCTGGTAGGTGACGGTGAGATTGTGAGGAGCGCCGCGCTCGCTTTTGACGACCTCGCGGAAGGACGAGATCAGGTATCCGCTCTCCAGGTATTTGACGGTGATGTTGCGGCGGTCGTCATTGGCTTTGCTTTGCGAGTAGGGCTGGCCGGCGGTGAGCTTGAGACCCTTGGGCACAAGTTGGGCGATCGGCATGGTGGTGTTGCCCACAACGTTCAACTCGCTCACTATGTCGCGTGGACCTTCGTCGACGAAGAAGGTGACGTCGATGTTGCTGCCTTTGCCTTCGACCTTGGTCGTTACCTTTACGGAGCTGAAGCCCTCGGCGTGGTAAGTGGCCTCAAGGTTCTTGACGCTGGAGCGGAGCAGGGTTTCGCTGTAAAGTCCGCGCGAGAGAAACTTGGCTTGTTTGACGGAGACGTGGGCGAGGAGCTGTGGATCTCCGAGGGTTTTGTTGCCGTCGATGGAGACGGTGGAGACCTTGTGCTTGGGACCGCGAACAATTTTGTATTGGATGGTTTCGCCGGTTCCCTGATGGCTTACGGTGGTTTCGACCGTGGCGTCAAAGAATCCCTTGGACTGGAAGTGGGAGATCAGATTCCGGCGTCCTTCCTGCACCAGTTCGTCATCGACACCAACCTGCTGGTAGACAGGGAGCAGGCGGCGCTGGGTGGCCTTCCAGACATGAGCACCCGTGAGCTGAACTCGTACGAGAGGACCGGCTGCGACGTGGAAGCTGATGTTGGCGCGATTGGTGGCAGGGTCATACTCGGCTCCGACCATCTGCACCTGGGCACCGAGGCGGTCCTGCTTGACCAGCGCGTTCTGCATGTAGACGGTGGCGTTTTGAACGGTCTTAAGGGTGTAGGACTTGCCTTGTCGAATGGCCGAGCTGCGAAGCCGTGCCAGTTTGCTCTTGAGCTTTGCTTGCAGGAGCGAGGTCTGGGCGGGAGAAGCTCCCTCTAAAGTGACGGTTCCGAAGTTGGCATGGCGGCCGAGAGTGATATCAAATCGGACGTTTACGATGCCGTGCGCGGCGTCTGGCTCGATGTGGGGATCGACCGTGGCGAGGAAATATCCGTTCTGCTGAAAGAACTTTACCAAGGCCTGTGAGGCGTTGGCGGGATCAATGCGATTGTAGGGGCCGTCGGGGGGATAGTTGGCGACCTGAAGCAATCGGGAATAAGGGAAATTTTTGGCACCGGGAAATGAATAGATTCCAAAGTAGAGCCCCGGCTGGAGGATCAACAGCACGCGTACGCCCTCGACTTCCGGAAGCACGCTGAGCTGCACATCCTGGAATTTTCCGGTGGCTTTGAGGGCGGCCACGGAATGCTCAACTTTGTCGCGGTCGAAGGGCTCTCCGGCGTGTTGCTCCAGAAGCGGCAGGAGATCGCGGTCATCAAGGCCGGGGCGGCCCGCAAGCTCGACAGACGTAACCTTCTGGCCGTTGAAGGCGTCCAGAATTCGAGTGGCGGAGGTTTGTGCGAGCGCAGGGTGAGGCGCGGCCATGAGAACGGCTATCCATAACGAGACGCAAGCCAAGGCGCAGTGGCTGACCTTGTGCAGCAGTCCTTGCAGAGTCACAGTCGGTTAGGATGAGAAGTGTTACCGTGTGTTTGCATCCTGCGAAGGATTGTAGCTTGTTGAGGGTTGAAAACTTTGAGAAATGAAACAAAACTCAACATTTTGCCGCATGGCTCCGGGTTACAAATGAGTGAGCCTTATCGCCAAAACTTTGTTTGGGAACTCAGGTCGGAGAAGCTATGAGGAAATACGTCCTTAAGAGTGTTGCACTGGCGCTGTTGCTGGCCGTGGTTGGCGCAGAAGTTTTTGCACAGGCTGGTTCGCAGTCATCTCCGGCTGGCGGGGTGAGGAAGGTTGGTTCCATTGTGAAGGTCAGCGGCACGGATCTTTCTTTGGCCACCGACCAAGGGAGCAAGGTGGAAGTGAAGGTACAGCCGGGGGCACGACTCATTCGCACGGCTCCGGGGGCAAAGGACCTGAAGGGCGCGACGGCAATCCAAATAACCGATCTGCAGGTTGGGGACCGGGTGCTGGTGTTAGGTGCGGTTGAGGGCGATGGAGTGACGCTGGATGCAAGGTCCGTGGTGGTGATGAAGCTGCAAGACATTACGAAGGTGAAGCAGCAGGAGCTGCAGGACTGGCGGCGAGGAGTTGGTGGCCTGGTGAAGCAGGTGGATCTACAGGCGGGCAGCATTACGCTTTCGGTGGGTGGGCAGACGGTGGTTGTGAGCACGACTCCACAGACGACCTACAAGCGATATGCGCCGGACTCGATGAAGTGGGAAGATGCGACGGACGCCAAGCTCAGCGATATTCATCCCGGCGATCAGCTGCACGCAAAGGGGAACAAGAATGAGGACGGGACGAAGCTTACGGCCGAAGAGATTGTGGCTGGAAGCTTCCGCAACATTGCTGGACTGGTGACAGTGATTGACGCTGCGCAGGGTACGCTGACGGTTCAGGATCTGGCGACGAAGAAGCCGGTGACGGTGAAGGTCACGGAGGATTCGCAGATGAAGAATCTTCCGGCACAGCTAGCACAGGGGATTGGGATGCGGTTGAAACTTATGAAGGCCGGTGGCGCGCCTCCGGCTGCGGCATCGGGGCAAGGTGCACACGCACCGGGAGACCTGAACCAGATGCTGGCTCGTTTGCCCGCGGCAACGCTGGGCGACCTGACGAAGGGTGAAGCCGTGATGATCGTGAGCACGGAGGGTTCGGCGACGCGGCCACCGATGGCCGTAACGCTGCTTGGCGGAGTCGAGCCGATACTTACTGCCGCTCCAGAGCAGAGCGCGCAATCATTCCTGACTCCATGGTCGCTGGCTAGCGCTCCGGCCGGAGAAGAACAGTAAACAGATACCAACAAGGATGGCTGCATGTTTGTTTTGCCGAAGCTATTAAAGGTGAGGGCTTGTGCGCGCTTCACCGTTGTAATCTTTCTGACCATTATTTCAGGCGCTTCCATGTGGGCACAGCAGGCGAGGGGCAGCTTGCACGGGCAGGTCACCGATCCCTCGGGCGCGGTGGTGGTTGGTGCTGCGGTCTCGGTGACGGCTCCGGGGGGCGAGACGCAAAAGGCGGTCAGCGATAAGCAGGGCAACTATGTGGTGCGGGGGCTGCCCGCGGGGAACGTGACCGTGAACGCCACGGCTGCGGGTTTCACTCCTTACGTGATGGCGAATGTCATCATTCCAGCCGGACAGGCGCAGCAGCTCGACATTGCCCTCGACATCGCGGTGAAGAAGGAGCAGGTCACGGTGGAGAGCGAGGGCACCACGGTGGACGTCAATCCGGAGAACAACGCCAGCGCGACGATTCTTAAAGGCGAGGACCTGGAAGCGCTCTCCGACGATCCGGACGAGTTGGAGCAGGATTTGCTCGCACTGGCTGGGCCTTCAGTGGGTCCCAACGGCGGACAGATCTATATTGACGGCTTCTCCAACGGAACGCTGCCGCCGAAGTCGGCCATCCGTGAGATACGCATCAATCAGAATCCGTTTTCGGCCGCGTATGACAAGGCGGGATATGGACGCATCGAGGTTTTCACGAAGCCTGGTTCGGACAAATGGCGCGGGCAACTGATGTTTAATGAGAACAACTCGGTGTTTAATACGCGCGATCCCTATGTGCTGACGAGCGTTCCGCCATATCACTCAGAGATGTACAGCGGCAATGTGAGCGGTGCGCTGAACAAGAAGCTTTCGTTGTTCTTTAATTCGGAGCTGCGCAAGATTGATGCGGCCGATGCAATCGACGCTACGACGGCAATCGACACGGGGACAGGCCTTCCGATACAAACCACGGCGGCGGTGCTGGCTCCGCAAACCCGCGCCAACGTCAGCCCGCGCTTCGACTGGCAGGTTACTCCCAACAACACGCTGACGGCGCGGTACCAGGTGCTGGTGAATAATCAGCAGAACGTGGGGATCGGCGGCTTGGTGCTGCAGTCGCAGGGCTACACCTCGGATGAGACTCAGCAGACGTTGCAGTTGGGCGATACGCAGGTTGTGAACACCCACGTGATTAACGAAACGCGCTTCCAGTTCATAAGGGACTCAATCTCGCAGAGTGCAAATCAGATGGGCGCGGCGATCAGAGTGCTGGACGAATTCAGCGGCGGCGGCAGTACGGTGGGGCAGAGCTCGGATACGATCAGCCGGTATGAGCTGCAGAACTATACGTCGTGGTCGGTGGGTAAACATTTTGTGAAATTCGGTGGAAGGCTGCGGGCATCTTCGGATGACAGCCACGCACTGAATAACATCAACGGAACACTTACCTACGGTGCGACGCTCGCCACGTCCACTACTCCTGGGATCAGCGCGCTTACCAATTACCTGAACGGAACGCCGAAGCAGCTATCGATTGTGAATCTAGTTCCGGGAAAAGACCCGCACATTCAGGTTGGATTTGCCGACGTGGGACTCTATGCAGAGGATGACTGGAAGCTGCGTCCCAACCTTACTCTCAGCTATGGGCTGCGCTTTGAAAGCCAGAGCAGTATTCACGACAAAGCTGATTTTGCGCCGCGCATTGGTGTTTCCTGGGGATTGGGAAGTGCGAAGAGCGCTCCGAAGACCGTGCTGAGGTTTGGCTATGGAATCTTCTACGACCGCTTTACCGAGGACCTGGTGTTGCAGGCCGACACGCTGAGTGGAGAGGTAGAACAGCAGACGATATATACCTCGAACCCAGCGGCGCCGACGATTACGTGCACACCGGGAACGAATCCGCAGGGAACGCTTGTGGTGCAGAATGGCTGCAACTACTCGGGAGGCGCGGCTACGCTCTACCAGATAAATCCGAGACTGCGCGCGCCCTACGTGATGCAGAGCGCGGTGAGCATGGAGCGGCAACTGGGGCGGGTGGGAACAGCTTCGGTTACGTACCTGAACTCGCGTGGATTGCATCAGCTGATTCAGGAGAATGTGAACGCTCCGGACCCGTACTTGGGGAATGCGCGTCCGCTCTTCTTGGTCCCTTTTGGCAACGGGACGTATGGCAATGACAATGTGTACCAGTACAACTCGGAGGCGATTTATAAACAGAACCAATTGATTGCCAACGTGCAGATAAGGCTCTCGCAAAGGCTCTCGCTGATGGGTTACTACGCGCTAGGATATGCGAACAGCGATACGGGAGGGCCGTCGAGCAATCCGTCGAATCAGTACGACCTGACACAGGATTATGGGCGCGCTTCGTTCGATATACGCCACAGGCTGTTTCTGATCGGAACGGCTTCGCTGGCGCACAACATACGGATCAGCCCGTTTGTGATGATCCACTCGGGCGCGCCATTCAACATCACGACGGGGCAGGACAACAACGGGGACTCGTTCTTCAACGACCGGCCTTCGTTTGCTACCAGCAGCGACGTGACTAACGTCAAAGACACCGTCTATGGCAGGTTGAACCTGGTGCCGACGGCGGGCGAAAAGCTGGTTCCCATCAATTACGGCAGAGGATATGCCAACGCGACGGTCAACGTGCGGCTCTCGAAGACCTTTGGCTTTGGTACGGATACGAAGAAGGCTAAGACACCCGATCAGGGGGATGGCGGGCCGGGTGGACATGGCGGTGGTGGAGGAGGCGGCGGACGCGGCGGCGGTGGTGGTGGTGGACGCCCGAGTGGCATGGCCGCACCGCGTGGTGGGATGGGCGCAATGTTTGGCCCGTCGAGCACGACGCGCCGCTACAATCTGACGCTGACGGTGATGGGGCGGAATATTTTCAACACGTGGAATCCGGGGACGCCGGTTGGCGATCTCTCTTCTACGATGTTTGGGAAGACGAACAGCCTGGCGACAGGGCCATTCTCTTCAGGATCGGCCAATCGAAGAGTTGACTTCCAGGCGCTCTTCTCCTTCTAGTTGGGCAGTGGCGGGCAGCTTTGGACGCTCCGGAGGAACGAAAGAAATTTTGTGAGCGGCGATGGTCCAATTCGTAACAGTTCTTCACAGACGGCGAGCTGTGTCTCACGGAGAATGGTTGGCATGAGCCGCGTACTTATTGTGGATGACGACCGGGGGCTGGTTTCCCTGCTGCAACGCTTTTTGCAGAATGAAGGGTTCCAGGTCTACGGGGTCTTCGATCACCGCACTGGATTGGACGCGGCACTCTCCGGCGAATACGACGTGGTGATACTGGACGTGATGCTTCCAGGAGGCTCTGGGTTCGAGCTGTTAAAGTCGTTGCGCACGCAGTCGCGCGTGCCGGTGATTTTGCTTACGGCGCGAGGAGAAGCGGTTGACCGCATCCTTGGACTTGAGATCGGCGCCGATGATTACGTTCCGAAACCTTTTGATCCGCGGGAGCTGGTAGCGCGCATTCGCGCCGTGTTGCGGCGGTCACTGGAAAGCCATAGCGAAGGCGGGGACGAGTCGCTGACCGTGGGGGATCTCTCGCTTGCATTGCTCTCCCGCACCGCCGTTTGCAGCGGGATTGCAGTGGAGCTGACGGGAGCGGAGTTCAATATGCTGGAGATTCTGGTGCGCCGCGCAGGAATGGTGGTGACACGAGAAGAGCTGGCACAGGCTGCGCTGGGAAGGCCGCTGAGCGCCTTTGACCGCAGCGTGGATGTCCACGTTAGCCGCCTGCGCAAGAAGCTGGGCTGCGTTCCGGGCGGAGAGGATCGCATACGTCCGGTGCGCGGCATTGGATACTTCTACGCTGTGGCTGCCAAGGTGACGCTATGAAGAGCCGCCTGTTCTGGAAGATATTCCTGCCATTCTGGATACTCCAGACCTGCATCATGCTCTTCCTGGCGTATCGGGTTCACGAAAGCTTTGGACCGGATCGGCCCTGGTGGGTTCAACCGGAGCGGCGGGCGATGCCGGTTTTGGCGCGGTATGCCACGCGGCGCTATGCCACCCGCGGCCCCGATGGGCTTCGCGAACTTTTGCAGGACATTGCTCTGGACAAACGCTCAGTGTATTGGCTGTTTGATAGCGAGCTGAAGGAACTGAGCGGAATCCGGACGCCGGCGGGGGCACACGAAGCGGTTCAGCAGGCACTCCAGAACGCGGGAGTTGCCAGGTCGCGCGAAGGAACGTTTATTGCCCAAACAGTTCAGGACAAAGATGGCCAAAACTACATCTTTGTTGGCGAATTCTTTGTTCCGCCTCTGCTGCACCGGCTGCCGGTGAGTGTGCTGTTCGTGATTCTGTTCAGTTCGCTGCTTACTTCGCTGGTCTGCGCGGCGCTGGCGCAATACATTACGCGGCCCATTCTGCGTCTGCGCGATGCGGCGCACGCGATTGCCGGGGGAAATCTGGAGGCGCGAGCCGGAGTCAAGGCCAGCAAGCGGAGCGACGAGATTACAGACCTGGTGAGGGACTTTGACACCATGGCAGGCGAAATCCACGATTTGGTGGAAAGTAACCGGCGCATGTTGATGGGCGCGTCGCACGACCTGCGCTCGCCCATTTCGCGCATCCGTGTGGCGCTCTCACTGGCCTCGACAGCTCCGGAGGCCGAGCGCATTGAACTGCTGGACCGCATCGAAATCGAACTACTGCGCCTGAATGGCATGATCGAGCAGATCCTGACCGTGGCGAGGTTGGAGAGTGGACAGCTGAGGCGAGTGTCTGAGCCGCTCTCGCTCAACCAGGTGATTGGAGAGGCAGTCGAGGATGCCCGTTTCGAAGCCAGCCAGTCGAACGTGGAGATTGTTTATGACCCCGACTGGCCGGAAGTACGGATGATCGGAGAGGAAAATATGCTGCGCAGCGCGATTGAGAATGTGCTGCGCAACGCCATTTTCTACTCGGGCGAGGATGGCCGCGTCGAGCTATTGGTCGAGCTGGGACAGGATGTGGTCAGGATCATGGTGCGCGACAACGGGCCGGGAGTTCCGGATGCAGCGCTGCCGAAGCTCTTCAGTCCCTTTTACCGGGTGGACGATGCGCGCGGTAGCTCTACGGGCGGCAGCGGTCTGGGACTCTCCATTGCCAGCGGAGCGGTGAAGGTGCACAACGGCACGGTTCGCGCCAGCAATCTGCAACCGCACGGACTTGAGATTCTGATCGAACTGCCGGTAGCCACGGCGAAGGCACACGCCAGCGCTCCAGCGCCCAAGGCGGAGAGCACCATTGGCTCGCGCCAAGTTTGAGCACGCACCAACTGGCTGCGCTGAGTTGAAAAAATATTCACCGGGAAGAACGGCGAAGCACACGCGGGCGTGTGACGGCGCTCACGGCAGGGCTGGTTTTACAGAGCTACTATCGCCATGCAAACAGGACATTTTTGTCTGGCCCCCAGTTGTATGCGGGGTCCGACTGATGCAAAAAGGGCATCTGGTCTGGGAGTGGTGTTGAATACGACAGGGATGGACGCGAAGAAAGGCCGGCAGCCGTATCGAAGCGAGACGCTGACACGGCATCTCAGCCATGTGCTGATGTCGCGGCCGGAATACTTTGCGATCGCCGAAGCGACAAATCCCTTTTCGCGCCATTACTCTTCGGTGGATATCGGACTGGCTCTCAGGCAGTGGGAAGAGCTTCGCGGGGTCTTCGAGCGAGTGGGGCTGGAAGTGCTTGAGATCGATCCGCTGCCGGGGCTGGAAGAGATGTGTTTTACGGCCAACCAGGTATTTGCCGGAGCCGATCGGGAAGACCGTCTATTTGTGATCCCTTCGCGCCTGTTGCATAGCAGCCGCCGGGATGAAGTGGAACACTTCACGCGATGGTACTCGCAGCAGGGCTACATGATTGTGGACCTTGGGCTGGAGGGCGAGGAGTTTCTGGAGGGCACGGGCGACCTGTTGTGGAACTGCGATTGGAAGTCGGTGTGGGCAGGCTTCGGACACCGCTCGACGCGCGCCGCCGTGGATCAGTTTGGCGCGCTGATGGAGACGATGGGATTCGAAGTGCGCAAGCTGGAGCTGGTCGATCCGTACTTCTATTATCTGAACCTCTGCCTAGCTCCGCTGACGCCTGAATCCGTACTGATCTATCCGGGGGCGTTTGCGCCGGAGACGCTGGCGCGCATCCGGCAATGGGTTCATACCTTTGAAGTGACGCGCGAAGAGGCGCTGCAATTTGTCTGCAATGGAGTTTCGGTGAACGGCTACTACATCACTCCGCGGCTGAGCCGACGGATGGAACAGATTCTCGGCAGGCAAGGCATTGAGCCGCTTATCGTGGACCTCTCGGAGTTCCAGAAGGCCGGGGGCTCGGTTGCCTCGCTGAAGATGCTATTGCCATAGAGTTTTCTTAACTGCACTACTGCCTGACCGGGCGGTCTTCCAAGGCCGCCCGACTTTTTGGTAAATGCAAAATCGTAGCGCAGCGATAAGGGCGGCGCAATGAGAGCTGCAAATTCCTAAGTGGCTTCCTGGGCCATTGCGGCTGCCGCGTCCGGGTTCATGGTCAGGCGAATCTCTTCGCTGAACTCCCATATCTTCTGGTGCAGATGATTGACGGTCGCCTCGCTGGGAGTTGGAGGCATTTTCGCGGTGAGGGCAGGCCAGCGCCTCTTGGCCGTCAGAATTCGTTTGGCCGCCGTCTCCAGCTTGGTGCGGAAGCGGCTGCTGCGTTCGGCTTCCTTCAAAATGGCCTCCCAGGCGCGGTGGACGAGTTCTTCGCTGTGGCAGACGAGGTAGATGTCGGCGCCCGCCTGGACGGTCTCGACGGCGGCTTCCTCAATGCTGGCGACCTTCAGGATGCCGCCCATCTCAAGGTCGTCAGAGACGACGAGGCCGGAGTAGCCAATCTTTTTTCGCAGCACATCGGTAATCCATTTCTTCGAGATGGAGGCAGGCACGGTGTCGCCGGTGACCTCAGGAAAGGCGCAGTGCGCCACCATGATGAAGGGAAGCTGCTTGGATAGCAGGCGATAGGGAAGCAGGTCTTCGTCCCACAGCGCCTTCCAGCTCTTATGCACCACGGGCAGAGCCTTGTGCGAGTCGAGGGTGGCTTCGCCCAATCCGGGAAAGTGCTTGCCGCAGCCGACAACGCCCGCATCCTTCAACCCGCGTAGAAATGGCTTTGCATAAGCGGCGGTCGCCTCGGCATCGTTGGAGGCGGTGCGCGAGGCCATGACTCCCAAAGACACTTTTTGCCGGAGGTCGAGCACGGGGGCAAAGTTGACGTTGAATCCCAAGGCGTGCACCTCGACGCCGATCAGACGGCCGTGTTCGCGGTAGTACGGCTTGTGGGCGGCCTGAGCTACCTCCTGCACGCTGGGCGCAGGTCCGATTACATCCTTCAGTCGGTCTACGGTGCCGCCTTCCATGTCCACGCAGCGGAAGAGCGGAAAGGCGGATTCCTTCTGGACGGCTTTGAGCAGGGCATGGGTCTGGCGCGGCGACTCAATGTTGCGGGTAAAGAGGATGACTCCGCCGGGCTGTAGAGTCTTGAGCGCGGTGCGCAGAGCGGTGGAAATCTCGGTTCCGTCGAAACCAAAGGTGAGCAGTTGACCGGCAAGCGTTCGTAGTTCCAGCGATGAGCGTGGCATATATGTTGGAAGGATTGTAACGTGAAATTCGTCTTGAAATAAGCTCGATGTCGCTTTCGGTTTGTTGCGAGGGAGTTCCCGGGTTATGCTGGGTTGCAAGTAGCGTTGCAGATGACATTGAGATGAGCTGGCGATGACGGCGATTGCACTTTCGTATCTGTTGGGGCTCACGGTCTACGACTCGGAGTCTGGGCGGCTGGGACGCGTGCGCGAGGTTGCGCTGGTTCCCCAGGACGACCCCATCCGCATTGCCGCGCTAATTATTCGCACACCGCAGGGAGACCGCATCGTAGGCACGAATCTGCTGCGCACGGTCAACGGCGGCATACACACGGTGGCCCATTCGGCTGAGCTTCCGGTGTACTCCAGCGGCGAGGGGATGTTGCTGCTGGAGCGCGATCTGCTTGATCAGCAGATCATCGACGTACATGGACGCAAGGTGGTGAGAGTCAACGATATTGAGTTGTCGCTGGAACGCGATGCCGCGGACTCAGGGCTGGGATTACACCTGCGGATTGCCTTCGTGGATGCGGGGGCTCGCGGCGCAATACGGCGGTTGCTGAAGGGGATGGTTCCGCGCTATGCGCTGGCCAGTTGGCTGCAACGCATTCCCGCGCGCAACATTCCGTGGGAGGCCGTGAACCTGATTGAGACGGACCCGGCGCGGAGGGTGAGGCTGAAGATCTCCTCTGAGCGGGTTTCGCGTTTGCACCCGGCAGACATTGCCGACATTATCGAAGAGCTGGGACCGGCCGAGCGCGATGCGGTTTTCCAGACCCTCGACGAGGATGTGGCGGCGCAGGCGCTGGAGGAGATCGATCCAAAACTACAGGTCTCCATTGTGAATGCGATGGAGTCGGAGCGCGCCGCAGATATTGTCGAGGAGATGAATCCGGACGCCGCCGCCGACCTGCTGAACGATCTGACGGACGAGCGGTCAGAGGCGATTCTGCAGGAGATGGAGCCGGAAGAGCGGCAGGATGTGGAAGAGCTGCTCGAGTTTGAGGAAGACACCGCCGCAGGACGCATGACCACCGATTACATGGCGCTGGCTCCAACGGCCCGGGTGCATGATGCGGTGGAGATGCTGAAGAATTTCGACGGCGGGCTTGAGGGCATGAGCACCGTCTTCCTGATTGGCGAGAATGACAAGTTGCTGGGCGCGATTCCGCTGGCAAAACTGGTGGTGTCGCACGCGCATACACTGCTCTCCGAGTTGACGATTGACCCGCTCATCACCTGCTCGCCGGAGGCCGATGAGCGCGAGGTTGCGGAGATATTCGATAAGTACAATCTGCTGACCCTGCCGGTGGTGGACGAGACGGGCGCGCTGACCGGCGTAATTACGGCGGATGATGTGATCTCCATGCTTCGTTCTGAACTTTAGTCTGCAATGAATTAACCGAATTTCCACCGCCTCGCCTTGAGCTTCCTGGCTGTGCAATTTATGCTGAAAATTCCGATGTAAACTTTCGCCAAACCGGTCGCGTTGAATGCCGAAGATGAAGCTGTGGAGAGTCCGCCTCATGATGTTCCTGGCCGTCGTCGGCCCGGGCTTCATCACGGCGAATGTCGATAACGACGCGGGCGGCATCTGGACGTACTCGCAGGCGGGTGCGCAGTTCGGCTACGGACTGCTGTGGACCATGATTCCGATGACGCTGGCTCTCATCGTGGTTCAGGAGATGACGGCCCGCATGGGCGCCATCACGGGCAAGGGACTCAGCGACCTGATCCGCGAAGAGTTTGGCTTCCGCATCACCTTTCTGCTGATGGTCGGCCTGATCCTCACCAACTTTGGCAACGTGGTGGCGGAATTCGCTGGCATCGCAGGCAGCCTGGCGCTCTTCGGAATTCCAATCTGGGCCAGCGTGCCTTTCTGCGCGGCGTTGGTCTGGATCATGGTGGTGAAGGGCAGCTACAAGTCGGTGGAAAAAGTTTTCCT
>CAZLJQ010000011.1:0-113353 GCA_964559875.1 uncultured Acidobacteriaceae bacterium
AGGACACCGCCCTTTCACGGCGATAACGCGGGTTCGAATCCCGCCGGGGACGCCAAATCTCTTCCGAACCTCCCGAGCTTTTCCGCACTTTTCCTTTAGCTTCAATGAGTTCAATTCCAGCCGAATCCCAGAGTGTCCAGATTTTCGGCACTTCTGCCCTGCCTGTTTTCAGAAAAAACGTTATTTTCCGTTATCGCGGGGTACGCCAACCGAATTGGCGCGTGGTATACACCTCTATGGACTCTACTGAGTGAAGGAAAGGGGCATCATGGCATGCCAATGCGGATGCGGCGAAAGTGTAATCGGGTCATTCAAGCCCGGACACGATCAAAGGCTACGAGCAGACCTGGAGCGGCGAGTTGGAGGGGTTTTTGGATTGCGTGAATTAGTCGAAGCCGCGGAGAAGTACAATTCAGGCCGGGCAAATGCAAAGGAGCTTGCGAATAGCATTTCGGCAATCTTTACTAAGTTCGGCATATTGTAAGAGAACCGCTAGCGCAACACGAGCCGAACCTTCACGAGGATTGACGCTGGTATTCGTCTCGCAACCGACCGGCTGCTAGCTTCTACGTTGTATAATTTCAGCTCACAGATGCGAAATGCAAATTAAGTGGATACTGTTACTTCATCGAGGATTTGATGATTTCAATCACCATGAAGGAGTTGCTCGAGGCAGGGGTGCACTTCGGGCATCAGACCAAGCGCTGGAATCCAAAGATGAGGGAGTACATCTTCGGCGAGCGCAACGGCATTTACATTATCGACCTGCAAAAGACACTTAGAATGGCGAAGGAAGCCCTTGCTTTCGTGAAGGATAACGCTTCCGAAGGACGCGCGATTCTATTTGTGGGCACCAAGCGCCAAGCGCAGGAGGCGGTTGCCGAAGAGGCCATGCGTTGCGGGATGCCGTACATCAACCAGCGCTGGTTGGGCGGCTTACTTACCAACTGGGTCACCGTGCAGAAGAGCGTCAAGCGCCTCAAGGAACTGGACGAGATGGCCACCGACGGGCGCTACGAGTTCCTGCCTAAGAAGGAAGTTGTCAAGCTGGAGCGCGAGCGCAAGCACCTGCAGGCTAACCTGGCCGGTATCAAGAACCTGAACCGCCTTCCGGACGCCATCTTCGTCATTGATTCCAACAAGGAGCAGATCGCCGTCAGAGAGGCCCGCAAGCTGGGCATTCCGGTTGTTGCCGTGGTAGATACTAACTGCGATCCGAGTGAAGTAGACTACGTGATCCCGGGCAACGATGACGCGCTGCGTGCAATCCGTCTTTTCGCGAGTAAGATAGCCGACGCAACGATTGAAGGTCTTCGATCAACTAGGAATGAAGACGACGAGCCTGCTCACGACGATACGAGTGAGCTTTATGTCGGCTCGGTTCTCGACCCCCGCAGCTCGGTAGGCGTGGATAGACCCGCTCCGTCCCTCTTGATAACGGCAGCTCCCGGGATATCAGCGTCGGTTTTCGCAAAAGCAGTGGCAGCACTCTCCGCATACTACCGCGCATGTGGAGGGATCGGATTGCCTACCACCGCAGACATCATCGTCGCGTTTTTAGACGCGCGATATGAGTCGCGCACGATTTGCGAACTCTGCGGCGCGCCAGGCGCGTTTCAAACTGCGTACAGCCAGACTCGCTGTACGCAGTGTGGCAAGAATGGGGCAGGCCCGTGAGGCCGAAGCTGCCTTTGATGACGTGCACATATCTCCGAGTTCAATAGCGGTTCTGATATTACTTGTGAGTTGCAGCCGCATCTAAATCGGAGTTGGTCCCATTCTGCTGTGCCCGATGTTTGCTGCCGGCAGTTCCGCTGCCTCGGACAGGTGAGAGTGAACGACGGAGAGTGCAACGTATAGGTCCGGGCGCTCCGTGGGCATCTAATAATCCTCGGGGCGGAGGCAGGTAGTGCAGGATCGGTCGGCTTCTGTAATTATCCAAATGCGCTGCCCAGTTGATAGCGTGTAAGAAGACAGCAGCCGGAATCCTTCACGGAGCGACAGTTCATTTTCTGCGCGATCCTCTGGGCAGAGGTCACCCCAATCGCCCGCGGCATGACGCTCAAGAAGAAAGGCGGGACTGATGCCCGCCCTCTCAATCTCCCGAAGTGCGCCGGGCGTCGCTACAATTCTCCCCAACCGGAACTTCACTTCGCGTCCTTGGCGGCTGGCGTACCGGCAGAGGCTTCCGGCTTTGTAACGGGCTTCTCGCTGGCCTTCTTTTCGGCCTCCGCATCCAGAATGTAAACGCGGCCATTACCTTCGCGGCTCGCTTTCAAAATGCCCTGCTCAATGAGCGAAAGAATGCGGCGCTTGCTGGCCGGGTTCAAGGAACCATTGGCGGCAATAATGCGGTACAGGCCAGACTCTGTATGCAGCACGTGCGCGCCAGCACGAAGAGCAGTAATGATCTCGACCTTTGCGCGCAGTTTTGGGCCGAGGGTTTCGCTCGGCTTCGCGGGCAAGGCCGGGGCTGCAGCGGGCTTTGCGTCGGTGCTGGCGGGTTGGTTGGCCTTGTCCGGGATAGCGGTCGTAGCAGCGGGCACGACGGCCTGCACGCTCGCCGCAGCTGGCTTCTCGCCCGGAAGTGGCGCGAGCGGCGGAATAGAATGGCGGGTAATGTTGGCGGGAACAATTGGCTTCGCTGCCGTGGTAACAAGTGCAGGCTTGGCGGCGGGCTTCTTCTGGTCAACCATAGGGGAGTTCTCCTTCGCTGAACGCACCTACAATCTACGGAGAAGTCCGCCAAGTGTTCGTCGACGTTTGCTTTCCCTATTTCTTATTTTTGTCGAACCACATCAGGGCTCTAACCACGCCAGGATCCTGTGGCGATGAAGACCGCGTTGCTTCGGCAGCCTTGCTTCGTTCCAGTGCGCCATAGCGCGCGATGAGTAGGTCAACCTTGGCAGCAAACATAGCCATTGGGTTGTTAGCCCGGCGAATGAGGGAACTCCACTGCCAGTGCTTGTCGTCTAGCTCCCCGGCCAGTGCAGCGCGCAATATGGGAAGCAGGTCGTCAACGGTAAATCCGGTAGCGCTTGATAGCAGCGCGCGAGCCTTCTCCTCCAGCTTGCGCTGAATTACATTCAGGGAAGCTGGACTGCCCATAGCCTCAGCTAGAGCTAGACACAGAACCTTGTGTGGTTCTTGTTCTGAACCATCTTTATCGACGTGATATTGAAACTCACTCTTTCTTTCAATCTTGCTTGAGTTATTAAGTTCTTGAATGATTGAGTTATTAGAGTCGGTAACTGACTTATTATGAGCAACTTGCGCTCGGTCCACCCGGTCTTCACTAGGCGCCTCATCAGGTAGTGCACCCGGTAGCTCAGCAGGGGCGTCACCCGGTTCTTCACCCGGTTGGTAATAAACAGCTTTGCCGCAAGCTGCTGAAGCCAGAGCATTTACCCGCTTATCCTCACCCGGTTCATACTTGTCTATCCAGAGCACATACTCGCGCTGGCCCTGTTTGAACTGCTTCGCTATGTAGCCTCTCTCTTCCAGCCGGGCAAAGCTGTCCTGCAGTTTCTCATTGATGTTCTTGCGTGAGACGTCGCGCGGCAGGACCGCATCCACTGTCCAGATGTTGCCGCGCCATGATCCAGTGCGGAAGTCTGCTTGAGCGAGCAGGATGTTGAACACTGTGGCGTCCAGGAGGTTCAGCCTCCCCTCTGCATAGTGCTCCAGCAGGCCGCGACGCCAACGAACATGACCTACGTTTCGCTGGTTCATCTGGCCACCTTTATATAGAGCGAGGCGATTCGTCCTACGATTCCGGTTGCAAGCGCCAAGGAAGGCACGCTGGCGCTCGTTAACGGAACGACTGGCGGTAGTATCGCCGCCAACTTTGTAAGGCACACGCGCTTAGGCATAGAGTTCCGCCGAATGAAACGGTTTTGCAGCGAGCAACGCCAGCGCTGTTGCGCGGGCCTTCAGCTCTGGAGTCTTGAATGCGTGGTCTAAGAAAACATCCGCGTGCTCCTTGCCCTTGCTCGGTTCGGTCAAAACGAGTTGCGCGAGCAGGATGCGGCCAGCATCCAACTGCACGTTGATGTCATCGCGAAAATGATCTGCTGCGCCATAGACCTGAACCTCTTCCACTGTGCCGGTGAGATCGGAATGAGCGAAAACATAAATGATGCCGTATGCAGGGCCGTAGACGATGAGAATGCACGCGGCGAGAAGAAGTCTTTCGTCGTTGGGAACCGCGTCGCTTGAAAGACGGTCAAGTATTACTTGTTGCATGGAGTACCTCCTGATTGCTGCTGGGCTGCAAGCCAGTCAGCGAACTGCTGTGGGTCAAAACGAATCAAGTCACCGATGCGCAGCGCGGGTAGCAGCCCGCGCCGCACTTGGCGATAAATGGTTTCTGGCGAGACCTGTAGAAGTCGTGCGACCTCAGTGACGGTCAAAGCCGCCGTCCGCTGACGCAGGGCATTAGCGAGTTCAGTACTGTTTACAGCCATAGCTGGGCTACCCTCGTTTCGTAGGCCGCCTGTGGCCTCAGTAGAAGGTTCTGGAAACGCTTTATGCGTGAGCGATTAGCGTTCGGGAGTAGCCCAGATTGTGGATTAGGCGCAGAGCCGCCCCAGAAGCGGCTACTGCTCTACCATGAGCGGGTCCGGACACTCATGCATCCCCTCGCGAACGAAGAAGACGCACGTGACGCGTTCGCCGTCCACGAGCGGCAGATTCCCGTGTAGCTCGTTCTTGACGTCGGCAATGAGCACGTCGCCCGGCTTGTAGTCCACTACGACGCCGTACTGCGGAAAGCACAATTCAGCGCCTTCGAAGTCGCCCAGCGTGGTCAGTGCAGCCATTCCGCCGGGAATATTGAAACCGTCCCGGTGAACGGCTGTGGGCTTATTCTTGATGGCATACATCGTGCTGAAATTCGTCGGGCCCAGACGATACAGCAAGGGAATCTGCAGGACATACTCTGCTTGGCGGGCATACTCGTCCGGTGCAAATGCACGATAGACTTCATCGACTGCGATGCCGAGCGTGACCGCCGCAGCCGCCGCTTCGGGACACTTGCGCGTCCACGAAGTCAGAGAGCAGTTCGGCACGCCCGGTTTTGAGTTGCGATAGCGATAGCCACCGAGCAGGTTGGCTTCTGCGTTTGGCCACGCTTTGACGAGTTCCTTAGGCGTTTGCACGCGAGGCGAAAGGAATCCGTCTTCACGCACACGGTTCATTCGTACGCCCTTGCCGAAGATTTCAGGGCGGTTGCTCGGATCACCTTTGACCTTGCGGAGCACCTTATAGGATCTTGCTACTAGAGCTGGGTCAAGAGCGTCTTTGATTACGACGGCTAGCAGGCTGCCATCGGCACGTATGAAGCGTGCCGATGTCTGGATGAAGGCGAATGCGAGATCTTTCACCTGCTGGTGGCGTAGGTGTTCACCCTTGAATTGAGCTTCAGCCTCATTTGTGGTGAAGAGCGGCTTCGCAATGATTGCCTTCATGCGATCACCGCGTTGCCGCGCTGAGCAACAAAGCAGACCATATTGACCAGGTACTTGCTGGCCGCAACCTTGTCACCCATATTAGCCTCCACTAGCGCATTGAACGCTGCGCGAAAATGCTTTTTGTCTTCGTCAGCAAGACCGAAGAGCTGAACGTTCAAAGTGGTGCTGCCGTTCTGCTCACGCTGGAGGTCTCTCTGCTGCGCCGCCACCTTCTGGATCAGGTCCTGATACGCCTTTGCCTGCTCATCGGCCGTTTCGCGCTCGATGGCCTCTTCAAAAGCTTCGACCGTCAGCTCTTCCAGACCCCACGCGTCTTTCTCACGCTGAGAAAGACGATCTGGAAGAAGGTCGGCGAGGCCGTCGCGGACCTTCTTGTACTGGGCGATGCGACGATACGCCGTGGCATTGGACAGAAGAAGTGCACCAGCCTTGCGTAACTCGGCAAGGTCAGCAACGAACTTTCCGGAACCCGGCTTGGCTCGCTCCGCCTGAAGGATGGTCAGATAGCGGCCCTGCAGGTACTCAGCGATGGTGGACGCGCCATAGTAGCGCATCACCGAGCACTTGGCGTCGTAGCAGCGCTGCTCGTTCTGCTCGCCCGCCGGAGCAGGCTCGGAAGCCGCAACGGTGGGGAGTTGTGCGGCAAAATCATTGAGCTGCTGGTTTAGGTCTGAGAAGGGCTCGGCAGATTCAGGCTCGCAGACGGTGACATTAGGGATCTGCGGATTATGCGAGAGCTTAACGGCCAACTCTTCAGGACTCAAGGTGACACCCTCGGGTTGCTCGTCAGGCGACTGAACGGACGGCACGAATGCAGCCGAGACTATGATGGCCGTCCCGGCAAGGATCGCCGTCGGCTCGGTAGTGGTGGAGGGAGTGGTGGACATTGTAGTTGTGCCTCTCTGCCCAAGATGGGCGGTTGAAGGGTTGAGTTTTGGCAACACGAATCCTGTCCGCGTCAGTAACGCAGTTGGAAGTGGTGCCGTGGATTGAGGACTTAAGTGCTAGGCCGTGGCCTTCAAGACGACAGCGGAGGTCTGCCCGGCCACCGCCGCGCTAACCGTTGCACGATCACGTGCGGCTAGCGACAAATAGGCAGTCTTGAGATCAGACAGTAGATGGCGAGCTTCCTCGCGCGTCAGGATTTGCTGCAATGGCTCTCTCAAATCGTCCAGCTCCTTTTCATCAGCGTTGGTTCCTAAGATGAGTTCTATCAAGAAAAGACTCGCTAAGATACTGATTAAAAGGATGTTATTGTGGATTTTGCCACCGTTTTCTTGGGTCTAGGAACCTAAGCTGAATCTACTTGAATGTTGTTGAGGCACTTGAACGTACAGCCAATCAAGTCCAATTTGAACTAAGCTCTATTTGAGCCAGAATTAATTTTCGGGAGGTAGGTAATGCCACGTCGATCAGGTGTGCTTGGCGACCAGCGGGCAGAATCCGCGAACATCTTGAAGAAGGACGCGGTGCGGTGTTTGGCGCTGGCCAAGAAACTGCGTGAGGCACGAAAAGACATCAACCTGTCACAGACTGTGGTGGCGCACATGATGGGGCGGTCGCAGGGATGGCTGAAGAAGGTGGAAAAGGATGGGCGCGTCAGCTATGTCCATCTGGAGAGATTGGCTCTGATCTACTGGAAGCCGTTGGATTGGTTCTTTACGCTGGACCGAGCGGAGGTGTGGGATGAGAACAACAACTACCTAGGCTTCTCCGAATTCAGGTGGAAGGAGAAGGCCAAGTTGGCCGCAGCCCGCGCCTTAATGCGCGGCATCATCTTCCTTCCGAAAGACCTCACGAAATCGGGCGCATACCTGCGCGAACACCCCCAACATCCTTGGCGCCAACCAGAGTCGCATGATGATGAACCATGGCCTGATGAGTAGCCTGCGAAAAAAGCGGAGGGCGATGGCCATGGCGGCCAACGGGTTCTGAGCCGCACGAACATCAGCTCTTTCTCAGGAAGAGAAAGAGGCCACTGCACCTGCAGATGGCCTCTCCGTGATTACGGCTCAGGCGTGAGCGCGCTTGACGAGTTGCAGACGCTGTTTGCTTTGCTGACGAATCGCCTTGATTTGGTCACGAAGCTGGATGTCCTGGGCCTTCGCAAGGTATCTGCGGGTGACCTTTGGATCACGGTGACCCAGAAGCTGCTGGACGCCAGTGAAACCCAGGCCCGCCAGTGCTAATCCCGTCGCCGCCGTCGCGCGGAACTTGTGAATCCAAACTTTCTCGCGTGGAATCCCCGCCCGCTCGCCGACCTTTTTCGCGCGGTCGAGAAAGTCCCTGATTCTTCCTCCAGTTCGCGTTGCGAATACAAAATCGCTGGCTTTCTTTTTCTTCTTCTCACGGTCGGTAAGGCGCTGGAACAGTTCATCGTCCGTGATTGGAACGCACCGCGCAGAGCCCAGTGTTTTGACGTTGAAGCCCAATTCCGGCTTACTGCAGATTGTGATGAGACCTGATTCAAAATCGACGTCGCCCCATGTCAAGTACTGCATCTCTTTGTTTCGCATTCCGGTATTGAGGAAAAGAGAAAAGAGCAGGTGCTCTTCGTCATTGCAAGCGGCAAAGAATCTGTTCAATTCGTCCTCGGTGAATGCCTGAACCTCCTCTTGCGCGAAGCATTCCGCTGGAAAGTCGCTGCGCTTGACTGGACCCTGACCAGCACGAAGACCAAGTGTTTTGCGGATCCATTGATTCACCCTGTCCGTCTTTTTTGCTGCGGTGGATGGCGAGCAGGGCAGAATCCGGTGCTCGGCGTGCCGTTTTGATAGACCTTGCTGCTTCAGAATCTGATAGTACGCGAGCATATGCGAGCGCCGAATCTCGTTGACGAGACGGACGGAGGGGTACTCCTTTGCCATCCATTTGATGAACTCGGTCAAGGTCTGATTGAACAAGTCCACGGTATCTTCTGCCCTGGTGCAACGAATCTCTTTCAGGTACAAGTCGCACGCGTCTTGCAGCGAGATGCGAATTCCGCGCTGCCCGAGCTCTTGCGGCGCGTCTTCGCGCCCGGTCGCGATACTGGCTAGTTCTGCACGTTTTTTATCAGCGGCGAACTTCGCGGCCTTTGGGTCACCTCCGACGCGCTCCCATTTCTGCCGTGGGTTGCGGTATGCGAGGTAATAATCACCCTCGTCGGCCTCAAAGATGAGGCCACGGAATTCCACTTTCTTCGGGTGTGGGTCTTTGCCGCGCATGATGACGCGGCAGTAGCGGATGGTCTGCTCAGGCGTGAGGACCTTCCTGTAGATGGATACATTGCGATTCGGCATCAGGAACTCTCCTTGAAGCCCTAATACCGTTGACTTCCGCGCTGTCAAAGATTTATTCGGCGAGTTTTTCGGGAACGTTACTGAATTCGTTATGTGCGGGAAATGTGATTCGGAAGAGTCCCGAAGCCTCTCCGGAATTCACGCGTTCGGGCTGGGGGCCGCCGGGGACGCCAAATCACTTCAGAATCACCCGAGCTTTTCCGCACTTTTCCTTTCGTTCCAACAAGTTCAATTCCAGCCGAACCCCAGAGTGCTGAGCTTTTCGGCACTTCTGCCGCGCCTGTTTTCAGAAAACGTTATTTTCCAGTATCGCGGGGTACGCCAAATTTTCTGGTGTCCTCTGCCGCCAGTTTCTTGCGCCGTGCCAGTTCTGCGTCAGACGGATTGTCGGGTTGAAGTGCCCCCTTTGGGAGAGGGCCGACCGGGCGGTACGTGTTTAAAAGGACGCCCCTGGATGTGCAGCGCGACTCCACCAGGGTAAGACTACACGGCGGCACGCCAGCTTCGAACAGCCGCTTGCCCTTGCCAAGGACCAGCGGGTAGATCCAGACGCGAAACTCGTCG
The DNA here is from genome assembly GCA_964559875.1 of uncultured Acidobacteriaceae bacterium. GTDB lineage: Bacteria > Acidobacteriota > Terriglobia > Terriglobales > Acidobacteriaceae > TOLSYN. The sequence continues at coordinate 9,317 of CAZLJQ010000011.1, forward strand.
ACCAGTTGCGCGGCGATCAGCGTCTGAAGCAGTTCGCTACTACCCCAGATGTGCAATTCGGGCCCGTCGGATGCTTTCAGCCGTCGGACCTCGTCAACGGCGTCACCGCCCATGCGATGCGTGTTCACCCAGTCCAACCTGCCGAGGCCGTTCGTGACGACGTGTTTCATTGCTTTGTTGAAGGCGTTCGCGATGGGATTATCGCCGGCATAGGGCCAGTACGCCGCGAAGATTTCGTAGGTACGGCGCCCCAGGAGCATGTCGAACTCACCGGACATGATCTCGCCCAACGCCTTGCCCCCGGCCTCATCCCTGAAGGGCATGGCCCAGCCCCCTTGCGTGAAGCCGCCTCTCGGATCCTCTTCCGGCCCGCCGGGCGACTGCATGATACCGTCGAGCGTGACATGGGTAATGGCGATGATCTTTCTCATGGTGAGTTCTCCTTTGCTGAATGGCCGGGTTTCATTCCGGTGCTAACTGAGCCGCTGCCGTAGCCAAAGCTTTTTTCCTTAAAGGTCTGCGTGCCTACAAGCCATGCGCGCAGCGCCTCACGCCAGACTGTCGCATAACTTACCCCTTGATTGACCGCGCTATATGCTGAAAGTGCGCTCGATAAGAGTCCCGAAAGCTCTCCTGATTTCACGAACTTGGCCTGCCGGCTGCCGGGAACGCCAACCAAACATTCATAGGGAAGAGAGAAGCATCTCTCCATCCACCTCAACTCCCTGGCAGTTCCACTCCGGAGAATCGTTTGCATGCCTCAAGTAGCCTCTCTTGCAACCCCGTGTTGCGGGTAGCTGGGCTTGGGGCACGGAGTCGCATGTGGTAGAAGTACTCGCCTGATACCGTTGCGGCTGTGTCGTCGCTGACCGCGAGCCAAGCCTGCGTGCGATACGCCGCATCTAGATCATCAGGAGCTCCTGGCCCTCCCATCTTTGTTGCCACCCAGCCTGGCTCAAGTGCGTTGGAAAGAACATCCGGCCAGAGACGTGCGACCGCAAAGGCTATCAACACATCGTGCAGTTTAGTATCTGAATAAGCCTGCTGTCCCTGCCACGGGCGATTTTCCCACGCAAGATCATTCAAACTCGTATCACCGCTTCGGTGCAGGCCGGAGCTCATGTAGACGAGGCGCTTGGGCTTCTGAATAAGTGCAGTCAGCACATAAGGTGCGAGTGTATTAACCATGAAAAGATGGGGAAGGCCGTCAAGCGTTGCAATCCGCCGGGGCTCCCGATATCCGATACCGGCATTGTGAATCACTGCGTCGAACGAGCCAAGCCGGTTGACCTGATCGGCAACGCTTTGGGTTTGAGCAATGCTCGTCAGATCGCCGATGACTACTGTTTGCGCTCCGGGCACGGCAGCCAACGCTTCCTGTCCGCGTCGTTCGCTGCGGGCGTGCAGAACCACTCCATGCCCTTGTTCGACGAGTAGCTGAGCGGCCATTTGGCCGAGCCCGTCTGAAGAACCTGTGATGAATACACGTGCCATGATTACTGACCTCTCCTCCAGTGACTATCGTACGTTAAGAAGAACTTCGAGTGGCAGCTACGGTTCGGGCTCGATAAGATACTGCTCCAGTTTGCCATTGGGATAGGTGTAAGTAGTCAGGCTCAGCCTCTGCTGGGGAAAGATGATTGTGAAGGATCGGAAGGTCATTCCGCCACGGAGTTTTTCACCTTGCTGCTGAATGCAGATCGGTTCACCCAACGGCGCCAGACTGTTTCGGAAGTCGTCCAGCGCCTCGGCGGTAAAGTAATTGCTTAGGTTCGGTGCCAATAGGCTGCGGTCGATTCTTCCCCGCTGTAGAGTACGAAAGAGCGCCAACGTCTGTTGCTCGGCGGGGTTGCTGGTGCTGGGGCCGATCAGCACTGACGCCACTAGTTGTGCGATCCGGCTAGGCGCGTTCGAATCGTCCTGGTTGGTGAGCACGGCGACGGCAGCTTTGTCGCCAGCCAACACAATGTTGTCGGCGCCAAAGCCGGAGACTTCGCCTGAATGTTCCAGAGCAAGGTGACCGTGCAGATTCAGTATCTCAACTCCGAGTCCGTAGTGTGTGTCCTGGCCGTTTTTCAACTTCACATCGGTGGCAATTTCGCGGTAACTTTCTGGTTTCAGCAGAGACTGCGCAATCAGGCTCGCATCCCACAGCGCAAGGTCGTGGGCGGTCATGGCCAGTTCTCCGGCCGCGAACATCCAGCCGTGACCCTCATTGGGCGCAACTCGCAACGGGCCCAACGCGTGCCGGTAACAGGCGGCGGCGTCGCTGGTAGTCAGTTGTACCTCGTCGGAGTTCCACACCGACTTCATTCCCAGTGGACGGAAGATGCGCTCTTCCAAAAAATCAAAGAGTGGTTCTCCCGCTATCTTCTCTACAATCTGTCCGGCGATAACGTAGTTCGTATTGGAATATTGCCATTGTGTGCCAGGCTCAAAGTCGAGTGGCTTCTTAGCCCACTGGTCAATGATCTGCTGCGCCGTTACCGGAGCAAGCATGGGTGTCATCACATAATCCTCGGGCCAGTAATCCTGGTAGCCGGAGGTGTGTGAGAGTAACTGGCGAATGGTCACCTCATTGCCTCGCGTAAGCCCTGGAATGTATCGGCTTACCGGATCATCGAGATTGACTCTGCCTTCTTCTTGAAGCAGCAGCAGAGCGGCTGCGGTGAACTGCTTGGAAACAGAGCCGATGGAGTAACGCATAACTGGCGACGCGGGAACCTGCCCCTCCAGCCTTGCATAGCCGTAGGCATGGGCATAGACCACCTTGCCCTGTTGGACGATGGCGACAGATGCGGAAGGAACGCCCGTTTGCCCCAGCACCAGTGTCGCAATCGAGTCAATGCGGGCGCGCGCCGATGCGTCGATCTGTTCGACCGTCTGAGCCTGTGCTGCAAGTGAGGCGAGTGCCAGAGCTACTCCTAGGCAGATTGCACGCTGCCACGCTCCATTTACCAATCGCATTCTGTGATCTCCGTCGTATGCGGAAATGATAATCCCCGTGGGCAGCTGAAAGCCAAGTCTCTTCTGTCCAGTGCTCCCACGGAATCATTTTGCCGCGCACGGGCATCTAAGCATCCGGGATGCCGCTCCTCGTGGAAATGGAACCTGGAGGGCCTGGAGGAAGTCAGATGAGCAAAAGGCTTTTAACGTTTCTGTTCTGCGTTGCGGCTGTGTTGGCGCCTGTAATGCTGCTTTCGGCCACTCAACCTGTAGCTGGTTCACAAGCCCCGCAATTCAGCTTGAAGTCACAGGACGGAACGCCGGTGAGCCTGAAGGAATTCCACGGCAAGTGGGTAGTGCTCTACTTCTACCCAAAGGACTTTACCAGTGGTTGCACAATAGAGGCGCACAATTTTCAACGTGATCTTGCGGAGTACCAAAAGCGAAACGCGGTTATTGTGGGCGTAAGCGTGCAAGATGCTGAATCGCACAAGCAGTTTTGCGTGAAGGAAGGGCTCAGTTTCAAACTGTTAGCCGATACCGATTACACCGTCTCCAAGGAATACGGAACCCTGACGGACACGGGATTCACCCACGCCGCGCGCAACACATTTCTGATATCGCCGGACGGCAAGATTGCGCGTGTCTTCGATGATGTGAAGCCCGCCGAGCACAGTGCGGAGGTTCTGGCAGCGTTGACGGAACTAGAGAAGAAGTAGCATTCAGCAGGATTGATTCTGTACCAACGAGGAAATTTTCGTGCCCTGCGCAGGTCTAGTTTCACCGCGCAGGGCGCATTGCTAACAAGGGAATTACTGCGCGGTCCAGCCGCCATCAGCCGGCAGAGGCACGCCGGTAATGTTGTCGGCGCCGGGGCTGCAAAGGAAGACCGCCAGCGCGCCCAGCTGTTCGACCGTGGTGAACTTTCCAGATGGCTGCTTCTCCATAAGCAGATCACGCTCAGCCTGCTGAACCGGAATTTTCTCCCGCTCCGCCCGAGCGTCAATCTGTTTCTTCACCAGCGGAGTAAGCACCCATCCCGGACAGATGGCGTTACAGGTGACCCCTGTGCCCGCCAGTTCCAACGCTGCCGTCTTTGTGAGGCCCATAATGCCGTGCTTAGCCGTAACATAGGCACATTTGTTGACGGATGCGACCAGTCCGTGCGTAGAAGCAATGTTGATGATTCTTCCCCAGCCTGCGCTCTTCATGCCGGGCAGCGCGGCGCGAATGGTGTGGAAAGCCGAGCAGAGATTTATGGCAATGATGGCGTCCCAGCGGTCCACCGGGAAGCTCTCGATCGGCGAAACGTGCTGGATGCCCGCATTATTAATCAGAATGTCGACTCGGCCGAAGCGCGTTTGTGTGTCCCTGATTAGCTCGGCACATTGCTCGCCCTTGGAGAGATCGGCGCCGTTAAACAGTGCCTTGACTCCAAATTCTTTTTCGATGTCGCCACGTAGCTGTTCGATCTCGGCGGCGTCGCCAAAACCATTCATCATGATGTTGCAACCGGTGGCAGCCAAAGCACGGGCAATACCCAGTCCAATGCCGCTTGTCGAGCCTGTTACAACTGCGATCTTTCCCTTCAACATAAGTCCTCCTCGCGATGTTCTTCATTGTCGCGGTTGTTACCTGAATCCCTATACCAGATGGGTCAGGTAGAAAATGGCGATGACGACGAAGACAGCCGAAGTCTTAATGCAAGTCACCGCGAAAATATCCTTGTACGACTGCCTGTGAGTCAGTCCGGTCACCATCAGCAATGTAATAACGGCTCCATTATGTGGCAGCGTGTCCATGCCGCCGCTCGCCATGGATGCCACCCGGTGCAGCACTTCCATTGGAATGCCATGTGCGTTGGCTACGGCGATAAACTGGTTGGCCATTGCCGCCAGGGCAATGCCCAGGCCGCCTGACGCAGAGCCCGTAATGCCCGCCAGGATGTTGACGCTCAAAGCTTCATTGACCAGCGGATTTGGAATATGCGCGAGCGCGTCGCGAACCAAAAGAAAGCCAGGCAAAGCCGCGATCACCGAGCCAAAACCATACTCAGAAGCAGTGTTCAGTGAGGCCAGCAGGGCGCCGGAAATGGCCGACTTGCTGCCTTCAGCAAACTTCTTCGAGACGCTCTTGAATCCGAAGATCACTACTGTGAGAATGCCCAGCACCAGCGCGGTTTCTACCGACCAGATGCCGTTCAGCTTTGTCACATCCTGCACAATTGCCTTGGCCATCGGGGTCAGCTGGACCGAGTTTGTCGCGCCGTAGGCTTGCGGGATGACATAGCGCGTGATGATCAGATTTGCGATGCCGACAACAAACAACGGCATAATCGCGATCGCTGGATGCACCAGCTTTTCGCTCTCGACCGGCTCCGTTTCATTAATGTGACCGGTGCCATAACCCTCGCCCGCCTTACGTGCGCGATGACGGCACCATTCCAGGTAAATCATGCCGATGATCAGAATGTAGATGGCGCCGATCGTGCCAAGTATGGGAGCCGCATAAATGGTGGTATGGAAGAACGTGGTGGGGATGATGTTCTGAATTTGCGGCGTGCCCGGCAGGGAATCCATGGTGAAGGTAAAGGAGCCCAGCGCAATTGTGCCAGGGATCAGCCGCTTGGGAATCTGGCCCTGGCGGAACATCTCCGCCGCAAACGGGTAAACGGCAAACACCACCACGAACAGCGAAACTCCGCCATAGGTAAGCAGCGCGCAGACGGCCACGATCGACAGGATGGCGCTCTTCTCGCCCAGTACGTGAATCACGGCCGAAACGATAGATTTGGCGAAGCCGGAAAGCTCAATCACCTTGCCGAACAGCGCGCCCAACATGAAGGCCGGGAAGTATAGCTTGACGAAGACAACCATGCTCTCCATGAAAAGGCCGCTATAGACCGGAAGCACGGCTTTTGGGCTGGTCAGCAGGACCGCGCCCAGTGCAGCAACAGGCGCAAAGAGGATGACACTGAAGCCCCGATAGGCCACCAGCATCAGAAAGGCAAGTGCTCCTATGCAGATCAGAAAGCTCATAGATCGTTTCCTCGCAGGGTTTGCAGCAGCGGTTAGTTGCGATTGATTGTTAGTCCCTGGAGCGCGCCTGTGCAGCCAGAACTGACTGCACAGGCGGCTCCATGGAAAGTGTGTCAGGACCGCCATGGGGCGAGCGACGAATTAGCGCCGCTCGCTTAAATGCTTTCCACCGCCATGGCCACGCCCATGCCACCACCAATGCATAGCGCAGCTAGACCCTTGCGAGCCTGTCGGCGTTTCATCTCATACAACAGCGTAACTAGAATGCGGCAACCAGAAGCCCCGATAGGATGTCCGATCGCGATTGCCCCACCATTTACGTTGACCTTCGCAAGATCCCACTTCATTTCCTGATGTACGGCACAAGCTTGGGCTGCGAAAGCTTCGTTGATCTCCAAAAGGTCAACGTCTTGCACCGCCCATCCCGCCTTTTCCAAACAGCGGCGTGAAGCGGGCATCGGCCCCATTCCCATGATCTTCGGATCGAGCCCGGCGCTGGCATAAGCGACAATCTTGGCCAGCGGCTTCAGTCCTAACTCGGCTGCTTTGCTGGCCGTCATAACCACCACTGCGGCTGCGCCGTCGTTAATGCCCGAGGCGTTGCCGGGAGTAACTGTTCCATCTTTTGCAAACCCGGGCTTAAGCACGGAAAGCGCTTCCAGAGTCGTTCCCGGGCGAATGAATTCATCCTCGGCGAACAGGATCGGATCGCCTTTGCGTTGGGGAACGGGTACCGGAACAATCTCGTCTTTAAAGAGGCCAGCCTTATGCGCAGCTTCGGCCTTGTTCTGCGAACCCACCGCGAGTTTGTCCTGTGCTTCGCGGGTTATGCCGTATTGTTTGGCCACGTTCTCGGCGGTAATACCCATGTGATATTGGTTGTAAACATCCCACAACCCATCCACGATCATGCTGTCGATCAACTTAGCTTCACCCATTCGGAATCCGTCACGCGACCCCGGTAGTACATGTGGCGAGGCGCTCATGTTCTCCTGCCCGCCGGCGACTACGATCTCAGATTCGCCCGAAATGACGGCGTTGGCTGCCAGCATGACCGCCCGCAATCCAGAACCACAGACCATGTTGATAGTCATGGCTGGTACTTCGTAGGGAATGCCAGCCTTAATCGCTGCCTGACGCGCTGGGTTCTGTCCTAGTCCGGCACAGAGCACTTCGCCCATGATGACCTGGCTGACCTGCGCCGGTTCAACCTTGGCCCGCTCAAGTGCACCGCGAATCGCGATCGCACCCAGTTCAGGACCGGAGATTTTCGCCAGCGTGCCACCAAATTTTCCAACCGCGGTTCGCGCCGCAGAGACAATTACGATTTCAGTCATGATGTACCCTCTCAAGTTTTCCAGGAGCAGCCAGCCTCATTGCAGGCTGCTCCGACATGCGCCGCCAGTCCGCCGCCCTGGTGGATGGTGGCGCGGTGATCCGCTGCGGATGCCGTGAACTCAACACGAGCGTCAGCCACGATGGCGTCCATCAAGCGTCTGAGGAACGCCACCCGCGATGCCGGGAGCTAGGCCTCAGATTCGCTAATCGGCATCGTCGGCACATCCCCGGGAATAATCAGCGTGGCCTCGGTCGCCGCAATAACCTCTTCCTTGGTGACACCCGGCGCTACTTCACGCAGCACCAACCCGTGTTCTGTCGGCTCCAGCACCGCTAGCTCGGTTACAACCAGGCTGACGCGCCGGACCGAGGTAAGCGGCAAGGTGCATTTCTTCACGATCTTCGACTTGCCCTTCGCCGAGTGAGTCATGGCTACAATCACGCGTTTGGCACCGGTAACCAGATCCATCGCGCCGCCCATGCCTGGGACCATCTTGCCGGGAACCATCCAGTTGGCGAGAAGTCCAGCCTCGTCAACTTCCAGGCCTCCCAGCACCGTAATGTCGAGATGGCCTCCGCGAATCAAGCCGAAGGATACGCAGCTGTCAATGCTGGCCGCTCCAGGAATAGCTCCCACGTAGCCGCCGCCCGCATCCGTCAGCGAGGGATCCTCCATTCCGTGCCCGGGTAGGGGAGCCACGCCGATAATGCCGTTCTCGGACTGGAAGTAAACTTCCGTTCCAGGGGCTAGATAGTTAGGGACGGTTGTCGGAAGGCCAATCCCAAGGTTAACAAGATCGCCGTCCTTCATTTCCAGAGCAACGCGCTTTGCAATAGTTACTTTGGGGTCCATTAGTTGCCCCTTTCTACGATGCGATCAACGCAAACGAAGGGAGTCGTCACCGCATCCGGTGAAATTACCCCTACGGGTACGATGTGCTCGGGCTCAGCGATAACCGTCCTGCCGGCTGTCGCCATGACCATGTTGAAATTGCGCGCCGTCAGCAAGTACTCCAGGTTGCCGCGATAATCTGAGCGATGGGCTCCGATCAGGGCAAAGTCAGCGGTCAGGGGCAGTTCCAGCAGAAACGACTTTCCGTCGATCTCGATGGTTCGCTTCCCGTCTGCCACAACTGTGCCCACACCCGTGGGGGTCAGAACGCCACCCAATCCAAAGCCTCCGGAGCGGATGCGTTCTGCCAGCGTACCCTGTGGACAGAGTTCCACTTCGATCTCGCCGGCAATCATTTGTCTCTGGGTTTCAGGATTAAGTCCTATGTGGGTTGCTATGAGTTTCTTAACAAGTTTGGCAACAATCAAACGGCCAATACCGACGGTTGGAAACGCTGTGTCGTTGGCAATCACCGTCAGGTTCTTACGTCCTTGGCGGACAAGTTCGTCGATAAGCCGGTGGGGTGAGCCAACGCCCATAAACCCACCGATCATCAGGGATGCGCCATCGGGAATCATCTCGATCGCGCCTTTGCAACTGATTGCTTTATCCATAAGGGCCTCGGTTGTTCCAGGTCTGCGGAAGCCCTACCTGCAGGTCCGGCTGCGGGCAGAGCTTCCAGCTTGAGATATGCTGTGATGCCGTCCATCAATACAAAGTCAAGCGAGGCTAGAAGGTTTCTGTATAGAAGTAAAAGACTTTGTTCATTCGAATACCAGACATGCCATGTCTGATCAGAGTTCAATGTGAATCAGGCGCTTGTGAGCTTGTGGAACCCCGCTGGATTCCTGTTTCTCTCCCGTAGCATCCGCAGAAAGAATGCAAGCGCCGGAAGCTGGTCATCTTTGCGGTAGGCCGCCAATAATTCCAGTTTTGGGACCTGATCCATCTCCAGGGGGCGAACCACCGCATTCCTGGGCAGAATTTCTTCCACGTAGGCGGCCAGTAGCGTGAAACCCATTCCGCTGGCGACTGCAATCAACGTTGTCATGATGTTTTCCGTGGCCAGCAGAGTCTTGAACCGCACATTGGCGTCCTGGCCGGTTCTAATCATGGCATCGTGTACCGCGGGAGCTACTTCGCGCGAAATCTGTATTAGCGGTAACTCGGCGAGCGCCTCCGGCGAAACACGCTTTTGCTTCGCCAGCGGGTGGTCGGCTGGGAGTACCGCCACCACGTCCTCGCGTGAGATCACCTCGTAGCCGATCATCTCGTCGTCGATTGGTCCGCGCAACATACCTACGTTGATCTCGCCCTTCTGGAGCGCCTTGATCTGCTCGGGAGAGGTCATGCTGCGCAGCACAATATCCAGGTTTGGATAGTTGTGCAGCAGCAAGGGCATTACGCGGGAAAATAATTGGCCCTCGGGACCCGGCACAATGGCGATCGTGATCACGCCAGCCTCGGCCCGTGCCGCCTGCCGTGCCAGTGTAACGGCCTGTTCCGCATTGGCCAGCAAGCGGCGGGCTTCACGCAGAAACACCCGCCCAGCCTCGGTCAATTTCAACCGGCGCTTATCCCGGTCCAGCAGAGGCGTACCGACATACTCTTCCAGCTGGCGAATCTGCTGGCTGAGTGACGGTTGTGCCGTGTGGAGTCGTTGTGCCGCGCGGGTAAAGTTCAACTCCTCCGCCACGGCAACAAAGTATCGAAGAAGACGCAATTCCATAGCCATCCAGCCGTCAGGGATTCGAGTGCGAATTGTTCTGCTAACCCCGCCGAATGTCAATCATTTAAACCACCCTTTGAACCGCTTGCAGGCGAACGCACTCAGTTCGCCTGCAAGCCCAAGGAGCCAGAAGTCATTCCGGAAGAACGAAGGTGCCGGTTAGCCCGGCACCTGTCTGTTCAGTGAATCGGTGGAATGTACGGAATGGTTCGCGCAAAAAACCAGCAGAGAAAGAACACAATTGGGATGTGCACCATCATCTGCAGAACGCCGTAACCCACGATATCCCTAGCCTTTAGCTTTAGAATACCCAGCAACGGCAGCATCCAGAATGGATTCACCAGGTTGGGCAGTGCCTCGGACGCGTTGTAGATCTGAACCACCCACCCGAGGTGCACGTGGTTGATGTTGGCGGCCTGCAGGATATAAGGCGCCTCAATCACCCACTTACTTCCACCCGAAGGCACGAAAACACCCAGTATTGCCGAGTAAAACGCCACTAGCAAGGGATAGGTCTGCTGTGTGCTGATGTTGGCAAACAGGTGAGCCAGCCAGTCAGACATGCCCGTGCCGACAATCATTCCGAAGATCACTGCGTAGAACGGAAACTGGATCAGCACGCCGCCCGTCGCCGGAATGCACTCTGAAACCGCCCTCACAAAACGCTTAGGGCGCCAGTGCAGCAACAGTCCTACGGTAATGAACAGCAGGTTGTAAGTGTTCAGGTCAAGTGCAGCCAAAGCACCCTGAGGCGAACTTCGGAAGAAGTCCACCAGGTACCAACCCAGGAGCAAAGCTACCAGAACCGTCAGCAACGGACTGTATTCCAGCCATTCGCCCGGCTTGGTCCGCGGCTCCAGAGGCCGGTCCGTGGACTCATATTGAATGCCATAGTCCTCGGCTGTCTTGGCGTTCTTCTCCGATGGCGCGGAGAGATAGGCAACCACCACGGAAACCACAATCAGTATGGCCGCTGTTAGCAATCCCTGCCATAGAAAGATCGTTTGACCCAGCGGGATCAATCCGCTGATAAGCAGCAGAGACGGTGGAATAGCGCCCTTGGTGGCCATCATCATGGCTGCCGAGGAAGACAACCCGAGCGCCCACACCGCACCCAGTCCCAGATAGGCTGCGCCGCCCGCGGCGCGATAGTCCATGCCCTTCACCCGCCTCGCCATCTCCCTCGTCAACAGGCCGGCGAAAATCAGGCTGAGCCCCCAGGAAATCAGAGAGGTTAGCATGGAAAACAAAGCAATCATCGCTACCGCCGTGCGCCCATTCTTAGGGATGGTTGCCAGCCATTCGATGAAACGATGGACAATTGGTGTGCTGGCCACCACGTATCCGCCAATGATGATCATCACCATCTGCATGGTGAACGGAACCAGTGCCCAGAAACTCTTGCCGCCCGCAATAGCCAGCTTGCTTGCAGGCTGATGGATGAGGAGTCCGAAGAGGAAAACAATGACAACTCCGGCCAGCGCGAAGACCAGGGGATCGGGAAACCAGCGCTCGCTCCAGTTTGCTAGAGCCAGCCCGAAGCGCGCCAGCCCGGATTCGGCTGTGCCCCCTGTCTTAGGATTCGATTTGGATGGATCCGATTTCATGCTGTGCAAGCTAGCCTCCACAAATTCAGCCGCTGTTTATGGTCCTACGAACGTCTCGCAATGCGAGCCGGTCCGAAAGAGTACGAAGACTTTCGCAGGAAGTAAAGCACTTTGTACATCTTCTTTGCCCAACCGGAAGCCCCGCACCCCGTCGGACACGCCAAGCTTGTTGTTGTCCTCATCTCCCGCCTGGCGGAACCGCTTGAAGCCGATAAGTTTGTGGCAAAGCCATCCAGCTACTCTGCTCAGAGCTGCATCCAACAGATAGACATCCTGTGCCGGGGTTAACTGAAACGCATGAACGCGAGTGGCAATATGTCCAAAACTTCCTTTGCAGCGGACGTTGCTTCCGTCCAGGTTGGCGGCACAGCGCCACCTGTCAAGACTCCGCAGGCGTTCTGGGCACCTTGGGTGTTGCCTTCGATTGCGGACGTCTTCTTCCTCGTGCTCTTAGGGCTACTGGGCTTCAGCCCGATGAGCAAAGCGTTGCTCGTCGATGCCGATACCGGATGGCACATTCGAAATGGCGAGATCATTCTGGCCACCCGCTCCGTGCCGCACGTCGATTCCTTCTCCTACACCCGGGCAGGCCAGCCCTGGTACGCCTGGGAATGGCTTTACGACGCGCTCATCGGTGCAATCCACCACTTCGCCGGACTGAACGGCGTCGTGCTCTTTACCGCCCTTGTAATAGCGGTTACCTTTGCCCTTCTGTTTCGCTTTGTTCTACGACGAAGCGGCAGTTTTGCAATCGCCGTGCTGCTGACGCTGCTGGCGGTGGCCGCCGCCCAAGTCCACATGTTTGCCAGGCCTCATGTGTTGAGCTGGCTATTTACCTTGCTTTGGGTGGAAGCACTGTATCGCTTTGAAGAGGGGCGGCGCGCCGCATTGTTCTGCCTTCCTGGATTAATGCTGCTCTGGGTCAATGTCCACGGCGGCTTCATTTTGGGACTGATGCTGATCGCATTGTTTGGCTGCGCCCACGTCTGGAACTATCAAACCACCCGGGACGCAGTGCATCGCCGCCAAATAGTCGAACTGGCGATTGCGTTTGGCGCCTGTCTGTCAGTCACTTTCCTGACTCCCTATGGATACAAGCTGCACTTGCATGTGTATCAATACCTGTCCAACGGCTTTCTCATGAACTCGATTGGCGAATTTCAGTCGCCTGACTTTCACGCCGCCGGATTCGGATATTTCGAATGCCTCATCCTGTTGTCTATCGCGGCGTTGGCAATGGCGCTTAAACGAGTTACCGCGACGGATCTGTTTCTCCTGCTCTTCTCGATTCATGCCGGGCTGTTCGCGGCACGTAATATACCGATTTCGGCCGTCATAATGAGCTTGGCTTTAGGCCCGCCATTGGCGAGCGTCCTTTCACCTGGGCCGGGCCAGCCGCGTTGGACCCGCTCCCTGCTTGACTGCGTTCACGACATCTCAGAAAACTTGGTCGGGATGGAAAAACGCTTTCGCGGTCATGCGCTCGCAATCATCGTGTTGGTGTCGTCGTCGGCCATCGCTCTCAACGGCGGACGCCTGCTTTCAGCTCAAGTCCTCTCCGCGCATTTCGACGAGAAAAGGTTTCCCGTGAAGGCCGCCGAATTCATCGCCGCTAGAGGAATCCACGATCATTTGTTCAATCTCGACAAGTGGAGTGGCTATCTGATTTACAGGCTTTATCCTGGGACCAAGCTTTACATGGACGACCGCCACGATTTCTACGGAGAAGCCTTCATTAAGGAAGGCATGCAAGTCAGTAACGTTACTTGGAGGTGGCGCGAACCATTAGATAAGTATCAGGTAAGGTGGGTACTCATCGATACTAATTCTCCGCTGGCTAGTGTGCTTAAGGAAGATAAAGCCTGGCACGTGCAATACGACGACGGTCTTGCAATTATATTTTCGCGAATTCTATGACCCATGATTGCCGATTGTCTCGTAATGTACGTTACTTGTAGTTACTTTCGACTGCACTAAGGCCAAAGGTCTCCCAATCGGAAATAGTTTCAATGATATGGAAGGCGGAGGGGTAAACACTTCAGTACAACCACCAATCAGCAACTCTGCATCGAAATATCCAGTCAACACGTGGCGCCCAAGGGTGCGCGCTACCGAAAGATCCTGAAGACGCTCTCGGGGGGTCAGCGAGAAGCTAATTGTCCCAGCCAGCCCAGACTTCGGATTTATCGACTACTTTTCTGTCCGGTGTGGGCAGGCGAATATTCTCATTTCCGGTAGTTCTGGCCTGTGCGATCACTTACCTGGTATTTCTGCTTTCAAGACGCGATATTGCCGACCCTGATTTGTGGTGGCATCTCCGTAATGCCCAGTATTTGCTTATCGGAGGCCATCTTCCGGTCGTCGATTCCTATTCCTATACCGTGCCGGGAGCGGGGGTAACTCCCTTTGAATGGCTCGCGGAAATACCCTATTACCTAGCATATAGGTGGGCAGGCCTTCCAGCCGTCTTTCTCGTCGTCTTCTTGCTTTCCACAGGTATTCTTTTAGGAGTCTTTCGCCTCAGCTATCTGGCAAGTCACGATGTAAAGAACTCCTTTCTGGTCACCGTTGGCGCGGCGGTCATGGCCGCGGTCTCCATTGGTGCGCGGACCCTTCTGTTCGGTTGGTTATACCTCGTAGTTCTTCTGCTCATTCTTGAAGGCGTGAGGGGAGATAGCTGGAAACTGCTCTGGCTCGTACCTCCGCTCTTCTGTGTCTGGGTGAACTCGCACGGCTCCTGGCCGATGGGCATGGTAGTGTTCGGCATCTTCATCGTTTCCGGAATGGTGGAAGGGCGCTGGGGACACGCGTACGCGGTTCGCTGGTCACCGCGGCTACTGCGAAGGCTACTCATCACTGCCGGCGCATCGGGCCTTGCCCTCTTTATTAATCCGTTAGGATACCGTTTGGTGCTTTATCCCTTCGAAGCCATGTTCGGCGCACGGTCCGCGGTTTATATGACAACAGAATTTGCGTCAGTCGACTTTCATACGCCCTGGGGCAAAGTCGCAATACTCCTGATCCTGGGAGTACTGCTGATTGCAGTCTTCTCGCGGGAGCGCTGGCGCTTGGATGAAGTTGCATTCGTGGTCCTGGCGCTCTACTTCTCGCTCACATATATCCGCTTCATATTTCTTGCCGCCATTCTCGTCTCTCCCATCTTCGCCAAACGCTTAAAATTGATGAGTCCGTATGACCCGAAGTCGGATAAGTGGCTCTACAATGCTGTCGCTCTGGCCATTTTGTTCTTCCTGTTCATCCTGAGTAAGCCCACCCAATCGGAATACCGAAATTTAGTCAATTATCCAGAGGGCGCCGTTGTCTATATGAAGACGAACGGAGTCCGGGACCGAGTGTTCCATGATTGGGTCTGGGGAGGTTACTTAATCTGGCGCACGCCGGAGTTGAAAGTCTTTATTGATGGACGAGCAGACCCTTACGGCCCCACCGGAGTGTTCAAGGACTACTTATCAGCCGTTTCCAATGAAGATCCACAGGCGGTATTCGACAAGTATCAGGTTGAATATGTACTTATGCCCCCTAACAGCCCACTCGCAAAGTCTCTCCAACGCAGTCCGAAATGGGCCATGCAATACAGCGATGAGACCAGTGTACTGTTTCACCGGTCTCCAACGTCGTAAGGCAACACAGTCGCGGTCCGAAGCTCGTGCCCGAATCCATGCGGCGCATCCAGAACAAGGTTAGCGCCCACCTCTTTTCCTCTCGTGAAGAAGCATCCGTGGTAATGGCGGTAATCCCACCGAGCTGCCGCCGCAAGCAGTGAGGCATCAGGCAAAATTAATTTTATTCCATATACAACTCTGGCCAGCCACTCTCATCTTATGTAACAGCTGCATGGTTGGGCGAAACCCGAACATGCGGAAGAAGTGAATCGTGAGAGTTAGGTTTCCGGATGGCTAGGTTCTGACTCTTATGTCCCCCGTGGCGCCCTTAGTTGTGGTTAGCGCAATCGCCCAGCATAGACACTTTGACAGTAACGAGACAGTGAGCTTCGGCGACAGAGCCGAAAAGAGAATGCAAAAGAGAGTTAGAGCTGCTTCGGTTGTAGCAACTAACTTGACATTGCAACGGATCAACAACAGGTTGCAGCCCGATTGCGGGTTGCGTGAGAAGTTCAACCATACAAACCTCAAAGGAGATCTCCAGATGAAGAACATTTTGGCTACCCTTCGCACCTTGCACAACGACGAGTCCGGCCAGGATTTGATCGAGTACGCTCTGGCGGCATCTTTGATCGCGCTCGGAGCAATTACGGCGATGTCAACCCTGTCAACCGCGATCAACACCGTATTCACCTCGATCACCACCAAATTGAACGCCGCGTAAGACGCTCTCCGGATCGATACATTCCGGGGTCGGCGGCATCGGCCCGTAAGTTCGGAGTCCCCATCGGGTATGTGGCTCCGGCCTAAAGTAAATAGTCGAATGGTCAGGAAGCGCTTCGAGTTACTTGGTCAAGCGCCTCCTGGCCCTCCGATTCGGTCTTATCTGGATAACAGCAATAAATAAGGCGGGCGGCGGATGACGACGGAATCTTTATTCATGGTAGGCGCATTGGTTGTCGCTGGCATCGGCAGCGTTACCGATGTGACGACCCGCCGAATCCCGAACAAGCTCACCTACTTCGCGATATTGGTTGCATTGGTTGGGCGGTTCGCGTTGCAGGGGTGGAGCGGCTTGGGGAACTCAATCGCCGGCGGGCTAATCGGTGGCGGGGCGTTTCTGATCTTTTTCCTGGTCCATGCTATGGGTGCCGGTGACGTCAAGCTAATTACGGCGGTTGGATGTTTTGCCGGGGCTACTCCGGCCGTTGAGATCGTTCTCGCTTCGACTATTGCCGGTGGAATATTCGCCGTCATAGTTGCATTGCGGCAGGGAAGATTACGTGCCGTATTCGCCAACATGCTCGATCTAATCAAGTTTCATGCAATAGCAGGAACCGAGGCACATCCGAGCCTGAACCTTTCCAATCCGCAGGCCGCTCGTCTGCCCTATGGCGTTGCGATAGCGGCGGGAGTTTTGTATTCAGTACTGGCTTTTTATCGTCGAGGTGGCATATGAACCCAAAACGAATTGCATTGGCAGTTGTGTTGTCCGTAGCGATCGCAGGAGTCGTGAGCTACGCCTTCTATGCTCGTATTCGAATGCAGCAGGCTCGAAACGGAAACGTCATAAAGGTGGTCGCGGCCTCTAGGCCATTGATCGCAGGATCACCAATCAGCGCCGATAGCATCGCCTTGATCGATTGGCCGGCCAGTGCACCATTGAGTGGTGCATTCACCAAGCCCGAAGAGCTAATCGGCCGCGCGGTGATTTATCCGATCGCAGAGCATGAGCCGATACTTGATCATGACGTTGCAGCGGCCGGTTCCGGAATCGGTCTGACGGTGAAGATTCCTGAAGGAATGCGCGCAGTGTCGGTCCATTCCAACGATGTCGTCGGCGTGGCGGGCTTCCTTTATCCTGGCTCGCACGTTGATGTACTAGTGACGTCGAAAGTGGGAAACTCTGTGAATCCGCAGACCCAAACCATTCTACCCAACGTCGAGGTGCTTACCGCTGGACAGAAGATCGAACCTGATCCATCGGGAAAGCCTGAGACGGTCAGTGTCGTCACTCTGCTGCTCAATCCGGAAGATGGCGAGAAATTGGTCCTCGCCGCGTCGCAGGGGACAATTCAATTTGTTCTTCGCAACGGTGCTGATCAGAACAGCCCCGCGACCAAAGCTGTGGCCATGACAGATCTTATGAGTGGTCCTAAGCAGACGAGCACAGTGAGAAAGGTAGTGGTCAAGGTCCCGGCACCTGTCGCGGCACCTCCGGTTGCCTACCAGGTTGAAACCATCGCGGGCGCAAAGCATTCAGTCGATAAGTTTGAGTAGCTTAAACGATTTGAGTAACTCTTAATTTCCACAAAAAGGAAAGTCGAAATGCGAGTACTTAACGCTGTGGTTAATTCGGCAGTTGCTCTCTTGTTCGTGTGCGTAACGATGGGAGCCGCAGCCGCAGAGGCGCAAACGCCGGCAGCAAATACAGCAGACACGCAAGCGGCCTCCAGCATGACAGTAGCGTCATCCGCGCAGGAAACGCAAGTCGCGCCAATGGCATCTCCCTCCGAGACGCAGTCGGTGCACATACAGGTCGGCAGGTCGATCATTCTCAATACCCAAGCCAGGCTGCGCCGGATCGTGATCAGCAATCCGGACGTGCTGGATACAACTACGATTAGCACCTCTCAGGTTGTAGTAACAGCGAAGCAGCCGGGGAGCAGCAGTCTAGTGCTGTGGGATGAGAGCTCAAATGCCCACATCGTGGATGTGTATTCGGACGTTGATGTGTCGGGCCTCCGAGACGATGTTCGATCGGCGTATCCCGGCGAAACTGTGCAGATTGAAGCCGAGCAGGGAAGAGTTGTTGCGATCGGAAAAGTTACCAGCAAAGCCGTTGCGGACAATGTTCTGCGAATGGCAAGCCTTTACTCCAAGAACGTAGTTGATTCCCTGGCGATCCTACCGAGGCGCGACAAACAGGTCATGCTTAAGGTGACCTTTGCCGAAGTTGACCGTACAAAGCTCGAGCAGTTCGCGGTCAATCTCTTGAGCACGGGTGCGGCCAATACTATTGGAACCACTACGACCGGGCAGCTCGGCCAGCCCTCGCTTGGTACAAACGGTTTGCTGACCGGTGTTATCGGGGCGCCGCTGAAAGGCACAACGACAAGCCTCACGACCTCGAATTTATTGAATATTTTCTTGTTTCGTCCGGACCTGAATTTGGGCGCGACAATTTCCGATTTGCAGACACGTAGTATTGCGCAGATTCTGGCCGAACCGAACCTTATGGTGCGAAGTGGCGAGTCTGCCAAGTTCCTGGCCGGCGGAGAATTTCCCTTCCCGGTTGTCCAGGGGGGAGTCGGCGGCACCGTTGCTGTGACCATACAGTTCAAGCCTTACGGAGTAAAGCTGGAGTTCACGGGCTCGATTGAAGGCGACGTGATCCGCCTAAAGATAGCCCCCGAAGTCAGCGCACTCGATTACACAAACGCGGTGACAATCGCTGGCTATGAAATTCCCGCCATTACCACTCGGCGGGCAGAGACGGAAATCGACTTGAAAGACGGCCAGGGTTTTGGCATCGCGGGCTTGTTGGATCGTCGTACAACTCTGCAGCTCAGCAAAATGCCAGGGATCGGGGACATTCCAATCTTGGGCCAGCTATTTCACTCAAAATCGTTCAATCGGACCAACACCGAGCTTCTGGTTTTCGTGACGCCAACCATTGTGGATCCGGTGTCGCAGCAGGTGACTTCACATGAATCAGTAACGATGCCGGTTCACAATCTGGATGGCAAGGACAGCAGAAATTTTGATAGGAGCGTCCAGCGTTCGATCCTTCAGTCGACAGACTCAACTACTAACAAGCAGTAATTACGAGGTGGCAAATCTTGAGCGCCATGGTTCATGAAGCATCTCGCCGCACGTTCAGCATTGTCACGGTTTCGGTGGATAAACGGCCAGCTGCTGCTTTGCGCGAAATTGTAGACTCGCTTCCGGGGTTTGATATCACGAGCGAGCTCTATCAATGGGACACGAGCGACACTGCCCTGCTGCAGGACCTGCTGCAACGGAAACCCGATGTATGCGTGATTGATTTTGACAACAACCGCGAAGTAGCTGCGTCGCGCACCGAGCAGATCAAGGCAGCGTTACCCGGAACTGCCGTATTTGCGTTGGCGTCTAACTCGAGCCCGGAACTTATCATCGACGCGATGCGTTCCGGATGCTCGGAGTATCTTATGAAGCCGCCAGCGCGCGACCGCGTAGTCGAAGCGCTGGTCAAGCTCGAACAAAAGAAGAGAGAGCAGAGCGCACCGGTCAAGAAGGGAAAGCTGTACGCTTTCCTGGGCGTGAAAGGTGGCACTGGGGTCACGACGCTCGCCGCGAGTGTCGCCGCATTCGCGGCTCAGAGCGGTGCAAAGACACTTTTGATCGACCAGCATTCTGACTTGGGTGATGTCTCGGTTTACCTGAGCCTAGGGGATCCAAAATATCACTTCTATGAGTTGGTGCATAACATTCACCGGCTCGACTCTGAACTCCTTCAAGGGTTCGTGACCAAGCACTCATCCGGACTTCACGTCTTGGCATCTCCCGACTCATTTGGTGCGGGAGACAAGATTTCAGAGACCGCTCTGGAGGGCACACTTGATTTCCTTCGTGAAGAGTATGACTTGGTCATCATTGACTGTCCTCCTGGATTGAGTGCCTACAACGTCGGCGCGATTGACCGGGCGGACGCAGTGTTTTTGGTCGCTGCTCCCGAACTGGCATCGATTCGAAACTTGGTGCGCTACCTTGAGCATTTGAAACGATTCAACTGGCCAAAGGAAAAGACTCGAATTGTCATCAATCGATATGACAAGCGCTCGTCGATACGGGAAGACCAGATCGAAAAGACAATCCGCATGCCGATCTCATTTGTGGTGCCTAACAGCTATGCGGAGGTAGTTAATGCAATCAATACCGGGACTCCGATATCCATCAATGCAAGAACCGAACTAGCTGGAACACTCCGGCGTTGGCTTGACACATTGGGGGCGAAATCGGAACAGGTGGCTGGTAAGCAAGAGCCAAAGCGGCGGTTTGGGATACTGGGCCTGTAACTTTTGTGGAGAAGAGAAACCATGGCACAATTCGATCATGATGCGACAGCAAAGACCAGCCTAATGGAAGCAGAGCACTGGGCTAAAAGAGACATGAAGCCCAAGGCTTACCAGGAGATGAAATCAGCATTTCATCGGGATCTGCTCAGCCGCGTTGATCTTGAGAAACTGAATTATCTCGACGATAACCATGCTCGTAACCAGATTCAAGCAGTGATTCAGGATCTGGTAGCGCACTCCAATGTTCCGTTGAGCGCCTCCGAACGGGAGCGCTTGTCGCGCGAAGTGCTGGATGAGGTCTTTGGCCTTGGCCCCCTGGAACCGCTGCTGCAAGACCCGACGATCAGCGACATTCTGGTTAACACTTACTCCAATGTGTACATTGAGCGCGCAGGCTTGATAGAGGAGACGAACGTTGCATTTAAGGATGACGTTCACCTCATGCACATCATCGACAAGATCGTATCTGCCGTAGGACGCCGTGTCGATGAGTCGTCGCCAATGGTGGATGCCCGCCTGCCCGATGGGTCGCGTGTCAACGTGATCATTCCTCCGCTGGCTGTGGATGGGCCGATTCTTTCAATTCGCCGCTTTGGGACTATTCCTCTCGAAGTG
This sequence comes from uncultured Acidobacteriaceae bacterium, assembly GCA_964559875.1. Lineage (GTDB taxonomy): Bacteria > Acidobacteriota > Terriglobia > Terriglobales > Acidobacteriaceae > TOLSYN. The sequence continues at coordinate 30,165 of CAZLJQ010000011.1, forward strand.
GAGGATTTGCTCGCGAATCACACGATGACGCCTCAAATGCGCGACTTGTTGCACGGCGCAGTCAAGGCAAGGCTGAATATCGTCATTTCTGGTGGAACTGGTTCCGGAAAGACGACACTACTGAACGTGCTTTCGCGCTTCATCTCTGACAAAGAGCGAATTGTGACGGTGGAAGATTCAGCCGAACTCCAGGTGAAACAACACCACGTTGTGCGGCTGGAGTGCCGCCCGGCAAATGTCGAGGGAAAGGGAGCCGTACACCAGCGCGAGTTGGTAACCAACTGTCTTCGCATGCGGCCTGATCGCATCATCGTTGGCGAGGTTCGCGGTGAAGAAGCTTTGGATATGTTGCAGGCTATGAACACCGGCCACGATGGCTCGTTGACTACGATTCACGCCAATAGCCCGCGCGATGCGATTGCCCGCATGGAAACTATGGCCCTGATGGCCAACCTGAACTTGCCTGAAAAGGCGGTTCGTCAACAGATTGCGTCGGCGGTCAACATCATCATTCAGGTATCAAGAATGAGCGACGGCAGCAGGCGAGTGACCCATCTAAGCGAAATCACGGGCATGGACCAGGAAATCGTAAGCATGCAGGATATTTATCGCTTCGAAAAGCGCGGGATAGGAATCAACGGCCGCGTGTTAGGCCGCTTCTATTCGACCGGAGTGATGCCTAGGTTCGCCGAAAAAATCGAGGCTTCGGGCATTCCGATTTCGCCCAGCCTTTTTGATATGACTGTCGAAGTGTAACTCGGCTTGGAGAGGTTCTGCGATGATAGTCCTACTGTTCTTGGTGCTATTGGTCGTTACCTTCGTTGTCGTGCTAGTTACAACGAAGCAGACCAAAGAAGAGACCGACATCGGGAAGCGCCTTGCCGGCTACAATCGCGGCGCCGCTCCCGATCAGGTAGTCGATGCTGACATTCTAAAGCGCGAAGGCTACAGCGATCTTCCTCTCGTGAACGCAATTTTGGGCCGACTGAAGGTCGCTGCAAATGTCGACATATTGATCAAGCAGGCCAACTCCAGTTGGACAGTCGGCCGCCTCTTTTTCGCGGCGTTCGCGATTGGCATCTCAGTCGCGTTGCTGGGCTGGTCGTATTTCCATAGCGTGACCGTGGGACTGGTCCTCGGCTTCGCTGCCGGAAATTGCCCGTACATCTACATCGTCTTGAAGCGGAAAGCTAGGCTGCGGAAATTCGAAGCCATATTGCCCGATGCTATTGATCTTCTCGGGCGTGCACTTCGCGCAGGACATGCGGTCACTGCGGCGATTGAGATGGTTTCGAAAGAGATCTCAGATCCGGTGGGTATGGAGTTTCGCCGAGTTTTTGAGGAGCAGAACTACGGCTTGCCGATTCGCGAAGCCCTCCTCAATCTCGCCAGCAGGGTTCCCGTTGCGGACCTGCATTTTCTTGTCACGGCCATGTTGGTACAAAAAGAAACGGGTGGCAACCTGGCGGAGGTTCTCGATAAGGCCGCCATGGTAATTCGCGAGCGTTCCAGGTTACTCGGGCAGCTGAGAATCTACACTGCTCAGGGAAAAATGACTGGTTGGATTCTGGGATTGTTGCCTTTCATCGTCTTCGCCGGAATGAGCATCGTCAATCGTCATTACGCGCAGAGCCTGATTAATGATCCCATGGGACGTAAGGCGGTCTGGATTGGGCTTGGACTAATGGCCATTGGTATATTTTTGATCCGAAAAATCGTCGACATTAAGGTGTAACTTTATGGCCGGAATGATCGCTGTTGTCGTGTTGAGCTTCGCCTTGAGCTTGGGGCTGATGCTCTTGCTGCTGGGCGGGAAATCTCCTGTCGCCGCCAGACTGACGGAAATTGCCGCGCCGGAGTCCTTCGACGCCGAAGCCGCATCCCGCGTAGAGGCGGCCTCTCGATATACGGAATGGTTTGCCCCACTGCGGAAACTGCTGGGCTTTGCAAATGATGATGAGCTTACCCGCCGGATGGCGGCGGCCGGATATCGTGAACCCGTCTACGTGGAGCTTTTCTACACCGTAAAGCTACTTGGTCCGGTGTTAGCCGGTCTGATTGCAGGTTTTCTGTTGCACGGGCCGAATGTTTTCATCTGGTTCATGATGTTGGCGGCGGTTGGCTTTCTGGGGCCCGATTTTTGGTTGACCAGCGCAGTGGCGAAACGCAGAGAGAAGATCCGGCTGGCGCTTCCAGATGCCCTTGACCTACTCGTCATCTGTATGGAAGCTGGTCTCGGCATGGACCAGGCGTTAATCCGAATCAGTGAGGAGATGCGCCTGAGCCATAAGGATCTAAGCGATGAGTTGATAATGATTCGCCTCGAGCAGCGAGCCGGGAAGCCGCGCATAGAGGCGTGGCGCAACTTCGCAACTCGAACCAGCCTGGAAGTAGTTCGGTCATTTGTCAACATGCTGGTACAGACGGAGCGCTTTGGAACACCGCTTTCGAAGTCGCTTGGTTACTTCGCCGATTCCTTACGCACACGCCGCCGGCAGCAGGCGGAGGAGATGGCGGCAAAGACTACCGTCAAGCTTGTATTTCCACTTGTACTGTTCATTTTTCCGAGCATGTTTATCGTGTTGTTGATGCCGTCAATCATTACCATCAGCAAGAGTCTGATGACTAACTTTGGGCAGTAAATCCAAGACCAGGAGAAGAGGAAATCTATGGATAGCGTAACGATCATTAGGGTAATTTCGGGCGTCTTGTTTGTGGTTGTGCTCTTTGTTTTGATTCAGCGCCGGAAGAAGGCCGTCCGCTAGCTGTAAACAGGAGATTATCTTGGACGACACCCGCGACGTGGTTCGTGTCTACAACACCACGAAAAGCCGTTGTCTTGGCGAGCAGATCAGTATGGCCGACAGTAGTCTGAGCCGGTTGGTCGGTCTGCTCGGCAAGCGTTCACTTGCACCCGGATGTGGATTGTTTATCGTACCTTCGCAGGCGATTCACACGGTCGGAATGGCCTTTCCGATCGATGTGATTTTTGTGGATAAGAAGTATAACGTGCTCGGCGTTCGAGAAGCCGTGCGCCCATTTCGAGTTACGCGGGTGTTCTGGAAGGCCCTCGGCGTTCTGGAACTTCCTGTAGGAACAATCAGCAGCTCCTGCACCGAAGTTGGAGATCAAATCAAGGTTGACTTCGGAAACTAGCTGGGGCGTCGAACAAGTTGCTTGAGTGCAACTATAAGTCACCGGTTGGGGCAAGATAAAGTAAACGAGCCCGACGGAGTAAACGTGTTCCCGTCGCGCCAGAGCTGTTAGACACGCATCTGGCGTAGTGTCTCCGGGTAATGCCGGAACCGCTCCAACACTTCTCAAAGCCACCTCCGCAACTTAGAAGTGGCAACCTTGACTTCAACTTTATAGTCTTTGCAGAGCTTCCCCAGAGATACAAGGTTTGCCGATTTAAGTTACCAGAGTTACAGCCGGGTAAGGCAAGGCCGGAGAACAGGGACGCCCCACAAAGACAAGTCTTCGGCGATAGCCAACCGGGTATTTACAACCAGCATCACACAAAGCGGAGAGGCACTGGTGATAGCGCTGCCAGGGTTCTTTGGGTTTTTGATTCCGTAATCAATAATCAATGTCGGAGTCCTTCTGCACGAAGTCCGGCAATTGCAAATCGCAGCAGCGTTGCCATCTCTGGGCCGAAGATGAAAAAGGAGAAGGTGGTGGACATGTGTAACCTAAACTCTAACGTAGCGTCACCAGGAGTGAGTGTCGAAACCCGGTCCCCTGGCGAACAGGTCCGCACCCGCTTTCGCACCCGCAAGCAAAAAGGCCAGTCGCTGGTTGAGTTCGCCTTGGTAATGCCACTGCTGTTGCTGGTTGTCACGGGCATTGCCGCGTTCGGGATCTATCTCAATAACTACATGGCGCTAACGGATGCTGTAAGTACCGGCGCGCGCCTTCTTGCGATTAACCGGGGACAGACCACGGACCCGTGCGCCTTGACGGTTCTAGCTGTTGAAAATGCGGCGCCGTTCCTAGCTCCAGCGAACCTGACTTTCAAGTTTGTCTTCAATACAACGGCGTACTCCGGGACCTCCTGCAGTAGTAGCACTCCCTACACGGGGGCAGCTTCGCATCTGGTGGCGGGCCAGCCTGCCACGGTAACCGTCACTTACCCTTGTAACCTCGCAGTTTACGGAACCAACTACATGCCAAGCTGTACCTTCACCGCGCAAACAACGGAGATTGTCCAATGATCCTGAACAGTGAGTCGCATAAATTCCGGGCGCGCAGGAGGCAACGCGGACAGGTGTTGCCTATTGTTGCGATATGGCTGGTCTTCGTGCTCGGTATGGCTGCGTTGGCGGTAGACTTGGGCAATGTCTATTGTAGTTATCGCCAACTCCAGTCTGCTACCGATGCAGCGGCGCTAGCAGGAGCCTCGGCGCTGTCCAGTCCGGGAGCAACCTCCACTACTGTGACTGCCGCAGCCATCCAGTACAGCGCCTTGGTGGGAGATAAAAACTACTATCCCAATCTGCAAAACATCGCAATGAGGGCGGGGTACCCTCAGTTGAACTGCCTATCCTCCCTGGGAATCGCTTGCCCAACTCCTGCGGACGCAAATGCTGTCACCGTGAAGACACAGGCAACGGTGCCTTTGTATTTCGCCAGTATCTTCGGTTTCAGCACAATGAATATCTCTACCGAAGCGACCGCGGCTATGAGGGGTGCACCGAATGGCCCGTTCAATGTGGTTATCATCCTTGACACAACGGCCTCGATGGCTAGCTCCGATGGCGGCAGCGAATGCAGTGGCTCAAGAATCTCGTGTGCGTTGTCCGGCGTCCAGACCTTATTGGAGGACCTGTCACCCTGCAGCATCAATCTGGCAAGCTGCGGTACGGTCACTGCTGGCAACGTAACCAACCCGGTCGACCAAGTCAGCCTGATGGTCTTTCCTGCGGTCACTGCGGCCACAGCATCGGATGCTTATTGCACCGGAGGCAGTCCATCGTCCATTTCTACACAGCCTTACGGGACTGCGGAAAGTCCGAGTCCGTACCCGCTGCCAGGTGGACCATCGCCCAACACCTACCAGATCGTTCCGTTCTCAAGCGATTACAAAAGCTCTGACACAGTAACGACGCTGACCGCGACATCCAACCTTGTGAAAGCAGTCGGGGGAGCAAGTGGCTGTGCGGGTTTGTATCCGAAGGGCGGAGCTGGAACCTACTATGCAGGCGTTATCTATGCCGCACAGGCCTCGCTCGTCACCCAACAGTTAGCCAGGCCAACTGCGCAGAACGTGATCATCATTCTTAGTGACGGCGATGCGAATGCCGCCACGCCAAAGGACTTCGCCTATCCCCCTCTTATCAACGGCAAAGGCACAAACACGAACGGTAACAATTTAGGCACGTACATGTCGAATATAGACCAGTGCCAACAAGCCGTCGTAGCGGCGCAGGCCGCGGCAGCAGCGGGAACCACTGTCTACTCGGTCTCTTATGGCTCGGAGGCATCGGGATGCACAACTGACACGACCAACCTCGCTCCGCTCAACATGAAAGGCATCACTCCGTGCCAGACGATGCAGTACATTGCTTCCGATCCGACCAAGTTCTTCTCTGACTATAAAGGCGGCGGCGGCAGCGGCACCTGTGTCTCAGCCTCTCAGCCGGTATCGAACCTGAACCAGATTTTCGGGATTATTGCGGCGGATCTCACGCACGCCCGGTTGATTCCAGTTCCCACCGCGCAGGTCGGCACGCCTTAATGCCTGAGGAAACGGACGGGCGGTAAGCAGTAAGTCGCGCTGTTGTCAGGTAAGTGAAGGCCCCGGTTGCTATCACAAACACTGTCTTAACAACAATGTTTATGGTAGCAACCGGGGCCTTTTTTCGAACCCACGAAGACCGTGCGCGAAGGGAAGTGGATGACATTCCTGCTAGTCGTGCATGCCAACGCGCCTACGCGCGCATCGCACTGCGCAACTTCGTCTTCGGAGTTCCTCTAGCCTAACGTTGGAGTACCAATGGCGCATCGAGGTGAAACGTGAGCGTGCCATCGGCCGCCCGCCGGTTACGAACACCGGATGGGAGTTCGGTGGTCGTCGATTTCACCGGATAGATTCGATGGTCGATCTCAATCGAAGTCAGTCTCAAGCTAAGATCCGCTTGGGATGGGTCTGTGCTCACCACTCTTAGCTGACACAAAGCACCGGCTGGAATTGCCACGATTCCATTTGCTTTTACGTTATATGCCACGTGTCCCGGGACAACCGTCCCTTCGCTCAATTGCGACAACTTACCGGCACGTACGACAACCTCGGTTCGAGTCAGGACCAGCGCTTCATGCGGAGTGGATGCGGCAAATAAGTTGTGTGTGCCGGCATCGTCAACCATTTGTAGTCCGTCTGCCTTGCGTACGGGCTTACGCTGCTGGGCTACCCATCCCCCCTGCGGTACTGGCGTCTTCGTTAGCAGCGCATCATGAGCTTTCTCGGCATAGACGCTTTTTGTAGCCGCAAGCTGTTCGTACTGCTCGTTAGCTTGGCTCTTTAGTGCGAGTCCCTTTGGACCGCCTCCCGCCGAAAGGCTTTTTAGACGTTCCGCGAGGGTCCATCTGAGCTCGTCGCGATGCGGACTTCCCGGGAAGGTCTGCGCATAGTAATCGACTGCCTTTACCGCGGCGTCAACCGAATCCGAAGCTTCGAATTCCGACAGATATAACTTGAGCGCATTTGCGCCTTCCTCCGCATCCACAGCCAGCGGAGGAGTTAGATCGGATGCAGGCGCGTAGGCGGCCGAGTTGTTCCAATCCAGCGTCATCCAGAGCCCTTGGTCGCCATGCCGAAAGCCAGTGAGGTTGACGCTAGTGCCAGGCTGCAGTTTGCCCGCGCTGGCCGATCCAAAAGAGGGAGAGCGGTGCAGCTCAGTGGCATGCAATACAGAGGATTTGGCAATAGTGCGAGCCGAAAAGTTCGGCTTGTTTAGATTGTGAAGAATAAGCAGTCCCATACAAAACACAAATACCAACGCCGCAACGCTTACCCCGGCAGCCCGGTATCGCCGCATGCGCTCACCTAACGCGTGTCGGCTATCAATCGACGGAACGTCTGTTCTGAGAAGTTCCTTTGGCAGCTCCTGGGTGAAGGGGGTCCGGCAATGAACGCACTTCGTATGCTGGGCCGAGACCACGCGGCGGCAATTAGGACAACGCCGTACTAACGACAGACTGACGTTGCATTCGGGGCATATTCGCATTCCAGCCGGATACTCACCTCCGCAAATCATGCAGAGAGAGAGTGCATCCGTGCCAGTTTTCCATCCGTCCATACGGCTCTTCATGTCCATGGCCATCAGCTTTATCCCGTTAAGTTAATGTTCGCCTGTCGTGGCGGATAACTCCACTAAGTAGGATGCAGCTCTGGACGTCTTGCAGGGCACATCCCGCACATAAAATCCGCAGGCACCTACTCGGGTAGCCGTGAGATGCACATTCAGTTCGTTAGTTTGTCCGTCTCAGGCAGCGGACGCAATCGAATTATGCATCACATGTCACAGCAAAGCAGCTCTGGATATGGGAGTCTGACACGAATTCCGCCGATGTGAGGGCACACTCAATTCAATCAACATGGATTTAAACACCAGCGTGCCTAGTAACGTTCTCAAGGTCGCCCTCTCGAAATGACCACAACAGCGGTAGGTCCCCCAAATCGTCACGATAAGAGCCCGGAAAGCCGGACTGCGCGCACTCCCCTCATGTTCAGCACCGACCTGGGCGCCATGCCGCTGCCTGCTCGCGGACTCTCTTATTCGGTAACGGCCCACGTACTCCTTTGGGTAGTTACTCTATATGTTCCGTGGAGTTACTGGCTGCCTCCTGAGCCGCATCTTGCCTCGTCGCGGTCCATTGAGGCGCATGAAGTGTTATTGCTTCCCAACCTGGAGCCGATGGACAGCGATGCTCCGGCAGCGCAAGCCGGCAGCCTCGGAGCCAACAAACAGCCCGAGGATGACGCGCCTGCTCCATCGCTCGAGGCAAAAGCCAATCGCGGAGTGGTCTACCGGGGACCGCAGCTTATCGTCTCAAATCCGCCGCACCCAGACAATTTTGTTCAAACCATTCGGCAGCCTGATATTGCGGCTCCAAAACTTCCGTCTCCTTTGCGGCTCCCGCCCATGATCTCCATCGCGCCGTTCAGGCCGGTTTTCGTGCCTCCTGCGCCTGCTGTTGCTTCAGAGAACCGGCCCGCCGAGGTAATACCCGCCCTGCCCGTAAGCCTTCCGCAGCAACAGCCAAAGGTCGAAGCTCCCAAACTCCCTCTTTCCGTGGCCGCCTCGGCGGATACTCTGCGCGCAGTTGCCAACGCTACTCCTCCGGCGCCGATGCCAACTCTGGCACAGCCTGCTCCTCCCGCTGGTTCCGGTAACGATGCACACAACATCCTTATCGTGAACGCGATTGCTGTTCCGGACCTGAAGCCTTCGACGATACCCCCGGGAGAGTTACATGGAGCCTTCACTGTTTTACCGGAGGGATCAACCATCATCGGCTCGGCGGGCGGAGGCCCAGATTCTAAGGGCGCACCGGGAATGGGTAATGCATCTGGCTCCAGCACCAGGCAATATGGGGGAACCGGGGACAGGGCAGCGGGCGGTACCGGTGAAGGCAAGATCGCGCGCGCCGATGTCGGGTCAGGCACAGGGACGGGCAACGGAAGTGCAGGTAGCGGAAACGCGTCGACCGGCGTTTCTGTGGCGGGTAGACACGGCTCTGGCAGCGGCAGTGGAAGAGGTTCCGGTAACAGTCCCTTTCCTGCCATCATGATTCAGGGTGGTAGTGGAGGCGGTACGCGCGGTAGTGTCAATAACTCGGGAACCGCGAAGCCGCAAACCAGTTACGGAATCACCATCATGGCAAGCGGCTCCAGCGGTGGCGGCTTCAGGGACTTTGGAGTCTTTCGCGATGAGACCTCCTACACCGTATATCTGGACATGGCCGACGCAGGTGCCTACGGACAGAGTTGGACGCTGCAGTATGCACTGGGCCCGCTTTCTGCGCGGAACTCACCAGTTCCAAATGCACACGGCCTGCTTGTACCGCCCTACGCGACGGTGAAATCGCTCGCACATTTTCCGTCCGATGCGGCAAGGCGAGGCCGCGGCGGCACGATTGTGGTCTTTGGAATCATCAACCCAGAAGGGAAGTTCGAAAATCTGCGAATCATGCAGACTCCAGATCCTGACCTCAACCAACCGCTTCTGGAATCGCTCAGAAAATGGACATTCCAAGCAGCCGAAATCGACGGAACGCGAGTGCCCGTGAAAGTCCTCTTAGGCGTACCGGTTAACTCCGTGCCCGTAGAGTAACTCCTTCGTATTGCTCCTCGTCGGCGAGTCACTTCTTCTTTAGAAAATTCCTCTGGCGTCCAGTTCGCTAGCGAACTTCGAGGCGTTCCGCACTAGCTTCTTGCGAAGCTCAGCTGCCCTTTGAGCTGCCGCAGTCCTCTCGGCCAAGCCGCAGCGGGTGGAATCGCCGTGTCCGGATTCCTTTGGCTGCCGTGAGTGCATGGCTCGCCTGCCAGCAAAGCCAGGCAATCTTCGCGCCAGAGTCTGCCCTCCAGATTCAGAACTTCGTCGGGGTACAAGTCGCTCCCACCGCCGGCGGAACCGGCATGCTCGCGGTCGCCGGAGGAGTCGCCCAAGGTATGCCGGTGAAGTCGAAGAAATCCAGCAAGTTCGGCTGCGCCGCATCGCGATAAGTAAGGTGCGCGGTCGGCCCGATAAAGCGGCTTTCCACAAACTTCAGAACCGCGGTGTGATCCATCGGTATGTGCGAGACATAGTGCTTGCGTGTGAATGGCGAGATCACCAGGTTAGGCAACCGGAAGCCCAGCTGTGCCGCGAATCCCTGCTCCGCGGGCGCATCTGTTGTGCCGGTACCAGGGTCGCCGGGATTCAGATCGCAGTGCAGAGTCGGCGTGGGATTGACGCCCGGGGGAACCGGAGCACCATTATCCAAGCATGGCCAGTAAAGCGGGGCGGAGCCTGCGGCGTTATCCGGATTAACGGCAATGGTGCTGATGTCCGGAATCTTGCCAACTGGAACTGCGGGAGTGCAACTCGGACAGCCCGGCAGGTAGCCCATATTCGCGAGGTTGGTCTTATCGTTCGACTGGTTCGGAACCGGAGGTACGTGGTCGTAAGGACCGCCGCCTTCGTCAAAGGTCAGGAAGAAGATCGAATCAGCCCAGGACGGACTGTTCATCAGGTTGCTGATAATGAGCGCAATCCTCTGCTGTCCTGTGAAGATCGACTGGCCTGAGCCGGGATGCTCATCGGCGAGTCCGTATTCAGGCTCAACATAGGCGAATTGGGGAAGCGTACCATTCGTCATGTCTGTAAACAGCTGGCTCAGCGGCGCAATGTGGGTCGGGTCAATGCAGAAGGCGTTGGATGGGTCACCTACTGCCTGTTTTGAACCAACCGTAGGAGCCACGCATGCGGCGCCCGCCGCTGGCGTATAGAGATACTTGCCCGAGTAACCGAAATCCGAGAACGTGGTGACCGGATACAGGGCAAAGCCGGTTGCGGCACCGCAGTCTCCATCTTTCTCGTCGCAGCTGCCCTCTGTTATCGAGTAGTACAGCTTCCATGAAACCGGCGGCTTGGCCTGGTCGAGCTCCTGGAAGATGGTTGGTATGGTGAGGGTGGTCGTAAGTTTGTCGTCGGAAAACGGATCGAACACCAAACCTTGTGTGGTGCCGCCGGTCAAGGTCGCAATCCGGTTTGGCACGGTCTTGCTGGAAACCGGTGAGAACCAGCGGTCGGAGAGCGCAAACTGCGAAGCCATGTAGTAGTAGTAGTTCAGCTCCGGCGTCCCTGTGGTACTTGTGTCCTGGTAGTACGCCATGGCGCGTTGCCCTGTAAAGTCGGTGAACGATCCTTCGCCGGGGGTGTTGCCTGCGGAGGCGTCCAAAGCGTAGTTTTCCGCGGTATGGACGAAGCCATCCATATAAATTCCACGTGAGGGGCTGAAGTTGTACCGGCTCACGTCGCCATAGCTCTCCAGCCAGGAGGACGTCATATCGTCCAGGCAACTGCTGATGGTGTGGAACAGTGGGAAAGCTGTTCCTGCATCGTCTTCGTTGCTTGTGCTCAGTTTGTCGTCGATTCCGTCCACATTGTAAGTGTTGCCATCGTCGCCTACGTTCAGGTTGTTGGCCTTGCGATACGGATTCAACATCCCGAAGTAAGTATCGAAGGTTCGATTCTCCTGCATCATGAAGATTACGTGGTTTACCGAATTCACTGTGCCCTGCGGGATCACTGTCAATGTCGTTTGAGCGGTCGTTGTTCCGCCTGTTCCGGTCGCAGTCACCGTGTAGGTGTAGGTGCCTGTCGCCGCCGGAGTAACACTCTGCGTGCCTCCAGTCGCCGCCAGCGTGTATGTGTTGCTGTCCACATTGTCAGAGATCACTACCGACGTCGCATTCGTAGCGGTCACCGTAAGCGTCGAGGAACTTCCCAGTGCGATCTTTGTCGGACTGGCCGTAATCGTGACCGTCGGGGCTGGAAGCGTCACCGTAACCGTAGCTTGGGCCGTTGCCGGACCACCCTGCCCTTGGGCCGTCGCCGTGTAAATAGTGGTTGCGGTTGGGGACACAACCACCGTGCCTCCGCCTGCTGCCACCGGCCACGTGTTGCTGTTCACGTTGTTAGAGATGAGTACACTTGACGCATAAACGGCAGTTACGGTAAGCGTCGTGGGACTTCCTTGCACAACGCTGGTTGGATTAGCCGTAATCGTCACTCCAGGGCCTGAAACCGTGACGGTAACTTGCGCCGTGTTAGTTCCTCCCGTCCCACTGACTGACACCGTATAGGTCGTCGTAGTGGTCGGAGTCACCACCTGCGTGCCTCCACTCGCCGCCAGTGTGTATGTATTGCTGTCGGTATTGTCGGAGATGGTCACCGTCGTCGCATTAGTAGCCGCGACCGTAAGAGTCGTAGAAGCGCCATGCGCGATTGTGGTCGGACTAGCCGAGATTGTGGCCGTGGGAGCTGGCGTGGCCGCGGGAGGTGCCGCTGCCCCCGCTGCGGTACCTGTACCGCAGGAGGTGATCGCAAGCATCGCGATGATCGCGGTGAAAGAGAAAATAACGGTGGTCAGGGACGGGGAAGACAAACGTGGCATGCGCATCATGTGTCGAGGTACCTCGCCTAGCTCCCGGAATTATCCGGGGACTCTGGTCATACCTAGGATGCGGATGCGGAGCTTTCGTGATGCGTATCGGTTGTCACAGACGAGTTATTTTTACTCTTAGTTTTCTCGCATGGGAGCCCAAAGCCACTTACATTGCGTAGTGGTCCGAACCCCTGCAACTGGAGCGGCACAATCTGCATCCGCAGCGTCAGCACTCATGACTGCGCCAGGGGAGGCGCGGCGCGAGCGCGTAGTTGAGTTGTACAAGCACGATGAAACCTATGCTCCAGTACGTGTTAATCGTGCACAGTAACGCACCAAAGGCATACAGCGTCTGCGCAATCAAGATGCGCCGCTTGATCGCATCGGAAATCGCGGGTAGCATCTCGGCCTTCACCACTCCGCTTCCGATTGCGCATACCCAACTGAGATAAAGTGTCGCGCCCAGAGTGAGTATGTTGGCCCAGTAGATCAGCAGCGCACTTCGGTAAGCGACAAACTGCGCCAGCAGGGTTGTCGAGAACGGCGTGATCGACACTGCAAACAGAAAGACCAGGTGAATCCAGGTCAGGCTGCGGTTCGACCGTGCGAGATGATTCAGCTGCGTTTGCTGCCCCACCCAGAAGATACCCAAAGTCATAAAGCTCATGACGTACATCATCAGCCGTGGAGAGAGCGCCACCACCGCCTGCCACAAATCCTTCTCACTGTGAATTGCCTCGGTTGCGGGCACCCGGATGTCGAGCACGAGCAATGTCATTGCGACTGCGAACACACCGTCACTGATCGCAGCCAAGCGTTCAGCACTGGTTCCTGCGATGGTATTGTAGCTGTCCTTCACGGCTCTGCTCTCCTGGTTCAGCAATCCTTTTTACACATCAGGCACAGAAATCGTCCCTATCGTGGACACTTGTTTCGCTCCCACGGCATCGAAGCCTAGGTAGCCACCTATTAGTTTAGTCGGGCAACCTCCAGCATTCGCGTCGGGCCACGCCGCGGCGATCATGAAAGGCAAACAGATGCCAACCAGGGAAGTCTCCGTGCAGCGATTCAGCATAACCTCCTTCAGACCTTTCGGTGAAGTGTTAGAGGCCTTGCAGTCCGTGCTCGGTCATCCTGACATTACCCAGTTCACAAACGACATAAGCCGCGCAAGAACCAGTACCGAACTGGAAGCAATCGTTCGGAACGCCATCGGTCTCTCCGGCTTCATGGAGTTCACGCACTTCGACCTCGGTGCTGTTCTGCGCCTGCAAAATGGAGGTCATGGCCCGCGAATTCTGCGTCTTGTTCTGGGCAATCCGCTCGTCATGAGCCAGATGGCCCAACACTCACCAGACGCTGCTTCGTATGCACCGGTCACCGTTCTGATCGATGAGCGTGCCGACGGAGTTCATCTCTCCTATGACCGGATGGCCAGTTACCTTGCTCCGTACGGCAACGCCGAAGCCCTCAAAGTGGCTCGGGAGCTGGATGCAAAGGTTGAGGCTCTGCTTACGGCTGCCGCCTTCAGTGAGTCCACGCCTCTCGGCAGAACAGCCTGATTTAAAATCCGCAGCCCGATTCCAGAGAAGCTGGCAAGCCAACCGCGATACCATCCTCCTGCACGGGCTCAGGGATTGTGCACGAGGTCAACCATCATGACGAATCACAGTGAAAGGAGTACGTTCTATGCCTACAATCACAACCCAGGACGGTACGGAGATCTACTACAAGGACTGGGGCTCGGGTCAGCCCGTAGTGTTCAGCCACGGCTGGCCGCTCAACTCCGATGCCTTTGAGGATCAGATGCTCTATCTTGCCTCGCACGGCTACCGCTGCATTGCCCACGACCGCCGCGGGCACGGCCGATCGGGCCAGCCATGGCATGGTAATAACATGGACACCTATGCCGACGATCTGGCAGCCCTGGTGCAAGCCCTCGACCTGAAGAACGTGATTCACGTTGGTCACTCCACCGGTGGCGGCGAAGTCGCCCGCTACCTCGGACGCCACGGCACCAAGCGAGCTTCCAAGGCTGTTCTCATCGGGGCCGTTCCGCCGTTAATGCTGCAAACCGCAAACAATCCAAACGGCACGCCCCTTGCGGCCTTTGACCAAATCCGCAACAGCGTACACAACGATCGCTCCCAGTTCTTCAAAGATCTCAGCGCGCCGTTTTATGGAGCCAACCGCCCTGGCGCAAAAGTCTCGCAAGGTTTGCGCGACTCTTTCTGGCTCCAGGGAATGCAGGCTGGTCTCAACGCTGTCTATGACTGCATAAAGGCCTTCTCTGAAACCGATTTCACCGCCGACTGTAAGAGGATCGACGTGCCAACTCTCATCCTTCACGGTGACGACGATCAGATCGTGCCGATTACCGCCTCGGCGCTTCTCTCATCGAAGCTCATCAAGGGAGCTACGCTAAAGGTATTTCCTGGTGCGCCGCACGGAATGTGCTCGACCTTGAAGGATGAGATAAACTCTGATCTCCTTGCCTTCTGCAAGCGAAGCGAGCGAGTTGCAGCATAACACCCAATGCGGCCCTTTGCGGTGTGTTTTGCAAAGCCCGTGTACCCACCGTGCAGCCGGCTGTCTTCCCCGGTAATTGGGATGCAGAAGGTAGCTGGCCTGCATGTGTCGCCTCACCTGCGTGCGCGTGCCTCGGAGGCGCCCGCCTAACACCACCAAAATCTCTTCGCTTCTGCCACTTGCAAGGGCAAATCACCATATAATGCTTGCAGAATTGCCGGGGCCGGGAAGTGCCATCTCTGGCAGGGGCTGAGGATTGCAGACATCTGCGCAAAACAGACCGGCGGCGCGTCCATGGTACCACTATGGCTTACTAGTGGCTGCGGTTGCTCTTCCCTGTGTCGTTAGCCTGATCGTTCTTAGGTTGCTTCATTCTGGAAGCTCTGGCTCGGCTCTCGTCCTAACCCTTGTCGCTTTGGCTTCGGTCCTTACCTTTGTGCCGCTGGTTCTTTACGGTGCCGCCCTAATCGGTCGTATGGAGCGTGAGCGCCTGCAGAGCGAACAAGAGCTTCGCATTAGTACACAGCGATATTCCAGTGTTGTAGCCTCCGCAATGGATGCCATCATCACCTTGGATGAAAGTCAGAGCATCATCGTATTCAATGAAGCTGCCGAAAGGATGTTTGGCGCTCCGGCATGCGACGTGCTTGGAAAGCCGCTGGACCGCTTTCTTCCTATGCACCTCCGCCAGATCCATCAGGAACTCGTGCGCAACTTCGGCGAGACAGGCGTTACGAGGCGCTCGATGAGTTCTCCGGGAATCCTCTCTGCGGTGCGGGCGAACGGAGAGGAATTTCCCATTGAGGCAACGATCTCTCATGTGCAGGTGGCCGGGCAAAAGCTTTATACCGTGGTTCTGCGCGACATTACAGAGCGCAAGCGCGCCCAGGAGACATTGCTGCATAGCGAGGCTCGCTTCCGTTCCATTTACGAGCAAGCTGCTGTTGGCATAGAGCAGGTCTCGCTCGATGGCAAACTCCTGATGGTGAATGCCGCCTTTTGCCGCATGTTGGGTTACGAAGAGAGCGAGCTGCTCGGCAAGAGAATCAGCGAAATCACCGACCCCGGTGACTACGCGCAGGAGCTCGAGTCGTTCGCTACCCAGATCGAGCACCGCCGTCCCTATGAGGTTGAGAAGCGTTATCGTCATCGCGACGGGTCACTGATCTGGGTTCATGTTACTTCGTCCGTCGTGTATAGCCCCGCCGGGGAGCCGCAGTACCGCATCTCCGTGGTTCAGGACTTAAGCGAGCGCAAGCGTACCGAGGAGCAATTAAAGCAATCCTTGAAGATGGAGGCCGTCGGCCGCCTGGCCGGAGGCGTGGCGCACGATTTCAACACTCTTTTGAACGTTATGCTCGGTTACTCGGAGTTATTGCTGGCCGAACTTCCCGAGGGAGATGCGCGTCGCGACCGGGTGTTACAGATCAAGAATTCCTGCGATGCGGGAGCCATGCTCACCAAGCAGTTGCTAGCATTCAGCCGCAAGCAGGCCATTGCCGAAGAGGTTTTGGACCTGCGTGAGATCACATCCAGGATGACCCCGATGGTCGGTCGGCTCCTGCGCGACGACATCGTGCTGACGGTGAAGTGTTCTGATCGAGCTTGCCCCGTCAAGGTGGACTCGGGCCAGATCCAGCAGCTCATCCTGAATTTGGTCTCAAATGCCGCCGACGCCATGCCCGATGGCGGACGTCTCGATATCGAAGTGAAAGACTTCGAAGTCGACGAGTCTTGTGTGCAGCAGCATCCCAACCTGAGCGCCGGAACCTACGCGATGATCTCGATCAGCGATACTGGCATTGGCATGAATGCCCAAACCATGGCGCATATCTTCGAGCCGTTCTTCACTACCAAGGAGGTGGGCAAGGGTACCGGGCTCGGTCTCTCCACGGTCTACGGCATCGTAAAGCGCATTAGTGGCGATGTATGGGCTTACAGTGAACCCGGTGCAGGCACAGTTTTCAAGATTCTTCTTCCCTTTACTACCGAGGAACTGCAACCGGCCGAGCCCGAGGCGGCCCACACTCCATCCCGGGGCGGCGCTGGCCAAACGATTCTTCTCGTCGAGGATTCCGTCGCCTTGCGCGAAATGACCAACGTCATCCTCGTGCGTGACGGCTACAACGTCCTCCAGGCCGAGGATGGCGTTGCGGCGTTGGAGCTTTCCAAGAGCTATCCAGGCATCATCCACCTCGTGCTGACTGACGTCGTGATGCCGCGCATGCGTGGTCCGATTCTCGCCAAGCAACTCCTCAAGCAGCGCCCTGGCATAGCGGTGGTCTTCATGTCCGGTTACACAGAAGAGGTCATCTCCGAATCGGAAGGCTTAGGCGGAGCTACCTTGGTGGAAAAGCCATACACCGCGGAGACGCTTCTGCGTGCCATCCAGCGAGCGTTGGATGAGAGCTCGTCCCGCAGTGCACTCCGGGCCTGCTAGCGCATTTCTTTACCCACATAACCAGAGCCCATGGCACCTATAAGAATTTTCGATTTCCATCCTGTCCCACAAACCACTATCTATGGAGAATTGCTTAGCGGAGAAAGCCCTTGCCACTACTTCTTAGGAAACTCCAACCGTCCTACCGGGGCGCGTGCTGGTTCTGTCTTGTTTTATTGCTGTTCTGTGCCTTCGCGGCCAGCGCTCAAACTGTTTCCCAACAACAAGTTGCGGATCTCCAGAAGCAGGTCACCGAGGCCCGCGGCAATGCCGATAACGCTTGGATGCTGGTCAGTTCGGCGCTAGTGCTGATGATGACCGGCCCAGGCCTTGCGCTGTTTTACGGCGGCCTGGTGCGAAAGAAAAATGTCCTTTCCACCATGATGCACAGCTTCGCCATGATGGGTGTGGTGACCGTCATCTGGGGTATTGTCGGCTTCAGTCTTGCCTTCGGTCCCGGCAACAGCTTCATCGGGAACCTCCAGCACCTTTTCTTGCACGGTGTCGGAGCAGCGCCCGACCCGGCCTACGCCGCTACGATCCCGCTCCAGACCTTCATGGTCTATCAGTTAATGTTCGCCATCATTACTCCGGCGCTCATCTCTGGAGCTTTTGCCGAACGCATGAAGTTCAGCGGCATGTTGGTCTTTCTCTCCCTCTGGTCGTTGGTGATTTATACCCCGATGGCTCACATGGTGTGGGGCAAGGGTGGACTGCTCAATGCTTCGCTTGGCGGTCGTTTCCCATGCCTGGACTTTGCTGGTGGCACCGTGGTCCACGTGACCTCCGGCGTTTCGGCCTTGGTGTGCGCGCTCTATTTAGGGAAGCGCAAAGATTATCCTCGTGAGCAGATGCCGCCGCACAGCGTAGTTCTGTCGTTCGTCGGTGCCTGCATGTTGTGGGTGGGCTGGTTCGGTTTCAATGCTGGCAGCGCCTTATCGGCCGGAAGCCTTGCGACCAGCGCCTTTGTGGCAACTCATTTTGCCGCCGCCGCCGCCGCTCTTGCCTGGATGGCTGCCGAATGGATCGTCAGCGGTCATCCCAGCGCCCTCGGTGGTATCTCGGGCGCAGTTGCCGGACTCGTCGCCATCACTCCAGCAGCGGGCTTCGTCGGTCCCATGTCCGCCCTGATCATCGGTCTGCTCGGTGGCGTCTTCTGCTATCTGATGGTGGCCAAGGTTAAGAGCTTGTTCGGCTATGATGATTCGCTGGACGCCTTTGGTGTTCACGGTGCCGGTGGCACTTTGGGCGCAATCCTGACCGGTGTATTTGCCAGCCGCTACGTGAATCCTATGTTCAAGGACGCACAGGGAAACGTGACCGGCTCCGGTTTGTTCGATGGAAATGCTCACCAGTTGTTGAATCAGGCAACTGGTGTTGTAATTGCGTGGGTTCTCGCAGCAGTGGGAACGTTGGTCCTGCTGAAGCTGGTGGACCTCACGGTCGGGTTGCGCGTCAGTACCGAGGATGAGGTACAAGGCCTCGATCTTACGCAACACGGCGAAGAAGGATATACAGAGTCATACGCGTCTACTGAATAAGATCAGCCTTCGGGCTTGGAAAGACATAAACTATGACGAAACTTGAAGCGGTAATTCAACCATCCAAGCTTGATGCCGTAAAGGAAGCGCTTCTGGCAATCGGCATCGACGGACTTACGGTACTGGAAGTGCGCGGCCACGGACGTCAGAAAGGTCATACTGAGTTCTACCGTGGACGTGAGTATAGCGTTGATCTTCTGCCTAAAATCAAACTGGAGATCGTGCTGCGCGACGAGAGGGTCGACGAAGTAGTGAAGGCGGTTCTCACAGCTTCGCAGACCGGAAAGATCGGCGACGGCAAAATTTTTCTTTCACGCATTGACGAAGCTATCCGTATTCGCAATGAAGAGCGCGGTTCCGACGCACTGTAGCCACTAAGGGAGGCATGATGGCGGCGGGCATCGCGCAGAGTCTGAAAGTCGAGTACCTTAACGGCTCGGAGCGATTGCGGCTGGAGTTTGAACAGACCCGGTCGGGACGCTCCGTTCTACAGGGGCGTACCGCGCTCGTCGATTCCTTGTGCCATCAGTTGTGGCGTCATCATATCCACCCTGATCTCTCCGCGCCCGCAGGATTTGCCTTGGTTGCCATTGGTGGCTACGGGCGCGGTGTACTTGCTCCCTACTCGGACGTCGATCTGCTCTTTCTCTCCGACGGAGAACAACCGGCGGCCGAGCGCAAAGACGCAATACGGGCCCTGTCTCAGGACCTCTGGGACGTTCGCCTCAAGCTGAGTCCTACCACTCGCACTCTGGAGAACTGCGACCGCCTCTATCGCGACAATCCGGAGTTCAACATCTCTCTTCTCGATTGCCGCCTGCTCGCCGGCGACTACATGCTCTTTCGCCGCCTGCACGACGAGGTTCTGCCGCGCTCAGTCCTGCGCGACTGGCAGGAACTCGTCCTGTTGCTCGCTGAGGTTAATGAGGCCCGGCATCACTTGGCTGGCGATACCATCTTTCACCTTGAGCCCAACATTAAGGAAGCGCCCGGCGGACTGCGGGACTACAACGTCTCCTGTTGGCTGGCTTTGCTCAATGGATTCTCCCGCGCCCGCGACTGGACCAATCCTTTCGACTCCTTCCCGGCATCGCTGCGCGACCGTGTCCAGGAGGCGAGAGAGTTCCTGATCTCCGTGCGCTGCTTCCTCCACTACCGCGCCGGACGCGATGACAACCAGTTGAACTGGGAGGCGCAGCAGGCTGCCGCTGAAGCTCACATCGGCTATGACGGCGGTGGTGCGGACGCCGCCGAATGGATGCGTTACTACTATCGGCAGGCTCGCGTCGTCAATCGTCTCTTCACCACATTGATGGACGAGGTTGTCCCGGCGCGCTCATCGCTCTTCCAGCAGTTTCAGAACTGGCGTGCGCGTCTTTCCACCGACGAGTTTTCCTGCGTCAACGGACGTGTCTTTCTGCAGCAGCCCTCGGCGTTGCTTTCGCCTGATCTCTTCTTCAACTGCTTTGAGTTCGTCGCGCAACATGGACTCAAGCTCGCCGCCAGCACCGATCTGCGCATCGAGCAGGCATTGCCCACCGTAGCAGCGCAAGTGTTCTCCGGCCCACAACGCTGGGCCGCGCTGCGCAAAGTCATCATTCGTCCACATGCTGCCCAGGCATTGCGCCTCATGCATGAACTTGGCGCCCTCGGCTTACTGGTCCCCGAATTCCGTGCCGTGGAGTCGCTGGTCATTCGCGACTTCTATCATCGCTACACAGTCGACGAGCATACCTTCCGCGCCATCGACTCCATCCACAAGCTGCAGCCGGAAAAGAAGAATGGCAGCCGCGGTCTCGGAAATCTGGTGGAGGAAGTCGAGCGCCTCGATCTCCTGATTCTCGCTCTGCTGCTGCATGACATCGGCAAGGCGAAGGCAAACGACGATCATGTGAGCGCCAGCCTTGAAGTTGCCATGCAGGTGTGCCGCCGCTTTGAGTTCCCGCCCGAAGACGAGGAGATGGTCTGCTTCCTGGTGGCTTACCACTTGGATCTCTCGGCCGTCATGCGGCGCGATATCTTCGATCCGGAGACCATTCACGGCCTCGCCACGCGAGTCGGCAGTTCGGAGCGACTCAAGATGCTGGCGCTGCTCACCTACGCCGACCTCGGTGCCGTCAACCCCACCGCGCTCTCACCCTGGAAGGCCGAGAATCTCTGGCGCGTCTATTACTCCACCGCCAACTACATCAATCGCAGCGTGGACGACGACCGCCTCCACTCCGTCGGTCGCGACGAGAAGGTTGCCCGCATTCGCCTCCTCGCCCCCAAGCTTGGCCGCCGCCTCCGCGATTTCCTCGAAGGCTTGCCGCAGCGCTATCTCCGCCTGCATGCCGCCGACGAGATTGTGCAGCACGTGGAGATGGCTTCGCAGCTCCGGGCCACTCCCGTGCAGACGCACCTCAAGCGCCTGCGTGGCGATTTTTCCCTCACCGTCATCACCCACGACCGTCCTGCCCTCTTCTCAACTCTGGCCGGAGTGCTAGCCGGTTGGGGCATGAACATCCTGAAGGCCGACGCCTTTGCCAATGATTCCGGAGTGGTCGTCGACAGCTTTGTCTTCACCGATCACTTTCATACTCTTGAGATGAACGTGCAAGAATGGGACCGCTTCAAGCAGAGCTTCAGCGATGTGCTCAGCGGCGCAGTCCCGCTGGAGAAGCTCGCCCGCAAGCGAAGTGGAAATGGCGGCAAGCCTCCCAAGGTCAAGGTAGAGACCAACGTCACCGTCGATCAGCAGTCGTCCAGCCATAGCACCATCGTCGAGGTCGTCGCCCAGGACCGTCCCGGTCTGCTGCACCGCATCGCCGCTGTCTTTGCCGAGTGCGGCAGCAACATCGAAGTCGCACTGATCGATACCGAAGGCGAGACGGCCATCGATACCTTCTATCTCCGCATCGCCGGACGCAAGCTCGCCGAGGAAGAGTGCTCGCAGCTCAAAGCCGCACTGGAGATGGAGCTGGACTCCTAGGTCGTCGAGCCTCGCTTCGCTCTCCCGCATCCCACAATTTGCAAAGGATATAGTTTCCCTGGAACTGCTCTACACTTATTCTGAGCACGGATGCACACTCCCACCTCCATTCCGGACGCGCCCTCGGCTCAGAGTCCCATGGCTCTCTTTCACCCCGCCGTGCGTCAGTGGTTTGCCTCTACCTTCGCCGAACCTACTCTTGCCCAGCAGTTGGCTTGGCCTGCCATCGCGCGCGGCGAATCCACTCTGCTTCTCGCGCCCACCGGCAGTGGCAAAACTCTCGCCGCATTTCTCTGGTGCCTCAATCGCGCCATGTTTGAGCCAGCGCCCGCTGCCGGAGTGGCGTCCGTTGCCGCGTACCCGCCAGCACCATGGCTACCTCCCAAAGCCGCGCGTTGCCGCGCCCTCTACATCTCGCCGCTCAAAGCGCTGGCCGTCGACGTAGAGCGAAACCTGCGCCTTCCACTTGAGGGAATCGCCCAGGCCGCAGAGCTGCGCGGTGACAGCTTCCATCGTCCCACCGTATTTGTGCGCACCGGAGACACCCCCTCAGCTGAGCGCGCTCACTTTCAGCGCCTGCCCGCCGACATTCTTATCACCACCCCTGAGTCTCTCTACCTTCTGCTCACCTCCAAAGCGCGCGAAGCGCTGCGCTCCGTCGAAACCGTCATTGTCGATGAAATTCACGCCCTTGTGCCCACCAAGCGCGGCGCGCATCTGGCGCTCTCCCTGGAACGCCTGGAACGCCTTTGCGGACGCCCTCTGCAGCGCATCGGCCTCTCCGCCACTCAGCGCCCACTCGCCGAGGTCGCGCGTTTTCTAGCTGGAGTGGAATCCTTCGCCGAGCTCGAATCAGCGCCTGCTGCCGTGCCAGCGTCCTTCGCCGCGTACCCGTCTGAAAGCCTGCAGCCGGAACCAGCGCCTGCAGCCGGAGCGGTGTTTGTTGCCGCGTACCCGTCTGAAAGCCTGCAGCCGGAACCAGCGCCTGCCGTTCGTTATCGTCCAATCACCGTACTGGATGCCAGCTCTCCCAAGCGCCTTGAGCTCAGCGTGCAAGTGCCCGTCGAGGATATGTCCAAGCCCCAAGCGCCCGCCGCCGGAGCGGCGTTTGTTGCCGCGTACCCGACTGCGAAGCTTGATACGCCCCCCGTCGCCTCTCAATCCATCTGGGCCTCCATCCATCCCGAGTTGCTCGAACTGGTGCGAGCTCACCAGTCCACCCTCATCTTCGTCAACAGCCGCCGCCTCGCCGAGCGCATCTCTGGCGCACTCAACGATCTCGCCGGAGAAACGCTTGTGCTCGCGCATCACGGCAGTGTCGCTCCATCGCAGCGCAAGGAGATTGAAGAGCAGTTGAAGAGCGGTTCCATCAAGGGGCTGGTCGCAACCTCATCGCTCGAGCTGGGCATCGACATGGGAGCCATCGATCTCGTCGTCCAGATCGAAGCGCCGCCCTCGGTTTCCAGCGGAATGCAGCGCATTGGACGCGCCGGGCATCAGGTCGGAGCCGTCAGCAACGGCATCATCTTTCCCAAGTTTCGCGCCGACCTGCTGGCCTGTGCCGCCGCCACCCGTGCCATGCGCCAGGGCCTTGTCGAAGCCGTGCGTTACCCGCGCAATTCGCTCGACGTACTGGCCCAGCAAGTGGTGGCCTCCATTGCCATGGAGCCGATGACCACCACCGAGCTCTTCGACATTGTTCGCCGCGCCGCCCCGTTTGCCGCGCTCTCCCGCGAATCCTTTGAGAGCGTGCTCGACCTGCTCTCCGGCCGCTATCCCTCCGATGAGTTCGCCGAACTTCGCCCACGCATTACTTGGGACCGCATCACTCACCGGCTCACCCCGCGCGAGTCTGCCCAGCGCATTGCGCTCGTCAACGGCGGTACCATCCCCGATCGCGGCCTCTATGGCGTCTATCTCGCCGCCGCTGAAAAACCAACTCGCCTCGGAGAACTCGATGAAGAGATGGTCTTCGAGAGCAAGCCCGGAGAAGCCATCATTCTTGGGGCCAGCACTTGGCGCATTGCGGAAATCACCCACGACCGCGTGCTCGTCTCGCCCGCTCCCGGAGAGCCCGGCAAAATGCCTTTCTGGCATGGAGACGGCGCAGGCCGCCCTGCCGAATTTGGCCGGCACATCGGCGAGCTTACCCGCGAGTTATTGCGAATGCCTTCTGCTGCAGCCTTCACTCGCCTCGTCGAAGATCACTCGCTCACTCCCAATGCCGCCGAGAATCTCCTGCGCTTCCTGCGTGATCAGCAGGAGGCCACCGGCTGTCTTCCCTCCGACGAAGACATTCTCATCGAACGCTGCCGCGACGAACTCGGCGACTGGCGCATCTGCGTCCTTTCGCCTTTCGGCAGCCGAGTCCACGCCCCCTGGTGCATGGCCGTGGCCGCATCCCTGCGAGAAGAGCTGGGCATGGAGCCGGAGACCATGTGGGCCGATGACGGCTTCGTCATCCGTCTACCTGCCAGCGACCAGCCTCCAGACTCCGCCGCGCTGCTGCCATCCTCGGCTTCCATCTATGACCGCGTCATGCGTCAGCTCGGCTCAACCTCGCTGTTCGCGGCGCACTTCCGCGAGAATGCTGCTCGGGCGCTGCTCCTGCCGCGCCGCCGTCCGGGCATCCGCACTCCGCTCTGGCAGCAGCGCAAGCGCTCGGCTGATCTGCTTAACGTGGCGTCGCGCTATCCTTCATTCGCCATCCTGCTGGAAACCTATCGCGAGTGCATTCGCGACATCTTCGACCTCACCGCGCTCTCCGAACTTTTTCGCTCCATCGAGCGCGGCACAATTCGCGTCACCACCGTGGACTCTACCAAGCCATCGCCCTTCTCGGCTTCGCTCCTCTTCGGCTACGTCGCCAATTACATCTACGATGGCGATGCGCCTCTGGCCGAGCGTCGTGCTCAGGCCTTATCAATTGATCAGTCGCAACTGCAGGAGCTGTTGGGCGAGGCCGATTATCGCGAGCTTCTCGACGGCGCAGTGCTGCACGAGGTTGAGACTCAGTTGCAGGCTCTCGGCTCCGCGCGCCATGCCGACGATATTCACGATCTTCTCTTGCGTCTCGGCGACCTCTCGCCCGATGAACTGCGCCTTCGCTGTCAGGATGCTGAGGTCTTTGCCCAAGTCGGCTCTCTCGTACAATCCCGGCGAGTGCTGCTGCTCACAGTTGCCGCCGAGCCGCGCTACATCGCCGTAGAGCACGCCTCGCAGTACCGAGATGCTCTCGGTGTCGCGCTGCCCTCCGATCTCGCCGCCACATGGCTTCAGCCGCATCCCGAACCGCTGCTCCAGTTCCTCGTTCGCTACTCGCGCAATCACGGTCCGTTCACCCTTGATGATCTCTGGCGTCGCTATCAGCTTCCCAAGTCAGTCGCGGAGCCTGCCCTCGCCGATCTGGTTCGTCGTAGCTCTCTGCTCGAAGGCGGCTTCCGTCCTGCGGGTGTGCATCGCGAGTGGATTCACCCGGAAGTTTTGCAACAGCTCCGCCGCCGCACCCTGGCCCGCTTCCGGCGTGAGGTTGAGCCCGTCGAAGCGCATGTCCTCGGAGACTTTTTGCCGCGTTGGCAAGGTGTTGGCAGCAAGCGCCATGGAGGGACTGCGATGATGGACGCGCTGCTCGATGCCATCGAGGTCCTTCAGGGCGTAGCTCTTCCGCTCTCCGAATGGGAGCGCGAGATTCTCCCATCGCGCATTAAGGATTACGATCCCTCCGCTCTCGATACCCTGATGGCTGCAGGAGAAGTTGTGTGGGTCGGTCGAGGCGCACTCGGCGAGCGCGATGGCCGCCTTGCCCTCTACCTTGCGGAGAGTCTTCCCGCGCTGCTCCCACCTGCTGAGCTGGAGACTTCGCCGCAGCTTGAGGGCCGCGCGCTACTTATCGCGGAGTTCCTCGCCAGTCAGGGCGCGTCGTTCTTCGCCGCCCTGCATCAAGCTGCTGGCGGAGGCTTCCCCGGTGAGACCAGTGATGCGCTCTGGCAGCTTGCCTGGCAGGGCGTGGTGACCAACGATACCTTTCACTCGTTGCGCAGCTTTCTGCATCACCAGCGTGAAGGTCGCGCCCGCGCACAAGATGATCTTTCGCGGCCCGGCTCGCCTGAGTTTCTCAAGCAATTCCGCGCCCGCTCCCGAGGCGGTGCGGTGGCCCAGGGCCGCTGGTCGCTCGTCCGCTCGCGCCTTCCAGCGTCCGCGACCACTGTCACCGAGTGGAGCGCCAATGTAGCGCAGCAGTTGCTGCTCCGCTATGGAGTGGTGACGCGCGAGAGTGCTGCGGCCGAGGAGTTGCCCGGTGGCTTCAGCGCCTTCTATCCTGCGCTCCGCCAGATGGAGGATCGCGGCTGGATTCGACGTGGCATGTTCATCTCCGGACTCGGCGGTTCGCAGTTTGCCATGAATGCCGCCGTGGAATCACTGCGATCCTTGCGCCCAGCGCCCGCAGCCGAAGCGGCTTCTGTTGGCCCTAACCTTCCCAAGCCCAGCGCCGTCATGCTCGCCGCCGTGGACCCGGCCAATCCCTATGGCGCTCTGCTTCCATGGCCACGTTTGCCGGACGCTGACAACGCTTCTCCATCTCCGCATGGCATGGCGCGCATCAGCGGTGCAAGTGTGCTGCTGGTGGCAGGTACGCTGGCGGCCTACCTGCGTCGCGGCAATCCATCGCTCAAACTTTTTCTCCCACCCGCGCAGCCCGAACGTGACATCTATGCGCGAGCCGCTGCTCACGAACTTGCCCGCCTCGCAATGCGGCGCCACGCCTCGCGTTCTGGCGTGCTCGTCTCGGAGATCAATGCTCATCCCGCGCATCAGCACTTCTTCGGACACTTTCTGGAGGAAGCTGGTTTTGTGCTTACCCCGTTGGGCTACCAGATGCGCCGTGCCCGCACCGTGCCAATATCCGAAGAGATTGAGGATGCGTTACAGGTCAAAGAAGACCGCGAGGGTGCTTGACGAACCATAACGTCGAACGAGCAGCGTCGGCAACGATTGACTGTTCAGGTAATCGTTGCGCGAAGCCGGGTAACCTATTGTGTAATCCTTTGGCGGAGTGCTGAACGATTGCTGCAAGCGTAAACATCTTTCACCGAACATTAACAATTTGTCACTGCCGGAGTGCCGATATACGACATGATCTCTCACTAGCCGGAGCTACGTTCTGTGAAAAATGTTTCCATCGGGAAAAGACTGCTACTTTGCTTCAGCATACTTATCGTTTTGATGGTTTTACAGGGAGCAGTTGTTTCTTGGGCCCTGAGTACTTTCAAGTCGAGCTTCGATCTAGCAGCGAATCAGACCACGGAGATCGTCACTATCTCAGGTCAGATCAGTGGAACGGTTGAAGGCATGCGATCCGCCGAACGCGGCCTGATTTTGTATTCCCTGCTCAATGATCCCGACGCTTACCAGGAGGCCAAGCAGGCATTTGCAAAGAGTTTTCAGGCCACCAATCAAAACCTTCAACGTGTGGCGTCTCTTGATCACAGTTCCGCAACGCAGCAACTGGTGAGCAAGGCGGTTGAAACTGTGGGGCTGGTCAAGCGGGAGCAAGATGAAATTGAGCGTCTTTGCGACGCGGAGAACCCAGGCCAGGCGTCCAATGTGAACCTCGCGCGAACCAAGCCGCTTTTCGACAACCTGGCAGGGATTGCTACGGCAATATCAGATGGCGAAAGGAAGCTGTTAGCCAGCAGCAAGGGCGCGAACAATCGTGTCGCATCGGTCAGTACCGTCGTTTTTTGGCCTGCGGGTTTCCTGTCAGTGGCGCTCGGATTCATGATCTGGCGGGTCATTTGCAAGACGACGGACACACTTGGGCAGTTGGCGAATGACTTGTACGACCGTGCAAACCACCTGGCAGCCATCGCAAGCCGGGTATCCACAAGCGCAACGCAGTTGGCGGAAGATGCTTCTGGCGGGGCGATTTCCTTGGCCAGTGCCTCCGCGTCAGTCGAGAAGGTCAGTGCGATATCGAGGCGGACGAATGAAAATGCGGCGGCCGTTGCAGAGCTGAGTGAAAGCTCGACAAAAGACTTCGGGGACACGGAGACAAAACTGGGATTGATGGCAGAGTCGATGTCTCGCATCAACTCTGCGAGCGGGAAGATTGCGACGATCATGAAAGCCATCGACGAGATTGCATTTCAAACAAATATTCTGGCTTTGAACGCAGCTATCGAGGCTGCGCGGGCCGGAGAAGCCGGCGCGGGCTTCGCGGTGGTGGCGGAGGAAGTGCGAAGTCTAGCCCAGCGGTCTGCCCAGGCGGCGAGGGACACAGAACAGTTTGTGTCCGAATGTCTCACCGCCTCTCGCGACGGCCAGCAAAGAATGACAGAAACCGCGCGATCCGTGCACTCAGTGATGAAGGCCGGGGGAGGAATTCAGCAGCTTGTTCTCGAGGTTCGCGCAGGCAGCCACGAGCAAGTAACTGGGTTGGAACAAATCACGCAGGCAGTCTCCAATATGGACCATGTGACACAAAAGACGGCGGCCATGGCGCAAGAGAGTGCATCCGCGAGCAATGAGTTGCAGTTCCACACAGATGCACTCAGAGGCATCGTTACTACACTTCGAGTGTTTGTTGAAGGCAAAGCGGCGGCGGACAAAGCAGAGCAGGACTCTTTCGTTCCTAGTGCGTCTTCGACGGTCTCAAGCGGCAGGGAAGTATCCCAGCCCACAACTCAACTGCAGTGGGATGAAAGTTGAGGGCAACGGCAGCTGCATAGATCCCGTATTGGCTAAAGAAGGCGAACGTGGGCACAAACCAACCGTCAGGGCACGGTCCGCCGACTCTGGAATTGATCTAACATGCCCGCGCAGCAGCTTGCCCAGAGCCCAAAATGTCCGCCCCATGAATCCCCCAGCGCATTTTCGGAATCTTTCATACTATAGTTAGGCGGTGGTAGCTTGCGCCTGTGTTCATACCCGTAGTCGAAATGGAGAACCATGTCTTCAACCATCTCCGCCACAAAGCTTGCACAGTTCGGAGTTATCGGACTCGGCGTCATGGGCCAGAACCTTGCCCTGAACATCGAAGATCACGGGCAAAGCGTTGCTGTCTGGAATTTCGAACCCGAGTGGGTTGGACGCTTTGTCTCGGCCCACCAAGGCAAGCAGCTCGTCGGCAACACCGATCTCGCGCAGTTTGTCCGTTCTCTCGAACGTCCCCGCCGCATGTTGATGATGATTAAGGCTGGCGATCCAGTGGACCAGATGCTCGATCGCATTGCGCCCCTGCTGGAAGAGGGCGACATTCTTATCGATGGCGGAAACTCCTTCTTCAAAGACACGCAACGACGCGAGGCCGCCATGCGTGCGCGTGGGCTGAACTTTTTCGGCATGGGTGTCTCCGGTGGTGAGGAAGGCGCACGCAACGGTCCTTCGCTGATGCCAGGCGGTGACCCGGATGCCTACCGGCACGTGCAGAAGACTCTGGAATCCATTGCCGCCAAAACCTCGTCGGGCCCCTGTGTCACCTACGTTGGCGCTGACGGCGCCGGTCACTACGTCAAGATGGTGCACAACGGAATCGAATACGGCGACATGCAGTTGATCGCCGAAGCCTACGATCTGCTGCGTCACTCGCTCGGCCTCGCGGCTCCGGAGATCGCCGAGATTTTCAACCAGTGGAATCGCGGCCCGCTGTCCTCTTATCTCATCGAAATTAGCGCCGAGATTCTGACCGCCGTCGATCCGGAAACTCACAAGCCGCTGGTGGATCTCATCCTCGACAAAGCCGGACAGAAGGGAACTGGCAAGTGGACGGCGCAGATTGCGCTCGATCTCGGCATCCCTATCCCCACCATCTCTGCCGCGCTCGATGGCCGCGCGCTCTCCAGCATGAAGGATGAGCGCCTGGTTGCCAGCGCGCAATACAAGCGCTCTCCATCGCGCTACCCCGGGAACCGCGACGATCTCGTCTCCTCTATCCACGACGCTCTTTACGCCAGCAAAATCTGCTCTTACGCCCAAGGCATGAGCCTGATCGCCGCAGGCGCGCGCGAGTGGACGTGGAAGATCAGCTTGCGTGAGATCGCCCGCATCTGGAAGGGCGGTTGCATCATCCGTGCTCTTCTGCTCGACTCCATCATGCAGGCCTTCGATCGCGAACCCGCGCTGCCCAACCTGCTTCTCGATGCCGATTTCCAATCGCGCATCTCTGCCGCGCTTCCTGCATGGCGGCATGTCGTCGGCATCGCAGCTTCGCTCGGAATCCCTGCTCCCGCATTCTCCGCATCGCTTGCTTACTTTGACGCGTACACTGCCGCGCGGCTTCCACAGAATCTCACCCAAGCCCAGCGCGATTTCTTTGGCGCGCATACCTATCAGCGTGTAGACCGTCCAGATGCGGGCTTTGTGCACTCCGACTGGAACGCGCTGATTCGACGGAGCAGCCGATGACCCCTGTAATTGAAGCCGAGGCTGAGCAGAAGCTGAAGCGTCCCGCACTGCCCACTGGAGATCCTTGCACCCTGGTGATCTTCGGCGCCAGCGGAGACCTAACCCGCCGCAAGCTGATTCCAGCTCTCTACGATCTCTGCGGCGTTGGCTGCATGAATGCCCGCTTTGAAGTCGTAGGCACCGGACGGACTCCGATGACCGATGAGCAGTTCCGCGAGTCCATGCATGACGCGGCGAAAACTTCCAAAGACGTGCGCGGATTCAGCGAGCAGAAGTGGGAGAAGTTCGCCAAGCGTTTGCGTTACATCACGGGCAATCCAGCGTCCACAGGCTTTTACGCGGAGCTGCGCACATATTTGGAGCAAATGCAGCGCAACGGCTCCAGCCCCAACGTCCTCTTCTACGTTTCCACCCCTGCGTCGTTCGCAGGAGAAATCGTCAACGGCTTGCAATCGGCCTCGCTCAACCGGCGCGAAAACGGTTGGTCGCGCATCATTCTGGAAAAGCCATTTGGCCGCGATCTTGACTCCGCCCGCGCTCTCAACGAGGAAGTTCTGAAGGTGTTCGACGAGACGAACATTTATCGTATCGATCACTACCTTGGCAAAGAGACGGTGCAGAACATTTTGGTTTTTCGTTTTGCCAACTCCATCTTTGAGCCGGTATGGAATCGCAACTTCGTAGAGTACGTGGAGATTACCGCCGCCGAGACCCTTGGGGTCGAGCGCCGCGCTTCGTTCTACGAAGAGACCGGCGCGCTACGCGACATGGTGGCAAATCATCTGCTCCAGTTGACCGCACTGACCGCCATGGAGCCGCCTGTCGCATTCGACGCCGATTCTGTTCGCGAGCAGAAGGTGCAGGTCTTCCGCAGCATTCGTCCCATGACTCTCGAAGAGGTCGCGGCCAGCACAGTGCGCGGTCAATATGGACCGGGCCGTGTCGGCGATGATGTTGTCCCCGGCTATCGTGAAGAGCCCGGCGTCAAGCCAGAGTCGAACACCGAAACCTTTACCTCCGTCCGCCTCCTGATAGAGAACTGGCGATGGGCCGGAGTGCCGTTCTACCTGCGCACCGGAAAGCGGCTGGCCAGCAACGTCACTGAGATCAAGGTGCACTTCAAGCGCACACCACAAGCGCTTTTTGCCGGGACCACTACCGGCAGCTCCGGTCCCAACGTCGTTAGCCTGCGCATCCAGCCAGACGAAGGCATCTCGGTTTCCTTCGGCGCCAAGCGTCCCGGCACTCACATGAGTACCGTTCCGGTGATGGCCAAGTTCTCCTACTCGGAGGCCTTTGGCGGCAATACTCCGGTCGCGTATGAAACGCTGATTCTCGATGCGATGCGCGGCGACGCTACGCTCTTCACCCGCCGCGACGAGGTAGAGGCGGAGTGGAAGATCATCACTCCGATTGAGCAGGCCTGGGCACAGATTCCCCCGCCGCAGTTTCCCAACTATGCCGCAGGCTCCGAGGGTCCGGAGCAAGCCATAAAGCTGCTTGAGAGTTCCGGCCATCGCTGGATGTCCATGGTCAAGCAGGAGCCCGCCGATGCCGAGTGAACGCTTCCATCTTGCCGGAGCCGAGATTCTAGTCGGCGAAAGCATCGATGAGACGGCTCGGATCGCCGCTGGCCAGTTCGCCGCCCTCGCCCGCAAACTGGCCTCCGAGGGCAGGCCCGTCAACGCAGCTCTTTCCGGTGGCAGCACTCCGCGCTGTCTCTTTCAACTGCTTGCAGCCGAGCCTTTCACCTCGCTCGTTCCCTGGAATTCCGTGCACTTCTTTTGGGGAGACGAGCGCAACGTCCCTCCCGGCCATCCTGATAGCAACTATTCCATGGCGCGCCATCTACTTCTTTCGCACGTCCCTGTCCCCGCCGCTAACATCCATCGCATTCCCACAGGCGACGGCACCGCTATCGAGGCCGCTGATCTATACCAGCGAACCTTGCGTGAAAATCTTCCTCTGGCTTACGGACTGCCACGCCTCGACTACAACCTTCTCGGATTGGGCGCCAATGGACACACCGCGTCTCTGTTTCCGCACCGCCCAGCACTCCACGAAACGAATCGCCTTGTGGTCGCCGATCATATTGACGAGGTCAACTCCTGGCGCGTCACTCTCACTCCGCCCGTGCTTAACAACGCCTTCCAGGTCACTTTCCTCGTCACCGGAGAGGACAAGGCTTTGGTTGTGCGGCAGGTCATTGAAGGCCCGCGCGATCCCGATGCCACGCCTGCCCAGCTGATTGCTCCTGCAAATGGGAACCTTACCTGGATACTTGACGCGGGCGCTGCTTCGCTGCTTGCGCGGCCGAGTTCCACTCACTCCGCTCCCGGAGCAGGACGGTAGTCTCAACTCAGCGCTCACCGATAGAATTCCACAATTTTCAGGCCGCACATGTTTGACGTTCGCCTTCATGGCTGTTTACAATCGCTGAGTAGTTCGAAACAACGTGCGCGCCAGCGCCGCCATACTCCTCAGTAGCTCAATGGCAGAGCATTCGGCTGTTAACCGAAGGGTTGTAGGTTCGAGTCCTACCTGAGGAGCCAATAAATCAATAGCTTACAAACTCCCAAAACAGAACTTCACCGCATTTGCATGAGCAATCGCGGGGGCTGGTGTTGGCGTGGTTGTATGCTGGTCTAGGATTGAGTTGCATAAATGAATATGCGATTTTCTGGCTACGGCATTGCATCCACCCGGCCCTCCCCGGTGAGCGAGCTTTTAACTCAGTTTGCAAACGACTTCCGAGACGGCGTCGATATCAATCTGGGTGTCGGCTACGTTAACGAGGAAACGATTCCTGTGAATAGGTTGATCGCTGCTATGCAGAGCGTGGCTAGCGACCCTGTCAAATATCGTCAGGCCTTCAATTACGGGAGCCCGGCTGGCTCGGCAAATCTGACCGAGTCGCTCAGGCGTTTCCTAATCAATTCCCGATCGGGGAATCTCGATGAAGCAACGCTTGCGCGCAATCGACTGACTATCGGTGCCTGTGGCGCCACTAGCATACTCGATGCGATCTCGGATGTGCTGGCTCCGGGGATCGTTATCACCTCAGATCCTATGTACTACATCTACGCCAATGCGCTCGAGCGCAAGGGATTTGAAATCCTCGCTGTTCCCGAAGACGATGAAGGGCCTTGTTTGGCCGCGCTAGACCGCAAGTTGCGAGAGCTCGGGACAGCAGTTGAGCGTATTTCATTTGTTTATATAGTTACAGTCAACAATCCCTCAAGTACCATTTTGTCGAATGCCCGGCGGCGGGCATTGTTCGAACTGACGGCGTCGCTCTCACGCCAGCAGAATCGCGCGATTCCGATTTTCTATGATCTTGCTTACGAACTGCTGTTGCATGATCCCGGTGTCGAGCATTTTGCTTCGGTTTTACCATCCGACGATTTAGGGATTGCCTATGAGATCGGCACCCTCTCAAAGATATTGGCTCCTAGTTTGCGGATAGGCTATCTGTTGGGGCCGCAGGGCCCATTGATGAATGCAATGGTGGAGAGGACCAGCGATGCAGGTTTTAGCGCGCCACTGTTTGTGCAAGAGATGGCCAGCCATTTGTTGGACCATTACGCGGCACAACAGTTGCTGATCGTAAATGAGGCTTATCACAAGAAATCCATCATTGTGAGAAAAGGGATCGAAGAGAATTTGATGCCTTTTGTGGAGGAACTGCGGGGCGGCAGCGCGGGGTTTTACTATTACCTGACCTTCAAGGATATTGAAACCAACTCCGAATCACCCTTTTTCAAGTTCCTGACCCGTACTACAGGCAATTCTCTCATTGACGGTGCTGCGACCGACCACTTACCACGGGTGATTTATATCCCGGGAGAATTCTGTGTACATCGGCGGGGCGATTTAACTGAGCGCGGCAAGCGCCAATTACGAATCTCTTACGGTTTTGAGGACGCGCCTCGTATCCTGCACGCTTTGGACCTGATGCGGCAAGGCGTTGAGTTTGCACATTCGAAGTGCTCCGCCTAGTAAGCCTCCACATCCATCGGGAACTGGTCGCGGCATTGCGAGAGAGCGGCTGAAGCGCAAGCACTTCGCTGATGGAGGCACTTCGGATTCTTGCTCCTTCCCGGCAGAAAAGGATTATCGTAATAGCAGTACGAGTTTGCGATGCTGCTCAGTGGCTGGAACTCTGAGCGCCTCAGGCTCTTCCTGACCCGCATCAGATTCCATACCACTGAACCCAGCGACTGTGCAGCGGCTACGATACCCGTATGCCGGGGCGCAGCTTCAACCTGCGAAGGAGAAGCTATGGAAAACAAACAGAACAATAGCAATCTGCAAGACGATGTACTGCATTTTGAGCATCATACCGTGCTTTCCAGCGAGGAGATTGCGAAAGCCGTGCAACGTCACAACCGTGAACATAAGGGGGACGCACAGAAAGCCGCTCGTCAAGCAGCCGCTCCAAGTAAAAAGCGCTAAACGCTTTCAAAGAAGATGTGCTCTCTTGTGTTACTCGTGTTCGCGGTAATGGAACACGATGCTAAGAAGAATCGCCGATGCTCGACCAGTGGAAGTTCATCGTGCAAACGAGAACAGAACTACGGCTCACATCGTTTTTGAGGCAGCCCGTGATCGCGTCGGCGATTTTGCCACAGCATCTCTTAATTGCCGCTATTCCCGAGATGTGCGGCGCCCTGTTCTAACCTCGCGCAGAAGGTAGACGATCAAAACAGCCCCCACAGCAAGCACCGATAGCCCTTCGTACACATCAGTGAACGCAAGCAAATGAGCCTGCTGTTGCAGAATGCGATACAAAACTGCCAGAGAGGGCGCCCGGCCATCGCCAGAAGAGGGCATCCGAAGAAACATGAACCCTCGTATTCCCTGCATACGTTGCATCAGAAGGTGATTTCCAACGGTAAGGTGTTGCACCATCATGTTCTGATGAACTTGGCTTCGCCGTGCTAGAAATGTGCTGACCAGGGCGATGCCCACACTGCCGCCCACATTCCGCATCAAATTCAGTGTGCCGGTGGCTGAGCCAATTTGATCGCGCCGCAATGGCGCAGTACCAGCCATATTGATGGGAATGAACAGAAAACCCATGGCGGCCCCAGCCAAAACCTGAGGCCAGAAGACCGTCCATGGAGCGATATCCAACGATATTCGGGACAATCGAAAAGCCGCAAGACCAAAGATCAAGAAACCGAAAACGAGAATGTAGCGGGGTTTGATCTTGGAGACGAGTTTGCCCACCAGAACCATAGAGATGACGGCTCCCAACCCAAGCGGCGAAGTCGCAATGCCTGCCGCTAAAGAGGAGTAGCCCATCAACTGCTGCAGGAACTGCGGCGTAAGCAAGCCGATGGCATAGATCAGAAAGCTGGTGAGAAAGATCAGAATTGTGCCAACCGCGAAGTTGCGTACGCGGAAGATTCGCAGTTCAACCATCGGCTTGTCAGCTTTCAGCTCACGGGAAATGAAGACGACGAACCCAGTCACGGCGAGCACCGCCATCAACCGGATGAACCGCGACGAAAACCAGTCTTCCTCCTGTCCCTTGTCCAGGAAGACCTCCTGGCAGCCTAACCATAGCGATAGCGCTGTGAAGCCCATTACATCGAGTGGCCCAGGGTCGGAGTTGAGAACCCAGGGCGGGTCCTCAACTGTCTTCTGAATGGCCCACATGGCAAAAATCCCGAAGGGAATGTTGATGTAGAAAATCCATCTCCAGGAGTAGCTGTCGGTAAGCCATCCACCAAGAACAGGGCCAATTACCGGTGCGACCACCACACCAAGACCAAAGAGCGCCTGTGCGGCACCCTGCTGCCGGGGAGGGAAACTCTCCATCAGGATAGCCTGCGATATGGGAGCAAGTGCTCCGCCGCCGATGCCCTGTACTACGCGCATGACCAGCAGCATGGGAAGATTGACGGAGAGGCCGCAGAATAAGGACGCCAGCGTAAACAGAAAGATGCAGGACAGCAGAAACCGTTTTCGTTGAAAGCGATTGCCAAGCCAAGCGGTTAACGGCAAAACCACAGCGTTCGATATGAGGTAGGAGGTGAGCACCCACGTAGCTTGCGAGTATGAGGCAGACATGCTGCCAGCAATGTGGTTCAATGCCACATTGGCAATCGAGGTATCCAGCACTTCCATGAAGGTTGGCACGATCACGGACAACGCGATGAGCCATGGGTTGACCGAGGGCTGCCAGAGCTCGTGCTCCACATCCTGCGAGAGCCTAGCGGCGGACGCCATGGGGCCGTTCCTGTTTTTGAGCACGGGGTAAAGGATGGAGGCGGAGAAAGTCTTCGACCGCTTCCCGGACACGAGCGCGGACCGCTCGCTCGTTCAGTTCAATGTCCGGGTTGAGCATCGCATTGATCACAAAGTCTCCAAGCACGAACGAGACAAACTGAGCGGCGGATTTTCTGTAGCTTGGACCTCCGATACGGCGTGTCTGCAGGTATTCCGCGAGAAGGCCTTCGCCGCGTTCCACACACGCGCGCCATACGGCGCGGGCAAGATCGGGAAATCTGTGAACTTCAGCCACCACGATGCGGTGCAGCGCCAGGAATTCAGGAGCGCTGAACATCTTTAGCACCGTGTACCCGATCTCGGTCAGCGTCTGACGGGGAGCTTTCCCCGACTCGATATAGTGCGTGTGCTTGGAAAAAAGCTGTTCAGTATGCGCGCTCATTACGGCGAAGAACATGTCCGCCTTGGTTGGGAAGAGCGCATAGAGGGTTTGCTTCGAAGTCTGGGCACGACGCGCGATTTCATTGGTGCTGGCGCCTTCAAATCCTTTTTCCAGAAACACAGCAGTTGTGGCATCAAGGATGCGCTCGCGGTAGCGCTCGGATTCGCCCAGCAAAGGGCGTCCACGCGGTATTCTTCCGGACTTGCCCGAATCCCGTTCTATCTTCATGTTCCTGCCGTACCGTGCGGTACAATTCAAGAATTATATGTACCGTACGGTACGGAGTGCAACCAGAAAGATATGTAGTCGTATGCTTCTGTCTGGGAACGAATAAGGTGTGATCTGCTCACCGATCCAGAAAACGGCGGGCGGAGGAACAATGATGGAGTAACATAGCGTTTTCAGGAAGAGATACCTCTTGGCGGTTAGAACATGAAGCTATTCTTCTCGCTCGTCGAAGCGATGTCGGTATTTCTGGTGATCGCGTATCTCTACTGTAAGTCCCCAGGCTTTAAGCCGTTGATGGGCGAATCTCTGCGCCGGCGCGACAAGCTATACCTCTACGTGTTCTTCTCCATTATTTCCATCATGGGTACGTATCTGGGCATGCCCGTGCGCGATGCCATCGCAAACACCCGCGCCATCGGTCCAGTGCTGGCTGGAATCATTGGTGGACCGGTACTAGGGCTCGCGGTCGGATTCACCGGAGGGATACACCGCTATTTACTAGGCGGCTTCACCGCATTTTCCTGCGGACTTTCTACCACGACGGAGGGCCTGATCGGAGGTTTTGTTCATTTAGTTCTCTGCAAGCGCGACCGCACTGAGCAGATATTCAAGCCCCAGGTTGCATT
Organism: uncultured Acidobacteriaceae bacterium; assembly: GCA_964559875.1. Taxonomy (GTDB): domain Bacteria; phylum Acidobacteriota; class Terriglobia; order Terriglobales; family Acidobacteriaceae; genus TOLSYN. The sequence goes on from CAZLJQ010000011.1 coordinate 67,735, forward strand.
TGTCACCGCCTTTTTCGCGGAGATGGTACAGATGCTCATCATTCTCCTGTTTTCCCGTCCATATGTGAACGCTGTCGAGCTGGTAAAAGCTATCGCGGTCCCGATGATCGTATCCAGTTCCATCGGCGCGGCATTATTCATGAGCATCATCCGCGACCAGAAAAACCGGTATGACAACCTTGGTGCACTGTTCTCCGACAGGGCGTTCAAGATCGCGGAGCGAACCATCAACATTATGCAGAAAGGTTTCACCGGGGATGCACCTGCCAATATCGCAAAGATCATTCACGAAGAGACTGGCGTGGGCGCTGTGGCGATTACAGACACCGAAAAAGTGCTGGCGTTCGTTGGCCTAGGTGCGGACCATCACAAGGCAGGCAGCCCAATTGCCGCAAACGAGACTAGAAAAGCAATCCATGATCGCCAAGTGATTTTCATGGATGGCGTGAACGACCATTATTGCTGCTCGCTGAATGCCAAGTGCCAGCTCGGCTCCGTGTTGGTTGTGCCGCTTCATATTGATACTGACGTCATTGGCGCCATCAAGCTTTATGAACCGCGGAACAAAGCTTTTTTGAACATGAACAAGAGCCTTGGGGAAGGAATCGCGCGGTTGCTGTCCAATCAATTGCTGCTTTCGCGATACCACGAGCAACAGAATTTGCTGACTATCGCAGAGCTTAAATTAATTCGCGCACAGGTCAATCCCCATTTCCTGTTTAATGCATTAAACACAATCATTTCAATTATCCGCAACGATGCCGCACGTGCGCGCGACCTGCTGATCGAATTATCCAATTTCTTCCGTAAGAACCTGAAGCGCAACGCCGATCTGTCGACCCTGCAGGAAGAACTTGATCATGTGAATTCTTATTTGAAAATAGAGCAGGCTCGATTCGAAAGCCGACTTGTGGTTAGGACGTCAATCGACCCCACGTTGTTGAGCCTCAAGATTCCGACTTTCACGCTACAGCCCCTGGTCGAGAACTCAATCAAACATGGCGTTTCACAGATGCTCGGCCAAGGGACTACCAAGATCAGCGCCTACCGCGAAAATGGGTTTGCACTTATTGAAATTGAGGACAACGCAGGAACTTTCGATGAGACCAAGCAGTCGAAGGACGGGCTTGGCATTAGCATTGTGGACAAGCGAATTAAGAACCTGCTGGGGAAGGATTTCGGTACCACCGTCACCTGCGTGCCGCAAAAGATGACGCTCGTCACGGTGCGCTTCCCCGCCGAGGGGTGCCGCGAATGATGCGAGCACTCATTGTGGATGACGAACTCCACGCCCGAGAAGAACTCGAGGCTCTACTGCAAGAAACAGGAGAGTTTGTCATCGTAGGGCAATGTGAAAATGCGGTCGAGGCCCTGCGAGAAATACGGCGGCAGAAACCCGAGGTGCTATTCCTCGATATTCAGATGCCGGCAATCAATGGCTTCGAGCTCTTGAGCATGATTGATCAGGAGATATTGCCGGCGACTGTGTTCGTCACCGCCTTTGACGAATATGCGGTGAAGGCGTTCGAGGAAAACGCGCTCGACTATCTGGTAAAGCCCGTTGAAACTGATCGGCTGGCAAAGACAATCCGCAAACTAAAGAAGAGCTTGGGGCAGGGAGTTCGACCGGTGTATGCTTCGCCGGAGATTCGCAGCATTCCCTGCAGTATGACCCACCGGATCAAACTCATTGGGATTGGCGAGGTAGAATTCGTTCGCTCCGATCTTGCAGGGGTTTATGTCGCTTCTCCCAAGGGAGAGTTCTTTACCGAACTCACGCTCGCGGTGTTGGAGAGGAAGACCAACTTGGTACGATGCCACAAGCAGTTCCTGATCAATCTCGAGCGCATCGACGAAATTCTGCTGGAAGATAGCAACTCCCCCAGAATCCGGACAACGTCAGGCGCAACTGTGCCAGTCAGCCGTAGGTATTTCCGGAGGTTGAAAGAGTTGCTCTGTTTCTAAAGAGCCCTTGGCCGCTGGCAAACTTTATCAGATGACACGACCCTCGTTTCACTTCTCTCCTTTATAGGGATTCCAGCCGCGTGTCAGCCCTGCCACTTACGCCCTAGTTTTGACCACTTACTGGATTATTCAGCCTGTCACCTAACTTTTTGATCTTCATACCTGCACCTTGCGCATGATGCAGACTGACTGAGAGTATCTCTGCCGCGGCAACGCCAACCTTCAGCGTTGGAGAGGGCTGGCGCCCGTTCGGCAAGAACTCTAACAAATAGTGAAAGAGGGGCACTCATGAATGCGCTTGTTCTAGTTTTCACGGCGCTGCTGGTGTTCGCCATTGGCTACCGATTCTACGGGATATTTCTAGCCGATAAAGTTTTAGTTCTGGATCGAAGGCGGGCGACGCCTGCGGTAGTTCTCGACGACGGCCACGACTACCAGCCTACAAATAAGTACGTTCTTTTTGGGCATCACTTCGCGGCCATCGCGGCGGCTGGTCCGTTACTGGGACCAGTGCTTGCTGCTCAATTTGGCTATTTGCCCGGTGCTCTCTGGATTCTGATTGGCGCCGTGCTGGCTGGAGGCGTGCACGACATGGTTGTGCTTTTCGCCTCTGTGCGCCACAAAGGAAAAAGCCTGTCCACGATCGCCGAACTCGAGGTGGGAAAGACGGCAGGAGCGGTGGCGTCTTTCGCCTTCCTGTTCATTCTGATCCTTACTCTGGCCGGTCTGTCGATCGCAGTGGTAAATGCCATGTTCGACAGCGCATGGGGCTTGTTCACAGTATTTATCACCATGCCTATCGCACTTCTAATGGGACTGTGGATGCATAAGATACGTCCAGGCGACATCAAAGGTGGCAGCATAATCGGTGTGGTTTTGCTATTCCTGGCCATTCTGGCCGGACCGCATGTAGCGGCCTCGCCTTTCTGGTCGTACTTCCTGTCGCTATCGAAGCACCAGATCGCAATCATCATCCCGGTGTATGGATTCTTGGCATCCGTGCTGCCAGTGTGGATGCTGCTGTGTCCGCGCGACTACTTGTCCACCTATCTCAAACTGGGCACCATCGTTATGCTAGTCGTCGGCATCATCTGCATTCACCCTAACCTCCAGATGCCTGCCTTAACACAGTACGTCAATGGTGGTGGCCCAGTAATTCCTGGGAAGGTGTTCCCATTTGTATTTATCACCATTGCCTGCGGAGCACTCTCTGGATTCCATGCGATCATCGGCACTGGGACCACACCCAAGATGGTCTCCAATGAAAAAGAAATACTCTTCATCGGTTACGGAGCCATGCTGGTGGAAGGCTTTGTCGCAATCATGGCTCTGGTTGCTGCCTGCGTGCTGGTCCCTGCTGACTACTTTGCGATCAACTCGTCACCTGCGGCATTCAAAGCACTCGGGATGTCAGTTGTGGAACTGCCAAGACTGGCTGCCGCCGTCGGTGAGCATATTCAAGGCCGCCCTGGTGGCGCGGTATCCCTAGCGGTTGGCATGTCTTACGTTTTCTCGGGCGTGCCATTTATGAAAAATTTGATGGGTTACTGGTATCACTTCGCCATCATGTTCGAAGCGGTCTTCATCCTCACGGCGGTTGACACCGGTACCCGCGTGGGGCGCTTTCTGTTGCAAGAGATGATAGGAAAAGTCATCCCCAAGGTGGGCGAGGTGCATTGGATGCCCGGCATTATCCTGACCAGTCTTCTGTTTACCGGAACCTGGGGATACCTGGTCTACACCGGAGACATTGCCACCATCTGGCCGCTCTTTGGTATCAGCAACCAACTACTTGCTTCCAGCGCCCTGATTATCTCAACCAGTATGCTGATCCGCCTCGGCAAGGCTAAGTATGCCTGGACCACTGCAATCCCGGGTATATTGATGGCATTTGTGACCATCTATGCAGGTTACTTGAACATTGTTGACAACTACCTGCCAAAGCACCTTTACCTACTGGTCGTGCTTTCGATTGTGGTCATGTTCCTTGTGATGATCGTACTTGTCGAAACCGCTCGGCGCTGCGTTGTGTTGCTCAACACGAAGGAAATGATCCATCTTCCGGACGACGTGCCCATCCTGCTACCGGATAAGTCATCGGCGAAAGCTATGGGTGTTAAGGAACTTGTTACCGCCGGAGACTGATAATATATCGGGCTTCCGGAAAGCCGCTGTTGGATAACCAGATCGCGCATTGTGGCGGAGCCGGTGCGCGATCTTTCTTTGCCATTTGACCCTGTGACTCCGAGGGGCGCGCTCTGCCAAAGCGTGCCGGGTCGAGGGATTGATCGAGTCTCTATACGAACGTTGCGAGTAATTTAGAAATCTGTTTCGGCGCGAGCGCATGTTTTCCGCGCACCGCCATGGATTTCCGATTGCACACAATCGCGCCGCCTTCTGCTACGTAATCTGTCCGCTATTGGAGTTCTAAGATCTGATCACGCTTGCCATGTTTGCAAAGATTCCTTTCGAGTAAGTGCCCAACACGCCTGTGCGGAGCACGTTCGCGGTAGCGAGGAACTAACCTGCAAAAAAACTGCGACGTATTCGCGAATCCAATTCACGCAAGGACAACCTTATTGATTGTCGACGTCCTCTTATCGGATCGCATATCGAGAAAAATCTTGTTTGTTTTCTAAAGTCTTTGTTCGGCTATCGCAGATAACATCGCAGCCCATATTGCATGGCGCCAAACGAGTCTCACTGAGGAGGCTAAATGAGAAGTCTGCCTAATCTTCGTCGACAGTATTTCGTCTCCAGAATTCGTCTTGTTGTTAGCTGGGTTATCTGTCTTCTACTACTTGGCGCCGCACAGCCGGCCCTGGCATCGTTTTCACTTACCTTTCAGGGGTATGTGCAGACCATCAATACTGGCGGAAGTATTACGCTCAGTTCTCCTTCCGGTATCGTTGTGGATCCGGCAGGCGACATATTCATTGCAGATACGGTCAGCGGTAGCGGGCGGATCGTAGAAGTGAATGCACAAGGGACTGCGTCAGTGCTTACGATCAGCGGCTTGAGCCCTGCCCTGGGTTCTCTGGCAGGCATCGCTATTGATGGAGCGGGCAACCTCTATGTCGTGGATAGTGGCAACACTCGTGTAGTGAAAGTTAGTTCGTCGGGAGCCGGTTCCGTGATCAGCACGGGGAGCGTGACACTGACTTCTCCGCAAGGCATAGCGCTGGACCAGTCCGGGGATATCTTTATATCTGACGGCACAGGTGTTAACAGTCAAATTGTGGAAGTGACCTCCGGAGGCTCTGCTGCCGCTCTCAGCATCACCGTTTCCACCAGCCCAACAACGCTAGATACTCCCAAAGGCATGGCGGTGGACGTATCCGGTAACCTCTATATCACTGATTCCGCTAGTGGGCACAATCGTATCGTAAAGCTTGCAGCGGGAAGTACCACGGGTGTGGTGGTGAGCATCGCCGGAGGAGTTACTCTGACCTCGCCTAGCGATGTGGCTGTGGATAGAGTTGGTAACATCTTTATCTGCGACCATCCAGGCGCCAATGCGCGTATTGCGGAGGTGGACACGTCCGGAACTGGCTCTGTATTACTGACTGATTCCGTGACGCTTAGTAATGGGGCCGCGGGGGTCGCTCTGGATGTGTTTGGCACGGTCTATATTGCGGATACCGGTAACAGTAGAGGTTTGATTGTAGATCCACCGCTCGATATGGACCCAGAGACGGGAGGCTACACATCTTCGTTGAATAGATCGGTTGTTGGGTTTGGTCATATCCAGCTAGGGTCCTCGAGTGCAGTCACGCTGACCGTGCCTTTTACCACAGGAATATCGTCGGGCTTAGGTGGTGTGAAGGTGTTTACCTCTGGCACGCAAAATCTTGATTTCACAGCTACCCCAGACACTACATGCAACAGCAGTACCACATCCAGTGCAAGTTGCTCTGTGGTGGTCAGCTTTCTGCCTACGGCTCCCGGCCTGCGAACCGGCTCTGTGGTGCTTTACGATCCAGACCTGAACCCGATCCTCACCCTTCCGTTGTATGGATGGGGCGACTCCCCGGTGGCGGCTCTAACTCCGAATGCTGGATCTTTGGTCAATACCGGCGGGGTGAATACGAATTATCCCTACCAATTGGCTTTAGATGGTGCGGGAAACATGTATGTAGGGAATTACGTCCAAGATGGTTCTAGTCCTAAGGTCGTGAAAATACCGGCAGGCGGCGGCACAGCTTCTGCAGTGAGTACTTCCCCTGTTACCCTTGGCACTTCGATTACCGGTGTCGCCGTCGATGGAGCCGGTAATCTCTTCATCGCAGATTATTACCATAATCAAATCGTAGTGGTGACGCCGGGAGGTGCTGCTTCCATATTGTCTATCAGCGGTTTAAGCCCCGCGCTTGGTGAGCCCACGGAACTGGCCTTCGATGGAGCAGGCAACCTGTATATCGGAGATTACGCGGCAAACGGCCGATCCTATTCCCGGGTTGTGGAAATTTCGTCCTTATTCGTGTTGGGATCGACTTCCAGGGGCATAGGAACCGTTCTAAGTACAGGAAGCTATACCTTTTCATCAAGCACGATTACCGGTGTGACGGTGGGTCCGAATGGGACAGTCTATATTGCTGCTCGAACCTCTAATAGCAGCCATGTTGTCCAGGTAACTGCGACAGGCGTAGCCTCTTTGCTGAATCCTAACGGCGTCAGCTTCACCGATCCTCAGGGTGTATTCGTGGACGGGATGGGGAATCTCTACGTGGAGAACTCGGGAACCACGGGAAGTAGTCCCCTTGTGAGGGTAACGACGGATGGTGTTGTTTCGACCCTGAATATATCCGGACTTACGAGCCCCTCATCTTTAGCTGCTGGCTATGGAGTGACAACAGACTCTTCAGGAAATCTCTATATTCCAGATTGGAATAACAGTCGCATTGTGTTCGCGAACGTTTCGGGAGCCGCCCTTACGTTCCCCAGTACAGGGCGGGGCTCGACCAGTGCCGCAGAAACCGCAACTGTAACGAACCTGGGCAATCAGCCACTGGTCTTTTCCGCTAATCCTACGTACACGGCTAACTTCTCGGAGAACTCTGGCGATACAAACCCATGTACCTCCTCCACTTCTCTTTCAAGCGGCATGGATTGCGATGTGTCGGTGGAATTTACTCCGCAATCTGTAGGTCTGCTAAGTGCAGGCATCACCGTGACGGACAACACACTGAATGTTGCCGGTAGCACTCAGCAAGTTTCCGTCAGCGGTGCTTCCGTCAGCTCCGCCGATACAACGGCGGTAGCGGTCTCGGTAACCCCAACCTCTGTAACAGCAGGACAGTCCGTAACGGTCACGGCGACAGTTACAGATACGGTAACAGGTCACAATTTGACAGTGCCGACGGGCAGCGTGACCTTTACCGATATGGTGGGCACGACAGCCACGTCACTGAGTGCGGCTACCTTGACAGCGGGAACCGCGACATTAACCGGCGTGGTCCTAAGCGGAACCGGGGTGCATACAATCACCGCAAACTATGCAGGCGTCGCCGGTTCGTTTAACTCGAGCAGCAACACAGCCACAGTGACCGTGTCACCTGATTTCACCATAACGGTTCCAACGGGAAGCTCTCCATCGGCTACAGCTCCAGCGGGAGGAACGGCAGTTTACACACTGAGCTTTAGCCCGACCAGCGCCACTGGGGCCACCTTCCCGAATGCAGTGAACTTTACCGTGAGCGGCCTGCCGCCGGGGGCGACGGCAACAGTTTCACCCAATCCCATTCCTGCGGGATCGCCCGCCAATACTCCGTTCACTCTTACAATCCGGTTAGGTGGCCAGACAGCAGCTCTCCACCGGAATATGCTCAGACATGGGCTGGCGTTGGTGATGATTGGGATGCTTCTGTTGCCATTCGGCAGAAGGGTTCGACGAGCGACTGGTAAGAGAGTACTTCAAACTTTCCTGCTGGTTTTTGTGCTGGCAGGGGCAGGTGCCACGCTGGGGCTCACCAGCTGCGGAGGTCACAATAGCGGCTATCTGACGAGTTTCCAGAAGTCCTACGTTGTGACCGTGACAGCCACTTCGGGCTCAGTGTCACACTCAATCACTGTCAACCTGACGGTTCAGTAAAGAAGAGGAGCAGAGAACATGAGTAGAACTTCATTCCTAGTAACTGTGCTCCTCGCAGCCCTTGCAATGGGCCGGACGGCGCAAGCTCAACAGCATTCGGCTGACGTGGCGGTGACCTACACCGCCGAGCGAGCTAAGGTGGTGGGTAGCGGCTGCGGCTGCTTTTGGCTACAGGGCGGAAGCGTCGATGGTGCACTGACGTTCTACCACGGCTGGGGTGTGGCGGGGAACCTTACCGGCGACCATGCATCCAACATCGGACCGGGTGTAGATCTCAGCAAGGTGAGTTACATGGCTGGCCCGCGTTATACCTCCAACCTGCATCGCTGGACGAGCCGCCATCATGCGCCTCGAGTTTTCGGCGAGGCGCTCTTCGGCGGTGCACATGCCTTTGATAGCGTGTTTCCCGCCGGTGCCGGAACGAAAGCCAGTGCCAATGCTTTTTCCATGCAGGCCGGCGGTGGCGTGGACGTTGGGTTTGCAAAGGGCTTCAGCGTACGCGCGCTTGAGCTGGACTACGTTCGCACAAATCTGCCCGACAACGGTAGCGATTACCAAAATCATCTGCGTCTTGCTTTTGGAGTGTCCTACCACTTCCAGAGACATTGAAGTTGTCCTTTGTACCTCGATGACCCCTACAAACCTATCGAACAAAAGTATGGCCCGCATCGAAGCGGGCCTAAGAACGAATCAACTGGAAAGTTCAACCCAGCGTGTCCCACTGAAGTGGTGTAGCCATCGCAAAACATTAGGCCACCACGCGTCTACCGCGTGCGCAACTTACTGCATAAAACCCCAAAGTCCGGGTTCAAGCACGCCAAAGTGCCTGTTGTAACCCTCAGCGAGTATGTGGATGGTCTCCTTCAAAAAACCGCCATTGGAATCCGATACGACATGATCGGTCTTTGCATTCTGCCCGCCTAAGGGCGTATCGAAGTGAACGAGATTGGAACTCATATTCATTTTCTCCTTAAATAGATTCCTAGTTATAGGGTTAGGCCATTTTGTAGAAGCTGCATCTTCCAACGGCTTATGCAGGCATCGAGCCTTGTGCCAGTTCGAAGTCCACGACTTCGACAACGCGGCGTGTCACCCGGTCGCCGAGAAGCGTTCGATTGTCTGGCTCGGCAAATAGCTTCGACATAATGATGTCGCCTTGCGTGTTGCTTGAAGATTTCTCAATCTCGATAACCTTGAATGCGGCGTGACTCATGATCTTCTCCAATTCACTATGTAAGATTACGAAAATGGTCCATGTGAACCATGAATCGTTTGTCGTATACCTATAACTACAGATTATGTAATTCTTGGAACAATTGTCAGCGCGGGGCACAACCGCAGTGTTCCGGTGTCAGTTTCCTATATGGAATTCCGCGAGTGGTGGTGGCCATCGGCGAGAGCCATCAAGGTTCTACAGAATGACAAGTGCATCCGGCTGATGCGGAAGTCATTCGAAGACGTCCAGGTCAGTCGATATCGCCGGTTGCTCCTGGAGACCGCGTCATCTTATTGTGCTTTCACGTTGCATATGGTTCATGATTAAATTCGTAGGGAATCTCGAACACAATCTGAAAGCGGGTGGATCGGAAATGGATTATCGGGAGCTAGTGGCGGCGGCTGAACTGAACCTGAAACTCAAGAGCATTCTTACGAACTATTCTGTAGGTGAAGGAACGTATCTGAGGCAGGGAGCGGAAACAAATTTCGTCAACCGTTTCAATGTTCAGTATTTTGAGCATTTCGGGTTTAAGTTCAGGCTGATTGATTCCCAGGAAGCATCGACCGACGTTACATTTTTCAACCACAAATTCAAGACTCCAATTATGAGCGCGGCGGTTTCTGGAATGAACGATATTGCCGAGAAGCCTCTGGTAAAGATCGCTTCAGGAATCAGGGATAGCGGCTCGATGATGTGGCTTGGCGTTGGTTCTTTAGAGCAGCTCAAAGAGGTGGTTGATACCGGCGCCCCCACCGTCAGAATTGTCAAACCGTTCAAAGATAATGAAGCGATGATCAAGGCGTTGAAAGAGGCCGAAGACGTTGGTGCAATCGCTGTAGGAACCGACATTGACTTTTTCTATGGCTCGAAGAGAGGCGATAAGGAGCCAGCGCCCAAGACCATGGGACCAAAAACCGTAGAAGAGCTGAAGATGCTTGCTAAAGTCACTAAGCTTCCTTTCGTCCTGAAGGGTGTTTTAAGTGCCGAGGACGCCAAGAAAGCGCTGGACATTGGTGCGGGAGGAATTGTGGTATCCAACCACGCAGGCGTAGTAATCGACTACGCAGCGCATCCGCTTGAGGTGCTACCGGAGATTAAGGAAGTAATTGGAGACCGGATGCCAATCTTTGTTGATAGCGGATTTCGGCGTGGCTCGGATGTGATGAAGGCTCTGGCGTTAGGTGCAGATGGCATTCTCGGTGGGTGGGCGATGGTGATGGGCCTGGCAGCGAGCGGTAGTGCAGGCGTCACCGAAATCGTTAATATTCTGACGGCCGAGCTACAACGAATCATGAGCATAACAGGATGCAAGCAGGTGTCAGACATCGACAGTGGGATTCTGGTGACACGGCACTAGCCAGCTGCTAACTATGCGCTGATGGCTTTAAGACAGCAGGAGAAGGCGACTCCCTACTCGAGGCCCCACGGTCGAGAATATCAATCGTGGGGCTCCGGTAATATTGGGCAAATAGAACCGCTGCAGGGGCTAGAGATTAGCAGCCTTACTTCTCTGTGGGCGACGTCATTGCAGTCGGTATGTCCTCGGCCGCGGGCGACGACCCGATCTCATTTCCTTCCGGCGCGAGCAGTGGATCAGTGAGAGGCACACGGCTCTTCAGAAGGTCTGTCTTGATGGCTACCTTTTGATTTGGCTGTGCATTAATGTCCGCCTCGAAAGATTCGTAACCCGGAAGGGCAATTCTGATTCGATGTACGCCGGGCTCGACAACCATTGCTCGCCCCCAGCCTCTAAACTCACCCACGTGCCCGACAAAAAGGCCGTCCACAAACACTGCGGCCCTCGAAGGGTTGGCTGAGATTGTGACGGTGGATGTTACGCGCGAAAGTGGGATTGCTATGGCCTTCTCCATGGCAACGCTCATGTCCCGCTTCTCTCCCGGCTGGAGAGTCACCTCTTCCCTGAAGTCCTTGTAGCCATCCTGACGAACAATGATGGTGTGCTTTCCCGGTAGTAGCATCACCTTCTTCGACCCGGTGAGTTCTTTCAAATACCCAACGTACTCTCCGTCAACCCACACACCAGAGCTTCTTTCCACATTCGATTTTCCTTCAAAGTGAACCTCTCCCATCACAGCATTACTGGCTCGACAAGCGGCGGGAAGAAACAAAGCGGAAAGCAGCAGCGAACACGTCAATCGCAGAATACTTCTCATAGGTGCCTCCATGCTTGAATGGAGGCGTAATAAGCAATAGATGTGCCAAAGCCAATTGCAGGGAAAATGCCTCAGGAAAGCAACTCAGCGAGGTAGAAATGTCTGGCCATGGGCACAACTTTCACCCTAGTACCTCATGCAGTGACAGACTTGGGCTACTCGGGCGAACACCAGCCGCAAACACGTCGCACAGCGGCATGGGCTGAAACAAGACCGGCGAGGTTGGAGAGCACTCGCGATGGATGAACTTAGCGACCATTGCCTGGGTAGTGGCCGATGTAACCGATGGCGATAAATAAAAACAGGTCGCGAAGACTGGTTTGTCCAAGTCGCGACCCGCGTGTTCATGGATATCCACCCTCCCCTGTGCCGTATTCCCCCAGAGAATTCGTTCGGCGAAGTGCTTCAATCCAAACATCTGTTGTTCAGGTTTGTAAGAAGAGTCTGCCCCACTCGCGCTCGTATCGGAATGCGCAGGAGCACTTATTAGAGGAAAGAAATGTTCCTTAGCCCGTGTCAGGCAACGCAGATCTTTTCAACGCCAAAGCCCACTTCTCGTTGCGCCAGCAGATTGGCGACAGTGGCCAGCAGTACGGGCGGTGGTTCCAGTTTGCATAGGAAACAATCGGCGAACTCCATGCCCTCTGGAATGTCTGTCACTCCGGACAGAATGAGGATAGGGATGTTTGGCCTGATTTGCTTCATCGAGGCGGCGACTTCAGTTCCGGTGATGCCCTCTAGAAGGTAGTCATTAATGACAATATCGATAGGTTGATCGGCAAGAATTCGAAGTGCTTCTGTGTCCGACGAAGCCGTGAATACTTTGTACCCGGCGTATCGCAAGACTGCTGCACGAATGGTAAGTCCAACAGGTTCGTCATCAAGGCAAAGGATTTTTGCTCCGTTCATCTTAAAAGTACCTTTCTCCGTGTCGCTGAGCTTTGCGGATAATGGTGGCAATCCTAGCCATCGTGGGTGAGCGGGTCAATGACCCTGAATTGGTGCACGGTGGGCTTTTGCACAGTCTTTGCACTGCTCTTTTCACAGACGATCGCTGGCGACCGGCAGCTGGGCTTTCATTCAAAGTAAGCTTCTAAAACCTGCACCACGACTGAGGCATATAGAATTTCGGCACTAGCTAGGTTAAAAACAAGTACGGAACTAAATGTGCGCGATCAGCTGGGGGGCTCGACAGGGCATGGCTCACGGCTGCGTCAGTTCACAAATCAATTCCCAGTATTCCTGATACGACCTGCTGGGCCGCCGTGAACCGCTCGTTCCGTTATGGGATTCGGATTCTATGGATAAGGTCGCTTTTCTGCGCTGCGGCTCTTGAAAAGCAAGAGAATACCGGAGAGTTATTCGGCCCCGGAAGAGCGGTTCCCAGCGTGGGGATGCAGCTTCTTTCAGAGATGAGTAGCCATAATCAGCCGCCTCCCTGAAGGCGTTCTCCTTCTCTTCGAGAGGTGAGCTGCCAATGAGAAGGAGGAGCCGTTATGGTGCTACGTAGAATCATGTTGATTTCGTTGATCGTACTTTTCGTTGGTCCCTATGGTACCTCCCAACAAGTAGAAATCAAGAGAGTTCCAATCAATTACATCTCTCCTGCTGACGGCGAAAAAATGTACTTGACGTACTGCGCGGCTTGTCACGGAACAGATGGCCGGGGAACAGGGCCTGCAGCCAGTGCTTTGAAGAGCGCACCCACGAATTTATCGGTATTGGCAAAGCTTAACAATGGAAAATATCCTGACATGCATGTGAAACAGGTGATTCTAGGCGATGCGGAGACAAGTCCAGCCCATGGCAGCAAAGACATGCCTGTTTGGCGCGGTCTGTTCTACTCCCTGTGCCGTGGAACCAATATGGAGGAAGCGGAGGCTCATCAGAGGGCTGTGAATCTCGCAAAGTATGTGGGCTCATTACAGCGGTGAGCGATCCCATTTGAGGGTATGAAGAAGGCCCCGTCCAGAGTTGAACAATTCTCCCAACAGGACTAATCTGTGCGCCGACAGAGTTACCGGGGGTGCTTGATGGAGAGCAAGCGTAAGAAAGGCGATGATGATTCGTTCCCACCTGACGTCACCACGTCGGCAAGCGAAGAAGAGTTGCTGGATATTGCTGTACAGTATGCAGTCGATTCCCACGGACACCGGGACACCCCGGCCCTTCGCGAGGAGTTGCGCTTGATACTACAAGAAGGGCGGAGGAAGAGGGCTGCTTGAGACTCCGAACGGCACAGGTTAGAGATAACCACGGGGCAGCTCACTGCATGATCGATTACACCCGGCTGCGCAGTTCTGCCAAAGCGGACACCATTTCGTCTTTAATCACATGTTTGCCAAAGAGCCTCCCCCAACAGTGGCAGCAGGTGTATGCGGCCACAATCTCGCACGCAGCAAATGGCAGAAGTTCTTTCGCGGCATTTCCGTCGTCATCAGGTGCCGCCCCTAAGCGTTTGGCGTCTTCGGCAGCACGGCGCTAGTGGAAGCGTCCATGCGAGTTGTTAGTTCAGCGAATTCGCTCGATGTTTCAACATCGCAGTTTCAGACACCGATACCTCTGTTCCGTCGTCGCTACCATCCAACGCATGCAACTCGGAAACTCTTACAAGGGTGTTCGGTAGCGTCCACGTTGCTCTGCGCTGTTTGACGATTGCCCCGACGGAGTTTTGAATGGTGTCTACACCCAGCTGCGGTTTGGCATTCAACTTAGAAGTCATGTCATCCACAACGTCGTTGAATAGTGGCTTGACATCGAAGCTCATGAAGGCCAAGCGGCCAGCAACAAACTGTGCACTCCCACTGCCAAATTCAGCGGCAAACCGTAGATCGACGTCGACATCTTTCCCCGCGAGCGCTGCCTGGATATTATTGCAGCCTTCCCAAATCATCGTGGCGGCAAACAATGATGGGTCGTCCCCACCCTTCTTCTTGGCTCTTTCAACGGCTTTCTTCGCTTTCGGGTCGTTGAGATACGCATGGCAGTATTCAGTCGAAAGCATCCCACTCTTCATTTCCATTTTTGCAATCGAGAAAAACTCTTGCGCTGATTCCCCGATTCGGTGCTCCTTGAATGTGGGCTGATTGTTCTGTGTACGTTCTCCATTTTGTTGCTGAGCTTGGACAACTGACGCAGTTACCATCACAGTTACAAGAAGAGTTAGAAAACGTCTCAATGTCATCTGATGACTCCGAGCACTGGGATTCATGCCTGCCAGCAGTTTACATCGGGCGATTGAGCCTGCTCAACTCAATCTCGCTCTTGCTTCGTCACTGCTGTTGTTGCATTGGCTGGCTCGGACGGAATTCGGGCAGCGGTTCCTCCGCAGGAAGCGCTGCCGTTCGGTTTAACTGTTCGTGCCCATCCATGTCCACATCTGGACGCAGTTGTACGTCCACCGACAGGCGCTGTCCAGCATGGCCGTTGTACAACCCACGTACTGGCGCCACATCTCCATAGTCCCGCCCATACGCAATGCGCACGTGGCGCGGGCCGACGGCCGCCCCGAGTGTCGGGTCCAGCGCCATCCACCCGCACTCCGGTATGTACACCTCAGCCCATGCATGGGAAGCCTGCCCGCCGATCACTTCTTCCAGAGCAGAGTTCGGGCTACCGGCCCGGCTCGGCACCAGGTAGCCGGAGACATAGCGTGCCGGTATGCCGCGTTTCCTCACCACGCCCAGCAGCAGGTGTGCGAAGTCCTGGCACACTCCCGCACCTAGGCGCAGCGCGTCCTCAATCGAAGATTGCACGTGTGTAGCCCCGGGAACATACAGGAAGCGCTCGTGGATCAGCAGTGATGCCGCTTCCGCAAATCCAAATGCCATCCCATCGCTGTTGCGCTCGGCCGCGGCAATCAACTCGTCGAGCGCCGCCAGATGGGGAACATACTTGTTCTCGACAAGATAATCAAAGAACTCTTCGCGCAATTCATCTTGAGCTGCGTCCACTTGCTCAAGCGTGGTCTCGGCGATAGTCTCCGGAGCATCTAATTGAAGCACGACTGAGTCTGTCTCAATCTTCAGATGCCGGTGCTCCTTCAGCACATTGAACTGGTAAACCCAGTTACCGAACGCGTCCTGATAACTGTTTGCCCGCGCTGCTGGAGTCGTAGTCAGCCGAAACGACAGGCAGCTTTGCATGTCATCATTCATCGGCCTCAGCCGCACCTCGTTGTAGCTCTCTGAGACGGGGCCATCGTAGCGGAACTCCGTGATGTGCACCAAGTGATACCGGTTCATGCGCTCACCTTGTAATAGAAGTAACTGCGCGCGATGTTCTCTCCGATCGCCAGACAGGTTTCCAGTAAATCACTTAGGTATGCATGGAGCCCGCGCTCAAAGATCTCCTCGATCTTGTCGTAGCGCAAGCTTTCCAGTACCCTGCCCGTGAGCCGCTCTGCCTCGTTTGAGTACGATCCCGGTGCGGTACCGCTCAGTGCGCGCAATCCAAATTGCACTTCGTTAATGCTGAAATGGATTGAGCGCGGATGCTGCGGATGCAGGATCAGCATCTCGGCCACTTGCTCAGGCTGGATCTGCGAGTAGTATTTTCGATGATATGCTTCGTAGGCTCCAACGGATTTCAGCACTGCCATCCATTGGTAGTTATCCGGCTGCCCTACGGAGTGCGAACTTTCCAACAGGTACTGGTATTGCACGTCCACCAGGCGCGTCGTCATCTCGGCTCGCTCCAGGTAACATCCCAGTTGCAGAAATCGCCAGCCCTCGTCATGCGGCAGCGTGGCATCGGCAACTCCGTGGAAGCGATGGCTGCCAAACTTCACCACGTTGCAGAACCGGTGCGGCCCGCCGGTGAGTTCCTGCTTCGAGTCAAATTCGCTCACTGCAAGATATAACCCATTAATGTCTTCCCACATCTCGCGCGAGAGATGGTCGCGAATCGCTCGCGCATTTTCCCTCGCCTTTGAGATGCACTGCACAATCGAGTTCGGATTGTCTTGCCGGAAGGCAAGAAATTCATATACCGTGCGCGCGTTTGCTTCTTCGTAAAGGGTGCGAAAGCGAGGCTCCTCACCCGCCATAACCAGCAGCGGGTCCCAGCGCAGGCGGTAAAACTTGTTGTCCGATTCCTCAAGCAGCATGTGGTAATTCACGTCCAGAATGCGCGCCGTATCCTCGGCCCGCTCCATATATCGGGCCAGCCAGAACAGCGAGTCAGCGATACGTGACAACATAGCTCACCTTCTATCCTCAGACCCCATCCTCACTCAGAACCCAAGTGTCCTTGCTTCCGCCGCCCTGTGAGGAGTTGACCACCACCGAGCCTTCGCGCAATGCTACGCGCGTCAACCCTCCTGGCACGACTGTTACGTTTTCGCCGTCAAACAGACAGTATGGCCGCAGGTCGACATGCCGCCCGCCAACTTTCTCCAATGAGGCATCGTAGGCCGGTACCCGTGAAAGTCCAACCAGCGGCTGCGCTATGTAATTTCGCGGGTCGGCCTGGATTCTTCTTCGAAACTCCTCAACCGTTGCCCGGTCCGATGCCGGCCCGATCAGCATTCCGTAGCCGCCCGACTCGCCCACTGCCTTCACCACCAGTTCCGGTAGATGCTCCAGCACATAGGCCAAGTCCTTGGGCCGCGAGCACAGAAAGGTCTCCACTGAGCCAAGAATCGGTTCCTCGGCCAGGTAGTAACGAATAAAGTCGGGAACATAGGCATACACCGCTTTATCGTCGGCCACTCCATTACCTACTGCGTTCGCCAGCGCCACATTGCCCGCCCGGTAGGCTCCCATTAATCCGGGCACGCCCATCAGCGAGTCTGCGCGAAATACCAGCGGGTCCAAATAATCGTCATCCACCCTGCGGTAAATTACGTCCACTCGCCGCAGTCCATGAATCGTCTTCATGTAGACCACGAGGTCGTCCACAATCAGGTCGCGGCCTTCCACCAGTTCAATGCCCATCTGCTGCGCCAGAAAGCTGTGTTCGAAGTATGCGCTGTTGTAGATTCCCGGGGTCAGCAGAACGGCTTCCACCGCGCCTTGACCGCGCGAAGACAGGCTGCGCAGAATCCTGCACAACTCCGTTGGATAATGATTCACTGGAAGCACGCCGTACGCTTGGAAAGCCTCCGGCAGCGTCCGCGTCATGATCAGCCTATTCTCCAGCACGTAGGAAACGCCGCTCGGCGTGCGCACATTATCTTCCAGCACTAGGTATTCGCCTGTTTTTGAATCGCGGATTAGATCGATACCGCAGATGTGCGCATAAATACCGCGAGGGACATTCAGTCCAACCATCTCGCGATGAAAGTGTCTGCAGGAATAAATCAGTGAGCGGGGAATCTTCTTGTCGCTCAGAATCTTCTGCGACCCGTAGATATCCTTCAGAAACAGGTTCAACGCCATCACGCGTTGCGACAACCCTCGCTCCACATGTCTCCATTCGGAGTGAGGTACAATCCGGGGAATCAGATCGAAAGGGAAGAGCCGCTCCGCTCCCGCGCCATCGTTGTAAACCGTGAATGTAATTCCTTGTAAGAGAAAGGAGAGATCAGCAATCTTGCGGCGTTCCTCAAATTGTTCCGGGGCCATTCCGGCCAGGGTCTCGAACAACTTGGCATAATGCGGCCGCGGCTCTCCGGGAGCCGCAAACATCTCGTCGAAGAAGTTACCCACCTCGTAGCGCTCGAACAGCCCGCGCAAGGGAGCTCTCAAGTGCCCAGCTAACATCGTAAAACGATATCAGCGCCCCAACCCCTCCGGCCAATAAGAAGATTTGATAGCTTCTATTCGTTTTCCCATGTACAAACCATTCTCTGCACTCAGGCTATTTCCCTCCGTGGGCTTACCTGCGTGTGGGGTCGAGAAAGGAACCCGTGTCGTAGTTTGGCGAGATCATTTCGGTCTGAGTATCAGTCGTTCTTATCTTTATATTTGCGCGGTGCGGTTATGGGCGCTACTCTTGCGACGAATCCTTCTAGAGTTGCGCCGGGTCAAGTGCGGAAGGCAGGCTTGGCGCGTGTATCCAAGGCGGTTTGGAGATGGCGATGGTAAATCAATTTGAGAATATCGATGTACTTGTCTTAGGAGGAGGGAACGCTGCTTTGTGCGCGGCCATTACGGCGCGCGAGAATGGCGCCAGCGTTCTGATGCTGGAATGTGCTCCGAAGGCATTACGAGGCGGCAACAGCCGGCATACGCGCAATTTGCGCCTCGCCCACGAAACGCAAGTCGATCCTTATTCCGGCGCTTATCCGGAAGAGGAGTATTGGAATGATTATTACCGTGTGACGGGTGGGCTGGGCAATCAGGAACTGGCCAAGATGACGGTTCACGAGTCAGCCGGTGTTCTCGATTGGATGCGGGCGCACGGAGTTCGTTTTCAGCCGGCAATTTCCGGCACGCTTCACCTGAGCCGGACCAATGCCTGGTTTCTGGGCGGCGGCAAGGCGATGATGAATTCCTACTTTGCGTGCGCGGAACGGCTGGGCGCGCGGGTTCTCTACGATGCCGAGGTTGTGGGCTTGGACATTCAGGATGGCCGGTTCCGCAGCGCAACGGTTCAGATCAAGGGACAGGGCACCGTCCAGATTGCAGCCAAGACGGTAGTGGTGGCGGCTGGCGGGGCACAGTCGAACCTGGAGTGGCTGAGGAAGGCCTGGGGGCCTCCGGCGGACAACTTCCTTATCCGCGGCACTCCCTACGATACGGGCACCGCACTGCAACTGCTGATGGATGCCGGCGCAGAAACGACGGGCGATCCTACGCAGGGGCACATGGTTCCGATTGATGCGCGTTCTCCGAAATTTGACGGCGGCATTGTGACGCGGCTGGATTGCGTCACACTGGGCATCATGGTGAACAAACACGGCGATCGTTACTACGACGAAGGTGAACATTTCTGGGGCTATCGCTACGCGGTTTGGGGACGCATGGTGGCCCAGCAGGACGATCAGATTTCCTATTGTCTGATCGACTCGAAGACGATCAACCGGTTCATGCCCTCGCGCTATCCGGCGGTCCAGGGCAATACGATCGGCGAGGTTGCGAAACAACTCAATCTGCCGGTTGAGAAAGTTGAGGCGACGGTGGCCGAGTTCAACCGCGCGGTGCAGCCCGGAAAGTTTGATCACACGGTTCTGGATGGGTGCACAACAGCTGGGCTGACGCCGCCCAAGACCCACTGGGCGCAGCGTATTGACGATCCGCCGTTCTACGGCTACCCACTGCGTCCGGGGCTGACCTTCACCTACTTTGCAGTCAAGGTGGACAAGCGTGCCGCGGTTTTGATGAAAGGCGGAAAGCCGGCCGAGAACATCTTTGCGACCGGAGAGTTGATGGCGGGAAACATCCTGCCCAAAGGCTACGTTGGGGGAATTGGTCTGGTGATTGGGAACATTTTTGGACGAATTGCGGGAAAAGAGGCAGCAGAACTCTCCAAGAAGAGCGCCTCGGTATCGGTCGTAAAGGAGGCAGCCCATGCCGCAAACTGAATTGATGCGCGAAGGCGAAGAGATGCTGACGGTGTGCAACGCCTGCCGCTATTGCGAAAAGTTTTGCGCGGTATGGCCCGCAATGGAGTATCGCCGTAAGTTTGCGCCCGGTGATATGAAATACCTGGCGAATCTGTGCCACAACTGCAGCGAGTGCTACTACGCCTGCCAGTATGCTCCGCCGCACGAGTGGGCGGTGAATCCGCCGCAGATGTTTGCCCGCATTCGCAGCGAGTCTTACCAGGAATACGCCTGGCCTCAATCGCTGGCGAGCGCGTTCCGCGCCAACGGTTTGGTGGTTTCGCTGGTGACGGTGCTGATGTTGGTAGGGGCCATGTTTGGCGCATTGCAAATGGCGGGAAGCCACATGCTGTCGACGGCGATTGCCGACGGCGACATCTATAAGATCGCGCCGCACGAAGTTCTGGTTATAGCGTTTGGCGTCGTGGGTTTGTTTGCAGTCATTGCCTTGGGGGTTGGCCTGCTCCGCTTCTGGCGCGGCAGTGGCGAACGCGTTTCCGACCTGTTCAATGTTCCCGCGTTGGCCAAGGCGGTCAAGGAAGTGCTCACGCTGGAATACCTGGATGACGGTGGTTGGGGCTGTGCGTACCCTGGAGAGAAGAGTTCGCAGTCGCGGCGCTGGTTCCATCATTTTACGTTCTACGGTTTCCTGCTCTGCTTTGCAGCCACCACGCTGGGCGCCATCTATTACTACGGCTTCGGGTGGAAAGGCCCATACACCTACACCAGCTTGCCGGTAGTGCTTGGCACTCTGGGGGGAATCGGTTTGCTGATCGGTCCCATCGGGTTGTGGACGTTGAATGCAAGCCGGAATCGCGAGATTACCGACGAAAGCCAGCAAGGCATGGATGTGGCGTTCATCGTGCTGCTTCTGATGACCAGCATCACCGGACTAGGGCTGCTGTTGCTGCGCACAACTGCAGCCATGGGTTCACTGCTGGTGGTTCACCTTGGCGTTGTGATGACGCTGTTCCTGATGCTGCCGTATGGCAAATTTGTGCATGGTCTCTACCGTTCGGCGGCGATCCTGAAGTACGCGCTGGAACGGGCACGCAAGCAGACACTGGGGGTTTAAGGTTTGCCGTGGTGATGGCCGGATCGAAGGGCGATGACGTCTCTCGCAAAGCAGCCAGCCATAGGGGTGGATTCAATCGGCCGCCCGACGATCCGGCATAGCTTTATGTTGCACAAGCGAAATCGATGGGAGGCATGGAAATGACAAAGCTTGGATTTATTGGATTTGGAGAAGCTTCTTTCAATATTGCCAAAGGCTTGAAGCAAGAGGGTCTGGATGGCATTACCGCATTCGACCAGTTCTGGAATGTGGCGCCACGGGGCGAGCTGATCACGAAGCGTGCTGCCGAAGCCTCGGTAACGCTGATGCCCAGCCTGCAGAGGCTGGTTGAAGGGGCTGATATCGTGATCTCAGCGGTGAGTGCCGACATGTCGGTCCCGCTGGCAAAGGCCGCAAAACCCTTTCTGAAGCAATCCCAGATCTACGTTGACCTCAACGCCACTTCTCCGATGACCAAGGAAGAGAGTAACGCGATTATTTCGCCCGGTGCTTTGTTTGTGGACTGCGCCGTGATGGGGCCGGTCCCCAACTACAAGCACAAGGTTCCGGTCTCGGTGTGCGGCAGCGGCGCAAAACAATTTACCGAAATCATGACGCCTTACGGCATGAAGATCACATTCATGGATGGGCCGGCGGGAGCCGCTTCGGCTTCCAAAATGTTTCGCAGCATCTTCATGAAGGGTTTTGTAACCCTGCTCATTGAGATGTTGGTTGCTGGTCATAGCTACGGAGTTGAGGATGACGTACTGGCTTCGGTCAAGGAGACGTTGACTGGCGGTCCGATGTTGGAACTGATCAACGGGCTGGTTGCCCGGGGCGTAATTCACTCGGCACGGCGCGAGCACGAGATGGACGAAGTAATCGCGACACTGGATACCTTGAAGGTGGATGCGATTATGTCCAAGGCGACCAAAGCCAAATTAAAATGGTGTACGGAACTGGGGCTGAAAGAGTATTTCAAAGGCGTGCCGCCGAAAGATTTCCACGAAATTCTGGCTGCTCTGGACCCGCGCAAAGGTGCTTCTGTATGAGTTCGAATCTGGTGGAAAAGCTGATCGGATCGCACCTGGTTTCAGGGGAAAGAAAGCCTGGTTGTGAGATCAGCATCAAGATCGACCAGACGCTGACCCAGGATGCCCTCGGCACCATGGCCTATCTGCAATTCGAGGCCATGGGGGTCGAACGGGTTCGTACGAAACTTTCAGTTTCCTACGTTGACCACCTTACGCTGCAAGAGGGATTTGAGAATGCCGACGACCACAAATACCTGAAGACGGTGGCCGCAAAGCATGGAATCCTGTTTTCGAAACCGGGCAATGGAATCTGCCATCAGGTTCATCTCGAACGGCAGAGCCGACCGGGCTGGACCCTGATCGGCAGCGATAGCCACACCCCGACGGCGGGAGCGGTCGGCATGCTGGCCATTGGAGCCGGTGGTCTGGACGTAGCGGTAGCCATGGCCGGAGGCGCGTTTTTTCTGACCTATCCCAAGGTCATACGCGTCAACCTCCAGGGCCAACTTCAGCCTTGGGTGACGGCGAAGGACATCATTCTGGAGTTGTTGAAATCGCTGACTACCAAAGGCAACGTTGGCACCGTCATCGAATACGGCGGCCCGGGGGTTGCACGCCTAACGGTTCCCGAACGAGCGACCATCACCAACATGGGGGCAGAGTTCGGTGTGACCACCTCGATCTTCCCCAGCGATGAGGTCACCAGGGAGTTTTTCCGGGCGCAAGGACGTGAGCAGGACTGGATGGAACTGAAACCAGATCCAAGCGCCAACTATGATCGCATCATCGATCTTGATCTCGCTTCCATCGAGCCGAATGTGGCGCTGCCGCACTCGCCGGACAATGTAAAGAAAATCCGGGAGGTGGCTGGGATCAAGGTCGACCAGGTACTGATCGGAAGCTGCACCAACTCTTCCTACAAGGACTTGATGACGGTCGCGACCTTGCTGAAGGGCAAGAAGGTGAATCCCGACGTAAGTTTCGGAGTCGTCGCCGGCAGCCGTCAGGTCCTGCATATGATTACCGCAAATGGCGCGCTAACTGATATTCTCGACTCGGGTGCCCGTATCCTGGAATCGGCTTGTGGTTTTTGTGTGGGTTATGGTCAGTCACCGCATAGTGGAGCGGTTTCGGTTCGCACCAACAACCGGAACTTCGAAGGCAGAAGCGGAACCAAGGACGCCCAAGTCTATCTTGTCAGTCCGGAAGCCGCGGTTGCGGCTGCTCTCACCGGAAAGATCACTGACCCGCGCGATCTGGGCTGTGCACATCCGGAGGTGGAGCCGCCCAAGCAATTCCATGTTGACGACAGCATGTTCATTCAGCCGTCCTATTCGGGGGAAGTGTTCCGCGGTCCGAATGTCGGAACACCGCCGAGCAATTCACCGATGCCGGAGGATCTCAAGGCGGTGGTGACCATCAAGTTGGGGGACAAGATCTCCACCGACCATATCATCCCCGCCGGTTCGGTAAGCCGTTACCGGTCGAATGTTGCCAAGTCGAGTGACTTCATTTTCAAGAATGTCGACCCGAACTTCGCCACGAACTGTCAGGACGTCAAGAAGCGTGGATTGGCATCGGTGATTGTCGGCGGTCTCAGCTACGGTCAAGGCTCATCGCGCGAGCATGCCGCCGTCTGTCCAATGTATCTGGGAGTACGCGCCGTGATCGCCAAAAGCATTGAGCGCATCCACATGGCGAATCTGATCAATTTTGGAATTATGCCTTTGACGTTCAAGAACGCCGAGGATTACACCGCAATCCAACCCGGCGATGAACTGGAAATCGCGAACACCGCCCGGGACTTCCGCAAGGGCGAATTCCTCGTCATCAACAAAACCCAGGGAAACGAGTTCCCGGTGGTTCATAACTTAACGTGTCGCCAGGTGGACATCGTTCTGCACGGCGGCCTGCTCAATTACGCAGCAAAGAATTAGGAGGATCCAAAAATGTCAACGAGCCCAGTAGCTCCTACCGTCTTCGGCAAGATCGGCTTTCGTTTCCAGACCGTGATCGAACGGGCTGATCCTGCTCTGATCGCCGAGCTGGCAAAATATCCCACCCCCAACATCGCCGACGCGATGAATCGCTTCCGCGTGATGGATCCCGGGATGAAGGCGGCGAATGAAGGCGATTTTGTCGCCGGTCCCGCCGTCACGGTTATGTGTGCGCCGGGAGATAACCTGATGTTCCATAAGGCTCTTGCCCTGGCCAAGCCGGGTGATGTCATCGTCGGCAATTACTTTGGCCACATGGCTGGCGCAGGCTTCGGCGGTCTGATGGCGCGCACTGCCAAGAAACTTGGGATCGCGGGATTGATCATCGATGGTGCAATGCGAGACGTCGAGGATTTTAAAGAACTCGGGTTGCCTGCATACTCTCGCACCATTGTTGCCAGCGGCTGCTTCAAAGATGGTCCGGGCGAAGTCAACTTCCCCATTCAGTGCGGTGGCGTAGTGGTGATGCCCGGAGACATTGTAATCGCGTCCAAGGACGGGATCGTCATCGTCCCCAAAGCCGATGCCGCCTACGTTCTGGAAGAGACGAAAGCAATCTTCGAACGCGAGGCAAAGAGGATGAAAGAGATCGCGGCAGGCGTGCTGTTCAAGCCCGATATCGACAACACTCTCAGAGCCAAAAAGATCATCGACTAGAAAAGGCTTTCACGAAGATTGATACGGTCTTTGTCGGTTTCCGGGAGCCGCCCGAGCTTTTCTGGCTTGGGCGGTGTATCTGGTGAACACCAATGGGGACCGCATCCCATTCGCCCCGAGCGGCTTAAAAGAGCTAGCTGCCATCTTTCGGCTAGGTGCACGCATAAGCAGGCCTGGGTTCGGCAAGACAGAAATCGAAGGGATATCGGAGTGGGAACAGCCATTGCGGCAAATCTTGAGCTGATTCCGAAAGCGCGTTGGTGGCGAATCCTTCCGCCGAGCGTAATCATTTACATCATCGCCTATATGGACCGGGTGAACATTGGCTTCGCCATTGCCGGAGGCATGAACAAGGAACTGGGTATCTCAGCCGCCTCTGCCGGATTGGGCGCCGGCATATTCTTCTGGGGATATCTCGCATTGCAGGTGCCGGGTGGACACCTTGCGGAGCACGGTAGCGCCAAGCGCTTTATCACTTGGACCATTGTTGCCTGGGGTGGCCTCTCCTTTCTGACCGGTTTTGTCCACAACGCGTGGCAGCTCTACGTGATGCGCTTTCTGCTGGGAGTAGCCGAAGGCGGTGTTTATCCGGCGATTCTGGTGGTTGTTGGAAATTGGTTTCCACAGAAGGAGCTCGGACGCGCAAACGCCCTCTTTCTGATCAGCTTGCCTCTCTCCGCTGCTTTGACCAACCCGATTTCCGGATTTGTGGTCGATCGCTACGGCTGGCGTGGCCTGTTTTTCTTCGAGGGAATAGTTTCTCTGGTTTTGATTCTTATATGGTGGCCGCTGATCAGTGACAGCCCGGAAAAAGCCAAGTGGATTTCCAAGGAAGAAAAGGAATATCTCCAGATGGCCCTGGCAGCTGATAAAGCAGCGCAGGAGGCTGGCTTCCGCGCGAATGGCGGCCATGCAAAATGGAGCTACAAGCAACTATTGGCCGACAAGAACCTCTGGATCATGTCTACCGTGTTTTTCTGCTTTCTAACGGGGTCATATGGCTACCTGATCTGGTTGCCGACGCTCCTGAAGAGGATGATGCGGACGAGTTTAACCATGGTCGGGTGGTTTAGTGTGCTGCCTTTGGCCGCCGCCGTCATTGGCCTCTACTGGTTCGGAGCGCTCTCGGACCGGAAACGCAATCGCCGCATATGGTGTGCGAATGCTCTGTGGGGATTCGGCTTGGCATTTTTCTTCGCCACTCTATTCCCAACGCATATGTGGCTCTCGTTCGCATTGATCGTCCTCACCGGTCTGCTCTCGAAGGCCATGTCGAGTCCGTACTGGTCCATGCCGTCGCTCATTTTTCCTCCGGGAGTGGCCGGAGGTGCCCGTGGCATCATCAACGGCCTCGGGAATCTCGGTGGCTTTGTGGGACCGCTCCTGGTCGGCTGGCTCACCACAAAGACAGGCAGCATGAACGCTGGCATTTACGGCCTAGCTGCCATCCTTGCGTTTGGTGGCGTGCTGAGCATGCTGCTGCCTGGAATCACTGCTGGCAAAAGCACATGCTAAATCGAAGGCGAAACAAACTAACTTTGGCTCAATAGCGGAATTTCTGCCGCACATAAAGAGGAATCAACATGCCTGCCACAATCATCGACTCCGCCCTTTTTGGCGATCTGTTCAGCAACCCGGCTATGCGCCTCGTTTTTTCGGATGAACGCCGCATTCAGTACTATCTCGACATCGAGGGAGCACTCGCCCGCGTGCAAGCCCGCCTGGAAATCATTCCCAAGGAAGCGGCCGAGGAGATCTCCCGTCACTGCTTCGTTGAACAGATCGACATGGCAAGACTGAAGAAGCAGATCGATGTCATCGGACATCCCGTGCTTCCCGTTGTGCAGCAACTGGTTGGTCTTTGCTCCAACGGTATGGGTGAATGGTGCCATTGGGGTACAACCACTCAGGACATCATCGATACCGCCACCATAATGCAAGTTCGCGATGCCCTGAATCTGGTGGAGCAAGACCTGGCAGCTATCTCTGATTCACTTGCCTCGCTCGCTGAACGCTACAGAGATACGCCGATGGCTGGGCGCACCAAGACGCAGCAGGCTGTTCCCATCAGCTTCGGCCTCAAAATGGCCGTGCTGCTTGCGACCTTTGAGCGGCACCGCGAGCGGCTGCGGGAGATGCGGGCGCGTGTTCTGGTTGGCCAGTTCGCAGGTGCGGCGGGCACGCTCGCCTCACTGGGCAAAGATGGATTGCGTATTCAGGAAGCGCTGATGGTGGAGCTCGGTTTGGGGCAACCCGAAATCGCCTGGCACACCATGCGGGACCGCTTTGCGGAAGTTGGCTGCTTCCTCGGGTTGGTCACCGGCACGCTTGGCAAAATCGCCATGGATATCAACCTGATGGCACAGACCGAAGTGCAGGAGGTTTCCGAGGCCTTTACTGCAGGCCGGGGCTCCAGCAGCACCATGCCGCAGAAGCGGAACCCTGTTTCCACCAGTTACATCCTTGCCTGCACCGGAGTAGTTCGCCAGCAAGTAGGCGCGCTGCTGGACGCAATGGTGGCAGAGCACGAACGCTCAAACGGACCATGGGAGATTGAATGGATCGTCGTTCCAGAGATCTTCTCGCTGGCCTCGGGGGCGCTCGCGCATACACGTTCCGTGCTCTCCGGCCTGCAGGTGGACCCGGAACGGATGCGGAAAAATCTCGAAATGACTGGCGGCATGATTGTTGCCGAGGCAGTGATGATGGGACTGGGGCCATACCTCGGACGCCAGCGCGCTCACGACCTCGTCTATGAAATCTGCCGGGCTGGAGTTGCCTCGGGGCGTCCGCTGCTGGATCTGCTAGCGGAAAATCAGGAAATCTCGCGTCACGCCGACCGCGCGGCACTGGCAAAGCTTATCGAGCCGGCAAACTACCTTGGTGTTTCCGGCGAGATGATTGACCGTGTGCTCACCACCTACAGGGCGGTGCCGCCGAAAGCGGCAAAGACGGGCGAGTAACGCAAGACAATACTTACGGCTGCGGCGGAGCGTCTGCGTACAGCAAGCAACATCTCTAGCCTTATACCGCTGCATCACCGCTTTGCTAGCCTATCTCGGCCACCAATAACTCGTCCCTGATGCACTTCCGCATAGGCATGGTGCATCAGGGACGAGTTATTGGCTGTTATACGGCTAAGTAACTCCTTAACGGGTCTCTTGAGCGAGCCTGCCATTTGCTCCGCCCGCCTTAATCATCGAGGTCGGAAATGCAACCAGCAGGACTATGGCGCCGCAGCAGATGACCGCTGCCAATACTCCAAGACCAATGCCGAAACCAGCAGCACCCTTACTCATCCAGCCGATTGCCCAGATGCTAACGGCGCCGCCCACCGACCCGATGACGTTAATCAGAGCGATGCCAGCAGCCGCAGTTTCACGGCGCAGATAGGTAGGAGGAATTGCCCAGAACACCGACAGAGCGGAGTAGTGGCCAGCACACATGACGGACAGCAGAATCAGAGCCACGACCGGGTTGTGGCGGAAAAGTGGAAGCAGCGCAAGCGCCGCTGCGGCGCAGAGGAGCGAAACGGTGTAGTGCCAGCGTCGTTCGAGTGTGCGGTCGGAATGGCGTCCCACGATGACCATCACGATGATGCCTACAAGAGAATAGACGCCGGCCAGTAATCCCACATTCGTGATGTGAACGATTCCTGATTGGCGTATCACGGTTGGTCCCCAGAATGCCAGGGTATTGCCAAGTGAAAAACTACACGCGAATACGAAGCCCGCACAAAACACTCTCGGGTCGGACATGGCTGCGCGCAAGGACACGTGTGACGACTGCTGACGCGGTTTTACCAGCTCGTCGCTTTTGAGATCGGCTAGCACGAGCTCCCTCTCGGCAGGCTTTAGCCAGCGGGCATCTTCGGGGCGGTCACTCAGCACCCAGTACACGAGCAGGCCGCAAACTGCCGACGGCAGACCTTCGAGCATAAAGAGCCACTGCCAGCCGTGCAGTCCAAGGTGACCGCCGAAGGCGTGCATGATCCAAGCCGAGATCGGTGACCCGAGCATTGAGGCAAGCGGCATGCTGAGATAAAACCAAGACGTTACACGGGCTCGACGCCGTGCAGGAAACCAATAACTCAAGTAAAGAAATATACCGGGCGTGAAGCCGGCTTCGGCCACGCCGATTAGAACGCGCACGATATAAAACTCGAGTGGCGTGCGCACGAACATCGTCAGGGTTGACATGATTCCCCAGCCGACCATTATGCGCAGGAAATGTTTGCGCACACCTATCTTGGCCATGATCAGGGTGCTTGGAATCTCGAACAACACATAACCAAAAAACAATAGGCCCGCACCCAGTCCATAAGCGGCGTCGCTGAAACCAAGATCAGATTGGAATTGCAGCTTTGCAATGCCGACGTTGATGCGGTCGAGATAATTCAAAATATGGCACAGCATGAGGAACGGCAAGATGCGAAGTATGATCTTGCGGTAAGTAGGTTCGCTTTCTACACTCGAAAGCGATTCAATGGTCGAACTCATAACGTTCCCCCCGATTCTTGACTTTCTGCAGGAGCTCTTGAGACTGCGTCCTGCCACGCGTCCCATCGCTATGCCAGCGTGCCAGATTGTCGAGCCATACATTTGGTACGAAACGAACGACTCAGCAGATCTCTCGCCTGTAGGCATGTTCACGCAAAGCTGGCATCGCCTCGAAATTATCTGGGCCGCGACAGGTTCTTATGCAGGGCGTACGAAATATTACATAAGAGCCTCATTTGCGCCAATCTTTTTATCGGAACAATTGATACTCAAATCGGAATGAACAGAAATGTGCAATGAACAGTCCGTGGGAACGCTTTCATCGTTGCGGCTATTTTGAGCTTCTACCCTCACGTCGTTGTATGACCGGCATCACAACCTGGCGCTTTCATGCTCTGCTACAAGTAGTGCCGACAGCCACGACCAAAATCAAAGTGCTCGGGGTTAGCTGGTGGGGTGGCTACACCGTCTATACTGACCCCCGCAGGGAGACTGCATGATCCGTAATGATGTGAAGCGCCTTTGGCCGGAATTAGATTGGGTTCAGAACGCCGATCTTCGAGAAAAAGTAACGCGCACATGGGAACGGGCATTTGAACTGAGCCCACTTCGCCCGGACGATCTCAACCAAATTCCCTTTACTCTTCTGGTGCCGAACTGCCCGACAACCTTCATGGAACATAAGCGTTGCGTGGTGCACATTTCGCGACGCTCTGCGGAAGCCATGAGCGAGTTCATGGGTAATAGCTTGAAGATCGACATGGATACAGTGATCGCTGGGGCCATACTCGCCGATGTGGGGAAACTGCTGGAGTATGAAATGAAGGACGGTAAGGCCGTGCAGAGCCATCGCGGCGAGATGATGCGCCACCCGTTCACTGGCGTCGCGCTGGCCATGGAGTGCGGCGTGCCAGATACCGTCTGCCATATCATTGCCGCGCATGCCGCGGAAGGTGACCTGGTCAAGCGCACGACGGAAGCCTTCATCGTGCATCACGCGGATTTCATGGCGTTTTTGCCGTTTAAGAATCTGAAATTCTAACTTCCGAGTGCTTGCGAGGCAATCCTGCAATCTCGATTGCCTTGCACTCTTCAATCCGAATACTTGAACGATTCTGTTTCCATGGAACTGCCGACGAACTTGTGACCAGCCACCTTGGTAGCTTCTCTATCTTGTTGCGCGTGCCTGTCTTACGTGATCCACGAAGGCTTGCAGAAGAGGAGACACGTTTGCCTTGCGGTGGACTAGGAAGAGCTTTGATTTGGGTAGATTGGTAGCGAGCGGGCGATAGACAACGTCACTGATGGGAAGGTACAGAGATGAGGGAAGCATCGTCGGTGAAATCCCAAACCCAGCCGAAACCAGCCAGAGCTTAGTAACAAAGTCGTTGGTGTACTGAAAAACCGGCAAGCTAACATTTGCTGCGGCGCAGGCGGCGAAGAACGAGTCATAGAATCCGCAAGCCAGCTCCTGCCGGAGCAAGATCAACCGCTCTCCACGCAGACTTTCCAAAGAAATCCGAGATTTGCGAATGAGGCGGTGGCCTCGGGGCAAAGCGATAGCCACGTCGGTTTCGCTGAAAAGCTCGGCTGCTAGTTCGCTTTGTTCCACTCTGCCGTGCGTCAGCCCAATATCGAGCGAGCCATTTAAAATTGCCTCAATCTGTTGTGGAGCCCGCTGTTCTAGCAATGAAATCTGCACGTTAGGATGGGCATCGTGAAAGCTGCGCAAGGCCTCTGAAAGCAAAGGTCCAAGAGAAGACGGGAGATAGCCGATCGAAAGCAAGCCAACGGCGCCCTCAGCGGTTTGCTTTGCAGCGGTTTTTAGCCGGTCGGCTGCTTCGAGGATGATATTCGCCAGCGGAAGCAGATTTTCGCCCGCGGTGCTTAGCCGCACCGACCTGCTTGTACGCTCAAACAAACGTACCCCGAGTTCTTCTTCAAATTGCATGATCTGGGTGCTGAGGGGCGGCTGCGCAATGTGCAACCACTCGGCGGCGCGACGAAAGCTCTTCTCAGTCGCCACTGCCACAAAGTATCGAAGGTGTCGCAGCTCCATGCGATCATTTTAACCTGAGTATCAATCATTCTTATCTTTATATTTGCGCCGTGCGGTTGCCGGCGCTAATCTTGCGACGCATCTTTAAGAGGGCTTTGCCGGATCAACTACCCTTGGAAATCGAGGAGAGAGAATGCCCCAAATCGTGATCGAATATTCCAGTAACCTCCGCGGGAAGCTGGACATTGAATGCTTCGTAGAAGAAGTCCATAACAGCGTACTCAGAACGGAAGTGTTTCCGCTGGGCGGAACCATTACGCGCGCCGTAGAGCATACCTGCTATCGGATAGCTGACGGTGACCCAGAGAATGCTTTTGTCAGGATCACCATGAGGATTCGTCCCGGGCGCTCGATGGAAATAAAACGTGGAGCGGGGGAGAAGGTGTTTGCGGCGATCTGCAATTACCTTGCACCTATCTCCGATTCTGCGCCGCTCGGAATTTCCTTCGAGGTCCAGGAAAACGACCCGGATTTGACTTTCGGAAAGAACAATCTGCACGACTACATGAAGGTTCGCGGCAGGTTGCCATCGAAGGTTTAGGGCATGGATATCGTGATCGACGTGAATCGGGAAATTTGTGATGAGGCGGAGCCCCGAATCGTCTTCAGAGCCAAGATCTGATTCCAGCATCATCCCAATCCGGGGCCAGGCAGCACAAGAGAGCGAGAAAGGGAGCAGATTTATGAACAGCACAGCAGGCCAGCAGCGCATCAGTGATGGATACAATCCCGATCCGGGCAAACCAAAGCTCACCACTCCGCCGAATGCGTGCGATTGCCACGCCCACATCATTGGGCCGGGGGCGCAATATCCATTTACGGCAGAACGCAGCTACACTCCGCCCGAGGCGCACAGAGAAGCATACCAGCGGATGTTGACCGCGCTGGGATTACAGCGCGCTGTAATCGTTCAGCCGAGTTTCTACGGAACCGATAACCGTTGCACATACGATGCCGTTGTTCAATCCGGCGGGAAATGGCGCGCGGTTGCGGTCCTGAGCACGGACACCCCGAAACAGGAGGTGCAACGGCTGCACGATGCAGGGTTCCGTGGTGCGCGCATCAACCTCGTTTACAAGGGTGGCGTCTCAGAAAGCACGCTGGAGCCGCTGGCTAAATTGATTGCTCCATTCGGCTGGCATTTGGAACTGTTGGTGGATGGCCGCAATCTAGTAGAACTGGCTCCGCGGCTTCGCCAACTCCCGGTGCAGTTCGAGATCGATCACATTGGACGTGTGCCGGCGGGCTTGGGTGTGACGCACCCAGGATTTCAAACCCTGCTCGGACTGCTCCGCGAAGGCAACTGCTGGGTAAAGCTTTCCGGTGCATATCTCACGTCGGCGGGATCCTACCCTTACGAAGATGTCGTTCCGATGACAAAGGCACTGGTAGAGGCTGCTCCCGAGCGGTTGGTGTGGGGAAGCGACTGGCCGCATCAGTCTTGCAGAAGTGCAGTGCCGGTGGATGCCAGCCTGTTGGATTTGATTTCTACATGGGTTCCGGACGAGAAGGTGAGGAATCGAATTCTAGCCGAGAATCCTGCCCAGTTGTACGATTTCGCTTAGGCGTGAATCAATTGACGTCGCCTCGATATGCGTGAATAACAGCGCGTCTTGATTGGCGTATCAAAACGAAAAAGGAGCGTACCGATGTCTAGCCAGCCGACCGAATTAGTAGCCGATTATGTTTATAACCTGCAGTGGCAGGACTTGCCACAGGAGGTCGTGGAGTTCGCGAAACTGCGTGTACTTGACTATCTTGCCTCGGCCATGGCTGGCTACAAACTCAACCACATCTTCAATGCCACCACTACGAAGATGTTTCGCGAGATGGGCGGCAAGAAGGAGAGCGGGGTTTTATTCAGCGACTTGCAGTTGCCGGCACCGAACGCGGCATTTCTGAATGCTGCCTACGGACATGGCGCCGACATTGACGATGGCCACCGGACCGCGCAGGGTCATCCGGGGATTGTCGTTATCCCCGCTGCTCTCGCGCTCGGTGAAGCCGAGAAAATAACCGGCAAGGACCTGATCGTTTCCATCGTGGCCGGTTATGACATCTTTGTGCGTCTGGCCACGGCCGTGAACCCGTCGCACTTCAATCGCGGTTTTCACTCCACGGGCACAGTGGGGACGATAGCGGCGGGAGGCGCTGCGGCTAAAGCGTTGAAGCTCGACAAAAACGCAGTGCGAAATGCGCTGAGTTTGGCGGCGATGCAAACCGGCGGGCTGCACGAAGTTTCAGAAAGCGGACAGTCATCGAAACCGATGAGCCCGGCCAAAGCCGCTTCGGGCGGCGTTCTTTCCGCACGTTTGGCCCAGTTAGGCATTGAGGGGCCGCAGTTGCCCCTGGAAGGCGAAAAAGGTTTTCTTAGGGCTTTTACTGACAAGTTTGACTTTGAGGTATTAAAGAAGGATCTTGGGCACAAGTTCGCTATCACTACCTGTTACGCGAAGTTGTACCCGGCTTGCCGGCACACACACGGCGCGCTTGATGCCGCTGTCAGCTTGAACAAGATCATCGCTGGTTCCTTCGAGCAGATTGCGAAAGTCAAGATCTACACCTATCCTGCTGCGATCACAATCACCGGAAGCATATTTGAGCCTGCATCGAAGGACGAAGCCAAGTTCAGTCTGCCCTATGCCGTGGCGATTGGACTGCTGAAAGGGAAGTTCGGACTGGAACACCTGGAAGTGGGCCGCAGTTTTGACAGCAAGGTTCGCGAGTTGGTCCGCAAGATTGAGATCGTCAGCGATCCGGCGATGGAAGACCGAACGGCTAACATCCGCGGGGCCAAGGTGCAAGTGCTGTTCCAGGATGGTTCCAGCAAAGAGGTTGCCGTAAAGCTTCCGAAAGGCGATCCCGAGGTTCCTGTTTCCCAAGGAGATATCGAAAACAAACTCAAGCTTTGCGCCGAGGGACTCATACCGGCCGACCGCCAACAGGCGCTGATCGAAGCAGTATGGGGACTGGAGAAGATGACGGAGTTGAGCACACTGCTGACTCTCTGCGACAGCTCGTCGGAACTTTGCGCGACTTCGAGGACCATGGGTAGTTGAAACCATTGATGATTGCAACGTTACTGAAGTGATGCGACCCTGCAACTTTTCTGTTCATACTGCGTTCAATCTCACCGAAGATAAGAACAACATTCGGCAGCAAGACGCGCCGCAGGAGTCGTATATGTTCAGGTTCGTCGAGGCTCTGTTTGGCTGTACCCACCGCCACTGCACATTTCCTAGAACCGCGAAAAAGCAGGGAACGGTTTCGGACACTTACGTTGTCTGCCTGGATTGCGGAAAAGAATTTCCATATGACTGGCAAAAGATGAGGGTAGCAAAGAATAAAGAGCGTGCAGTGGCTTGACCCTCGGGTCGTCTATCGGCAATCCGGCGGACTGCAGTCTCCTAAGGGATTTCCCTCAATCTAATCGACTGGGAATAGCGCGGAATTACTGGGCTGAGCATAAGGAATTCCCATTCCGGTGCAAAGATCTCCGAGAGTTTGCTAGCCGACAGCAACTCTAAATGGCAAAGAACGCATCCTGAGTAGCATAGATGTGACTCGACCTCAAAGGCTCTGGTCGCCATCCGCGTGCGGTGATGCGAATCATGAAAAGCACCAACATCGCTCAAGTCCTTCGTGGCGTATTGGCCTTGATAGTCCTTTGTGCCTTTGCCAGAGCCGATGCTGGAGGACAGGCTCCGCAATTTGCTGCGCAGACGCCCAGCAATGTTGGCGAACCAGCAGCGGTCAGGACACACTTCGAATCAGATCCAAGTTCATGCCGGGTTGCGCCAAACAATAGACTTATCGCACAGGTTGGAGCGTATGCGGGACTAGTTGGCAAAGGGAGCAACATAGGTGGAACTCAAAATAACCCAAGCGCGGCAGACTCGCTGCAGCAGTTGTTGAGTCGAGCTGGCCGATCGATTCACTCGAATACACAAGATGCTGGCACTAAGAGCCCAGTCTTGGCTCCAAGCGGCAATGGAGCAAAGGTCATCGAAGTACCACGGACAGAAGCCAGCCCGCTGTCCAAGCGTAGTCCAAAGACGCTTTTCGTATTTGCGAATGGTGAGCGTCTGGAGGCAGATCACTACACGATTGATGCTGGGTTTCTGCATCTTGCGGACGGCGGACATGAGCGCACAGTTAGGTTGGGCACTCTGGATATTAAGACGACGCTGGTAGTGAATCGCGAACGTGGAATTGAGCTTAAGATTCCCCAAAGCCGGAGCGAAATCACCATCGCGTTCTGACATCAAAAGCACGGGCGCGGACTGCATCGCTTCTACGCATCAGATGCGATTCGGGGTTCAAGTACAACGAAGACAAACTGGGTACTTGGGAGGTTAAAAGGCGCGACATGAAGAGGCCAACTGCGATTACGACACTCTCATTGCTTCTGCTCGTTGTGGGTTTGGCTTTAGGAGTTCAAGCAGCGGTATTGATCTTTCACCCGTTCGCTGGAGCGAGCTTCACAAATATTCACCTCCGGCCGCTGCTCCCAAGCGCTCAATATGAAGCTGGAGAAATACTGATTGTGGCCGTGGTCGGAGCTGTATTCTCGGTGGTGATCGGTTCCGGCCTCTGGTTTCTTCAGGACTGGGCTCGGTGGGGAATGCTTCTGGCTACAGGTATCCCTTTAGGTGGCGCATTATTTTTTGCCGCGATAACCTTTACGACGAATCCGAGTGTTTTTGGAAAATACTTCGGAGTCGCCTTTTGGTTCTCGACTCTAGTCTGTGGCGCAATGATTCTGTACCTCACCCAGCCAGGCGTTCAACGCGCATTCACGGGGCGGCGGGAGTTCTACGATGCATATGGGATGAGTGAGCTAGACTCGCCTGAGCCTTTGCACATGTTGCGCAAATGACTGGAACGTCCAAACCAAAATCTTAAGTAGCCTGGAAATTTACCGCTGATCCGCTAGGCGCCTGCCGTTGCGCTGTTTGCTCGTTTCGTGATCTCAGAGTGGCAACTTCAAAGACTTGAGCCATCCATTCTACGGGCATGTCGTCATCTGAGATGAATGTGTCATCGTCAATGAGAATCATCATTGTCCTCCTGCACCGGCTATTCAATGATCCTCCCTTGTCGATGTGTTCGCGATGGCCACGCATGTCCTTTATGCGGCGAAAGCCGCTAACCTCAGGTCTTCCAACGAATAAAAAAGCTGTCCCGTTTCAGAATTCCCGAAAAACTGCAGCGTTTTTGGTGCAATTTGGCGAAGACAAAGTTAGCCCAGCATATAGGCGCATGTTGGGCTGGAAAGCTGAAGAACGGCAACCGGTCGAGACATAACGTAAGTGCCTCTGAGAGAATTAAGCGGGAGGGAAAACATGTCCCACTTGATGCCAGCCATCTTCTTCGGGCACGGCAATCCCATGAATGCCCTGTCCCGTAACCCGTACACCGAAGCATGGACGGCAATCGGCGCGAGCATCCCCCACCCCAAAGCCATTCTGTGCATCTCGGCGCACTGGTACATTCAGGACGCCGCGGTGACGGTCAGTACCGCCCCAAGAACAATTCACGACTTCGGCGGCTTTCCCAGCGAACTGTATGAAGTGCGGTACCCGGCACCCGGTGCACCGGAGCTTGCCGCCCGCATACAGAACCTGCTTGCTCCCTTGCCAATCCGGCTCGATGAACACTGGGGTCTTGACCATGGGACGTGGTCGGTGCTGTGCCATGTTTACCCGCAAGCAGATGTTCCCGTGGTACAGCTCAGCATTGACGAAAGCCAGCCTGCTTCGTTCCACTATGAGATCGGCCAGCGCCTCGCTCCCCTGCGAGAGGAGGGCGTTCTCATTCTTGGCAGCGGCAACATCGTCCACAATCTCCACGCATATGCATGGGGAGAACACGCGACGGAGCCCTATGAGTGGGCAGTTTTGTTTGAGCAGCGGGTGCGTGATCTGCTGCTGTCTGGCAAAACGAAAGCCCTGATCGGATATGAGAATCAGCTCGGCAAAGAGGCCATGCTGGCGGTGCCCACACCCGACCATTACCTGCCCCTGCTATATGTCATCGGTGCCCGGACACAATCCGAATCAGTGAGCTTTCCGGTCGAGGGCGTGGATGGCGGGTCGATTTCGATGCTGAGTGTGCGCCTCGGTTGATCCTTCAGCCTGAATTGCGCAGCACACCTCCAATAGTTCGCGAATGCCGAACGAATCTATGCTTCCGATGTTGCGCAAGCAACTCTCCAGTGGCCCGGCGGCATCTACCTGTTTAACAGATCTACCACCGGGCACTTTTTCCGCTGACTCGGCAGCCCGTTAACCGGGTTGCTCCTCTAAGTTGTCACTTCCAAATGGAGTATCCCAGTTTCATCTCCTACCAAAACTTCCCAGCCCGGAGGTATGTTCATTTGCACTGAGGGTAGAAGATGCGGTGATATGATTCCGCCGGGGAATCTAGGAGTTTCTGTATGGCTAAAGAGGTTTCTGCAACCCTGCGATCGCTGGATGAGGCGCTGGGGCGTTACGTTCGTCCGGACACCTTCCCGTTGGCCATCCGGATGATCAAGCCGGGGGAGGCGCTTCCCGAAGGCGTGAAGGTTCCCAGCAAAACCATGGGCGAGCAATGGATCGTCTGCCAGTCGATTGGTGTCGCTCGGCGTTATGGATGGGGAATTGCCGTGGGCAGAGAAGACGTCATCTGCCCGCTGGCGGCCATCGCCTTCGGTTTTCGTAAGCCCAACGAGGAGTATCTGAAAGGTTTCGTTTCCGTCGGGATGTACTGCAAGGACGAGCCAGCGGCTGCCAATATGGAAGCTAGCACCTGGCGATTCGAGCCCGGCACATACGACTACGTCTGCGTCATGCCGCTGAACCGGACCACCTTCGAGCCACACGTCATTGCGGTGTACGCCAATAGTGCGCAGGTGATGCGATTGGTTCATGCCGCGCTCTACAAACGCGGAGGGCGATTGGTCTCAACCACCGGCGGACGCCTGGATTGCGCCGAGATTATTATTCAAACTCTTGCGACCAACGAGCCCAAGGTGATTCTCCCCTGCAATGGCGATCGTGTCTTTGGCATGGCACAGGATACCGAGATGGTCTTTGCGTTCCCCTGGGCGTATGCACATGAGATTATCGAAGGACTGGAAGGCACCCATAAGGCCGGCACACGCTACCCCATCACAGTAGCCATGCGCGATACAGTAACCATGCCCAAGTCATATCAGGACCTCATGAAGATGTTGTCGAGCGGCGGGGAGACAGGCAAGATTGGTGGCGAGTAGCCAGACGTTAAGCTTGTTTGTATGATTCAAGCTCACCTTAGTAGTTTGAGGAGGCGGCCATCGAAGTTGACCTTCGCCGGAATGCGGTCCCTGTCGCTTCCTGCGTGGCTGAGTCCCAGCACGCAGTGCGTCCGCCCACTCAATCGCGAAAACTTATGTTGTGGCCGCTCGTCGTGGCCACGTTCTTTATGGTGTCGGGTGGTGCTTATGGCACCGAAGACATCATAGGCGGCGCTGGATTTGCGCGTGGAATCTTCGTTCTTGCTCTAACCCCGGTTTTATGGAGCCTGCCGACCTCGTTAATGATAGGTGAGTTGGCCAGCGCAATGCCTGCCGAGGGCGGCTACTACGCCTGGGTGCGGCGAGCCATGGGCGACTTCTGGGGATTCCAGGAGGCTTGGCTTTCCCTGGTCGCCAGCATCTTCGACATGGCGATCTACCCTACGTTGTTCGTGATATACCTCACTCGGTTGTTTCCGTGGTTCGGCGTCGGACACCGGGGCGTCGTGGTTGCAGTCGCCATGGTCGTGGTCTGCGCCGCACTGAACATTGCGGGAATTCGAGTTGTGGCCGGGACATCGTTGTGGTTGTTCGTGCTGCTTACCGCGCCATTTGTAGTCGTTGTCGCGCTGGCGTTGACAAGGCACGGAGCGCTTGCTGTTTCCATCGCGGCAACACCGACGGCGCACATCGGTATCGTTGGCGGGATTCTGGTTTCGATGTGGAACTACATGGGCTGGGACAACGCCAGCACGGTGGCGGGCGAAGTTCACGAGCCGCAACGCACATATCCCCGTGCGATGTTCGCGGCTGTGACGATCGTCGCGATCAGCTACATCGTTCCGTTTGCAGCCATGTGGTTGACTGGCATCTCTCCCGCATTGTTCGAGACCGGATCTTGGGCAAACATCGCCGAGATGCTCGGTGGTCATTGGCTGAGTGTCGCGGTCGTGGCTGGCGGGATGATCTCTGCCTTTGGCATGTTCAACGCGCTCGTAATGAGTTATTCCAGGCTACCGCTTGCCATGGCGCAGGATGGCTTGCTGCCTCGCGTATTCGCACGCACCGTGCGGAGCAATGGTGCACCTTGGCCCGCGATTGTCGTCCTCGCCGTGGCTTGGGCGATGTGTCTAGGGATCGGATTCGAGAGGCTCATCACTCTGGACATCCTGCTCTACGGCGGAGGACTGATTCTCGAGTTCATCGCCTTGGCCGTACTACGGATCACTGCACCGGAACTGCCGCGTCCATATCGCGTTCCTGGAGGCGTTGCAGGAACCGTCGCGCTCTCGATACCGGTCATTCTTTTGCTCGGTTTCTCCATAGTGCAGAGCCGGGGAGAAACTGTGTTCGGCATGAACGCGCTAATGTTCGGAGCGCTGCTTATCATAGCTGGAGTTGCGGCGTATCTTGTCAGAATCGTGCTCCGGGGAACGAAATGGTTTGCGGCGCCGGGAACGGAGGATTGAGCACCGAATGTGCACCCTTACTTTCATCCCGAGGCCGCGCGGTTTTGTGCTTGGCATGAATCGTGACGACCGGTATTCGCGCCCGACTGCGATTGTACCCGCCGTGTATCAAGCCGGGAGCCAGCAGGCGCTCTATCCGGTCGAGCTTGGCAGCGGCACGTGGATCGCCGTGAATCAGGCCGGACTCGGTTTCGCGATCCTCAATTGGAGCTTACCGAAGGGCGAGAAACTGCACAGTCGTGGAGAGATCATTCCCCGTCTCGCAGCCCACAGCGGACTCGAACCAGTCGCCAAGGAATTGGGCACCATGAACCTCGCGGGCACTCTTCCATTTCGCCTTATTGTTGTGAGTGCCCGTGAGGAAAGGATTTGCGAATTCCTGTGGGATGGTTCTGGCGTGGAGTTCAACAGTCGGCCTTGGGAGCTGAATCACTGGTTTTCTTCCGGGCATGGCGATACCTTGGCGGAGCGCTCGCGCCGGCCAGTCTGCCAGTCGGCTGATGCCGCCCCTGACGCCGGAAGCATCGAATGGCTGCGCGCGCTGCACCGATCCCACGCACCTGAACGAGGCCCCTTCAGCATCTGCGTTCACCGCGATGACGCCGGAACTCTTTCATATACGGAAGTGCAGTGCGATGCTGAGCGAGTTTCTACGGGCTATTCGCCGGGTTTTCCATGCGAGTCTTCCGGGATTGCGGTGGTTGATCTGCCTCGGCTCCTGCACTGACTGTGCGGATTCGCTCGCGAGCGGGGTTCCGTGACTTGGATCATCGGGCGGTTTAGAATTCCTATTCTTATGGAGCGATTCCAGATTTGGGCGCAGCCGTGGTGGGTCAATCTCCTGCTTCTTATTCCTGCACTTTCCTATCTCTTCTGGCGCCAAGATGGGCTGCTGCTCAGCCGCCAGAAGCTTTTGACGCTTGCATTGTTCGGTGCGTCTTTCGGCTTTGTGGAAGCTGCGGTGGTGGTCTACCTGCGTACTGCTGCGGGCGTATTTGGCCAGTACACCACTCCTCAACTGCACTCGCCTGCAACCTATCAGCAAGCCGGTTTGTCTCTTGCTCAATTTCCCCAAGGCCTGCGTGCGATTGAGGTGCTACGCGAGGCTGCAACGATGATTATGCTTGGCAGTGTCGCACTGCTTGCGAGTGCCGGAGGTAAGGA
Organism: uncultured Acidobacteriaceae bacterium; assembly: GCA_964559875.1. Classification (GTDB taxonomy): domain Bacteria; phylum Acidobacteriota; class Terriglobia; order Terriglobales; family Acidobacteriaceae; genus TOLSYN. Next base: position 108,863 of record CAZLJQ010000011.1, read on the forward strand.
GCGTTGGGGATCTTTCCTATGGACATTCGCTGTTTGGGATCTGACCTACTACGCCGCCCTATGGGCGACACTACGATGGCCATCTTCACTCAAAGACATCGACGTGCTTTTCCTGATTCCTGTGCCATGGGTTGCGCAAATATGGTTTCCTGTGCTGGTGAGTGCTCTAACCCTGCTTGCAGTGATCTTCTCCCGAATAGAAAAGGCGGCATGCATGAGAGACAATCAGTAGACAAGCTTTTCCGGATTCGCGGCGGCTAGACCTCGCATTCTTCTCTACGTCATGGCTGTCAATTGCTATAGATATTCGCCATATCCCTCAAAAACGCTGAGCAGGTTGGTGAGGCGAAGCAAGTCCTGGATACGAGCGCTCAGGTTAATGAGCTTCAACTGTTTTCCTGCTCGTTTTGCAGAGACGAACAGACCCACGAGCGCGCCCAAGCCGGAGCTATCCATGTAGCTGACGTCGGTGAGGTCGAGCACGATAGTCTTGTATTGCTCGATGAGCGGACGTACCTCCTGCTGCATCACCGGGACGGTGTCAGAGACCACTTTGCCATGGCAAAGCACGGTCACTGTATCGCCTGCTTGTTGTTTTTCGAAGGTTAGTAACGGAAACGGAACAACCGGGTCGGCGGCCATAAATACCTCCGGTGCTATGGGAAGCAACTACCGCCGGGAGTGTCGCCCGCAAGCAGAGCTGCACCGGTTTTATTCTTCTTTCCAAACAGAGATGCTGACACGCCTTGCAGGGCAAGCATCTCCCACAATGCACAACTCGCCAGCAAAGGTGGGCATCACACCCCGCCAAGAGAAGCAATGTGCTGAGTGGCACGCTCCTGGCGGAGTGGCGCGAAGCAGCGCGGACATCTCATAGCTCACACTCGACCACCACCCGGTCTCGGGCCAGGAGGGTTTCCATGAAACAGCTTTGCACTGCAGGTCTGTTCCTGACGGCCATGCTCACCGCCTCGACGACCCTTGCGCAGAACGCCTACCAATTGTTTGGTCCTGTTGACACGAGAGTCTCTACAAATACCGTGGTGACGCCGTTCGGTACCTCAACCCTTCAGTTGACCTGTCCCCAATCGTCGATCACGGCTATCCTCTCATCCTCTCCCACGGGGAGTGATAGCGGATACGCGAATGTGTTTACTGACAATTTCATCGGGCTTTCGGTCAACAACGGCCCGCAGATCAACATCTGCCAGAACGGATACACTGACGCACCCGAGGGTGGGACCGATTGCTTCAATACTGCCTACACAAGCGCGTATGGAGGATACACTGGCGATGATCCCGACACCTTTGTTTCAAACTTCGGAGTGTCGGCGCTGGACATCCACTCGTATCTATTGTCGGGGAAACAGACGGCAGAGTTTCAACTTGAGGACTTTGGGGTTTCGCTGGGAGCTTCCTCAGTGTGGCTGATTACAAATTGCACGCAGAACGGCGTAGCCCCAGGCGGCAGCGTCAGTGGCAACCAGGTCACCTCGTCGAGCCAACTGACGCAGTCCTTCCCCTTTGACAGTACAACCGGACAGCGCGTTGAATTTGGCGCCGACTACTCTGCAGCCCAGGGGTCGGGAGACCTAACGATCGTCGACAATACCCTCCCCATGGTGACCAACCAGGGCATCGAGCCCTCGGCTTGGTCTGCCGTGGTGGCAGGGACCTCATTTGCGACGACTAGCTGCATACCAGACCTCGGAGAACTGGACCCTTCTGGTAATCCGCTTTGCACCCTATCTCTGATTCAGTGTACGAACAGTTTGAGTTCCACTCCGGCGGGAGATAACTGCCCGCAATCGACCGCTAAGAATGTTCAGATGTTTCACACCTTCGATGCCAGTCCATCCTCGGTCACCAGTTTCCCGCCCGGAACGGGGCTCGGCTTCCTGATGGGGAGTGACCAGTGGCCCTTGACGTCGGGCTGTGTATTTGTAGGCCCAGAGACGGGAGTCATGTGTCCGCAGAATCCGATCACTTCGTTCTTGGGCGACTTCCGCAGCGGCAGCGGCGGAAGCACAACCAATTCGACGTTCATCGCAGTCTCCGGTGTGCCCCTGCCATTCACTCTTGCTGGCTTCCTTCCGTACAGTTTTGGCTGGAGTAACAGCGAAACGGTAAACCTTGGTTTCCTCACCGTTCCACCCTTCGTGCCACCGCCGAACAATAACTTTATCGCAGCCCCCATTGCCAGCCTGACTTACGGCATCGACAGCCCACCACCGTATCCGGACACGTCGTTGCCAATCCCAAACGACGTTACGCTGTCGAATTCAACTCCATGCCCAGGTGTGCCGACTTCGGGTTCAGCTAAGCCGTTTCCGAAAACTTCCACGGTGACCCTAACAGAAGGCGCGCATCAGCTTCACTACTTTGCGACCGACTGCGCGGGAACTGAGGAACTTGTGTTCACGCCCAACGCCAGCCCTACGGCAAATTGGGCCTCCTTCAAGACATTGGCGATCAACGTGGACATAACGAAACCATCTGTAGCCTCCGGCCCAACGCTCAGCCCAGCCGGGCCTTACGTGTGGAACCAACCGGGGGTGAAAGCAAGTTATAGTTGCGTCGATCCGCCTGCGAGTTCCAACGGTACCGCTCCCTCCGGCGTCGTGGTCTGTGGCCCGACGTTGGCTTCGTTGGTCTCTCCTACACCAAGCACAGCCACACTGACCTCTCCGGTTAACACCTCTGCGGTGGGCTCACATTCGTTTACGGTGATGGTGCGGGATCTGGCAGGGAACGTTGGGGCGCCCGCATCAGTGCCCTATAGCGTGAACTACAATTTCACGGGATTCCTTGCGCCTGTGCAGAATCCTCCTACGCTCAATGCAGAAGCAGCCGGAAGCACGGTTTCTCTAAAGTTTAGCTTGGGCGGAAACGCAGGGAATGGTGTACTGGCAGGCAATCCCACCTCTGTGCCGATTGCCTGCGTTGCGCCGAACGCTCCTATCGGGGCGGCTGCGGCAACCAGCGGAGGTCTGACTTACAGTGGAGGCGCGTACGCCTACAACTGGCAGACGAGTAAAGCCTGGAAAGGCACATGCCGGCAGTTCGTATTGCAACTGGCTGATGGCACGACGCACACGGCAAACTTCTCGTTTTAGTGACGAGTAATTTTGCTGCGAGAAACAGTGAATGAAACAAGGGGCGCACGCCGACAGGTGTACGCCCTTTCTCTTCGCGGTTAGTTGCTCGCTGCGATTGCGTTTTGAGGATGGCTCCAGTGGGTGGATTCGTTATATATATTGCGCAGGTCGGCGCGGTCGAGCAGATGTTCTGAGCCTGTCTCTTTCTTAAGCTCATCCAACATTGAAAGAGTCTGGCTATATTGTGCTCCCGCTTCTGGGTTGCCGGTGGCGCGCATCGAGTTCGCGATCAGGTAATCGATCTTTGCAGTGAGCACCCGGGTGCCTAGCCGTTCGCTGGTGCTCTGAATCCTCTCCAGTTGTTCCCTGGCTCCGGCGTAGTCCTTGCTGTTCACCATTGCTTCCGCCAAGCTTACGGAGCTCTGCAGCGAAAGATACTGGAGTCCCATGGCCGAAGCCTGCTCTGACACTGTCCGCAGATCGTGCAGCGCAACCTGGGGATGCCCCTCGGCAATTGTGACCCTTGCGAGGTTCAGCTTTGCAGCCAGAACCTGGTCTTTCTCCGTGCCATGCGACGCCGCTTGGAGTGCTTGCGCGAAGAGTGTTTTCGCGCCCTTCAGGTCGCCGGCATACATGCGGTCATCCCCTTGGGCATTCAGCACCGTTGCTTCCAGAGCGGAGTTCTTTAGTTCGCGGGCAAGACCGATTGCTTCATCCAGCAGCTTTGCAGACTCGCTGCCGCCTCGTCCGGCCTGGGCAAGCGCATCGGCCAAATCGGCCATGAATTCGGCAAGGTCACGGTTATGCTGTCCGGCATCGCGTAACCCCTTTACGGCATCCTGCATGGCATTGATTGCTGCGTCCATTCGTCCCTGATAAAGGAATACAAGTCCCATCTCGTGATGGTCGGCAGCGGCATTTTGCACATCGCCTGCTTTGCGCCACAAACCAAGCGCATCCATAAAGGAAGAGAGCGCCTGATCGTACTTTCCCTGAGCGGTGTACACTTCGCCCAGGCTGCCCATGGTCTCCGCAATGTCAGCCGGAAGATTCAACTTGCGGCGCAACTCAAGTGCCTGCTGCAAGTAGGTGAGTGCGTTATCGGTGTCGCCGCGGGCGAGATATACCAAGCCGATGTTATTCAGGCATAAAGCCTCATACTTAACGTCGTTCGCATTGCGCTGGATCTGCAATGCTTCCTTGTAAGCCTGCAGCGCTTTATCGAACTGGCCGCGGTCGGCCAGCAGAACGCCCATGTCGATCAGTGTATCGCCGCTCTCTTTTCCGATTCCGATCTCTCGTTGCAGCTTCAGCGCCTCGGAGTAGTTCCGCATGGCATCATCCGGTTTGCCCACCATGTTATCGACCTGGGCGATCTCGATCAGATTTCCAG
>CAZLJQ010000012.1:0-104715 GCA_964559875.1 uncultured Acidobacteriaceae bacterium
AGCAAAGGGTTTGTCGATTCTTACGCCAGCGGCCGAATAGCGGTGGAACTGAAATATGCGGGCTATGACGGCCTGATTCTCAGGGGAAAGGCCGCCAAGCCTTCCTACCTTTACATTGAAGACGACAAGGTCGAAATAAGAGATGCTGCCTTTCTATGGGGCAAAGATACCTTTGAAACCGAGGATCTACTCCGCGAGGCTCTGGGAGACGACGAGGTTGGCATCTGCTGTATTGGTCCTGCTGGCGAACGCTTGGTAAAGTTCGCCACGATCAATAGCGACTACTATCGTCAGGCTGGGCGTGGAGGTGTTGGCGCCGTAATGGGCTCCAAGAACATCAAAGCGGTCGTGGTCAAGGGCAGCGGGGGCGTTACCAGCTATGACCCCATGAAACTGCTGTCAGTTGTTCACGATAGTATCGCCAAGCTTTCCGACAGCCCGGTGGGCAAAGCCCGGATGCAGTATGGCACGCCGCTGACCCTCAATATAACCAACGCCGCCGGCATGCTGCCGACAAGCAATTTTCGCAAGGGTCAGTTCGAAGGCGCCGAGAAAATCAATGCCGAAGCATGTAAGGCCTCGACCCTGAAGAGCCGGGCCTGCTATGGCTGCAGCGTCGGCTGCAGCAAGATTATGGAGGCCAAGGAAGGCAAGTACAAAGGCAACATCGTCGAGGGACCGGAGTACGAGACCCTGGGACTGCTTGGCTCCAATCTGGAAATTGACGAACTGCCAGCGGTGATTCAGGCCAACATCCTGTGCGACCGGCTAGGGGTCGACACCATTTCTACCGGCAGTGTGCTCGGCTTTGTCATGGAGTGCATGGAGCGGGGGTATTTGAAGCCGGAGGACGTGAACGGCCTGCAGATGAAATTCGGCAGCGCGGAACCGGCCCTGCAGTTGATTCGCGATATCGCCTATCGCCATGGGGCGGGAGATTGGCTGGCAGAAGGAGTTCGGGACGCTGCCACAAAAATCGGCAATAACTCGATCGATTTTGCCATGCAGGTAAAGGGCATGGAGTTTGCGGCCTATGACCCCCGAATCGGCTATGGAACCGCCCTGGCGTATGCCGTGAATCCTCGTGGAGCATGCCACCGAAGGGCTTGGCCACCAGCGGTCGAGGTGCTGGGTAAAGAAAATCCCTGTGAAACGGCAGGTAAGGCCGGAATAGTAAAGCGTCTGTACGATGAGAATTCGATTTTCCATTCCCTGGTGGTCTGCGACATGCCCGCCAAGTTCATACCCCTGAATCTGGCCGATTTTGCCTGCTTCTATCAGGCGGTAACCGGGAAGGACATGACCGTCGAGGAACTGATGACGATAGCCGACCGTGTGGAGACCACGATCCGGCTGTTCAATAACCGGGAAGGCTTTAGCCGGGCCGACGATACTTTACCGCCGCGAGCCTTCAAGGAGGGTCTATTGAACGGTCCGGCCAAGGGACGATTTATCCCGCGGGAGGCGCTGGACACGATCATGACAGAGTTCTATGCACTGAGGGGTTGGGACGACCGGGGCATACCGTCAGCCGAAACGCTAACCAGACTTCAAGTATCACAAGAGAGGGGGAATCCCTTATGCGATTGTCAGTAGACAAACAGAAATGTACCGGCTGCGAAACGTGCGAAATGGTTTGCGCCGTGGTTCATACCGGAGAGTTCAATCCCAGGAGAGCCAACATCCGTGTCCCCTTCACCCATCCGTTTCCCAGTGCTCCAGCTATCTGCGTGCAGTGCCCCAAGCCGGCATGTGTCGAAGTTTGTCCCGAGGACGCCCTTGAACTAAAGGAGGAATCCGGCATCGTTGAGTTGGATTCGACGAAATGCAGCGGCTGCGGCCAATGCGTGGATGCCTGCCGGTTTCACGCCATTTACCTTGATGCCGAGGCCCATCGGGCACGAAAATGCGACGTTTGTGATGGAAGCCCAAAGTGCATCGAGTTTTGCCAAAAGGGAGCCCTCTCCGTAAAGGGCCTGAAACAGTAGGTCGACATCATGTTGATTCCAGTAAAAGGTATTGGCGCGTTCCGTGAACAGTTCGGCTCGGGAGTAACGCTGGAGTTGAGCAATCCGCCTTATACCGTTGGACATCTGCTGGACGTCCTGCAGCAACGCTATGGGGTGGATTTTGCCCAACAAGTATTGCCAGCAGAAGGGCAGGAGAATGTGATGGCTTTGCTGGTGGATGGAAGAAGTATCACCAGTCAGCAAGGATTGGACACTCCCTTGAAAGAAGGGGAACAGGTATATTTTGTTGTGATGGTCGCTGGTGGTTAGCTGACGTCCGTTTCGGCCCGTTGGTCACGCTTGGGGGAACGGAAAGGCTCCGAAGCAATTCCCCGTTTCCGCTCTTCTGCTCTGGATGTACACCTCCACCTTGCGGACCCGATCTCATTGCTCATATGGTCCTATGTCACACGTCCCGCCGATGGGTCGAGTGTTGCCGTTGAAATCGTGTGTCGGACAATAGGTATTGCTGCCGGCGTTGATCGTCGGCGAATCAGTGGCTTCAACATAATTCTGCGGCACCGCCGTCGTGACGGGTAGCGCGGTCCAGACCACGAACGTTGTGCCTGTGGTCGGGTCGACGCTGATGTCGGTGGTCGCAGTAATGGAGCCGGTATTGCCATCCACGGAGGAAGTGCAAACCGCTCCCCCTGGATTGCCGTAGATGTCATTATTGGTAACAACCCAAGCCCCCACATTGGAGCTGAAGGTCGGGCCAATTCCGCAGCCTCCATACGAGCCAATGTTGTCCACCGAGATGTTGTTCGCAATTACGGCGACCGTCCCACTGGTGGACTGGTTGACAGTGATGCCACCGTTGGAGTTGCCAAACGTGAGGTTGTTCACAATGGTCACGCTTGCAGATCCGCTGCCGTTTCCGTGGTTGATCCCCCAACCGCCGTAGACGTTGTAGACGATGTTGTTCTCGATGACATCGCCCGCGCCCGTGGTCTCATCTAGGATGCCGTCATACTGCACGACGGATGATTTGCACCCGGCGTTGTTGTTAATGTTGTAGACCAAGTTCGCGTCGAAGATATTCGATCCACTGGTTGACGCGACCTGGAATCCTCCGCCGCCATTGTCTCGGCAGTTCGTCTGCAAATCGTGCACGGTATTGCGAGACCATGTTTGATTGGACCCCGTGATATAGATCAACTGATAGACGGATGCTCTGGTTTGGCTGTCGGTAATGTCGAAACCGTCCACTGTGAAGTAACTGCCGCTCGCCGCCACCACATCGCCTGAAGGCCCAGGATTGGAACTTGTGATGTAACAAGCTCGAGTCGTGACACAGGTAAGGACAATGGGATGGGAGGATGTACCGGAACCAGACAAAGGAAGATAAGACGAGCCTTGGCTGTAGATTCCTGCCGCCGCTTGAATGACTGGGCTATTGCCGCCCAATACCGCCGCCGGAGCTGCCGTGTTGAAGGCATAGGTGAGCGAGCATGGCGAGGAGGGCGAGCAAGTGGTTCCGCTACCCGAGGGACTCGCGTACAAGGTTGGGGTAAAGTTCCAGCCACTGTAACCTCCACCGCTAATCGTGAGTGCAAGGGTAGAAGTCGCTTCTTCGGGCGTGGTATTTGAATCCTCGACGGTGACGCTGAAAAAAGAAGTCCCACTGGCTGTTGGTGTGCCGCTGATCGTACCTGTGGTGGAGAGAGTCAGTCCTGAAGGCAACGAACCCGAAGCAAGGCTCCACGTATAAGGCGGGACTCCGCCGATGGCCTGCAAGGTCAAGGAGTAAGCACTGCCCACAATGCCGTTAGGTAGAAGAGCGGTGGTAAGTTGCAGAGGTGTGGGTGCGATCGTTATCGCAAGGTTGGAAGTCGCTGCCTGGGGCGTAGTCTCTGAATCCTTGACGGTAATGCTGAATGAAAACGTCCCGCTGGCTGTCGGTGTGCCGCTGATCGTGCCACTGGTGGAGAGAGTCAGTCCTAAAGGCAACGAACCCGAAGCAAGGCTCCACGTATAAGGCGGGACTCCGCCGATGGCCTGCAAAGCCACGGAGTAAGCACTGCCCACAGTGCCGTTAGCGAGAGAAGACGTGCTAAGAATCAGCGTCGCAGCTGGGGCAATGGTTATCGCAAGGCTGGAAGTCGCCGTCTGGGGCGTAGTCTCTGAATCCTTGACGGTAATGCTGAATGAAGACGTCCCGCTGGCTGTCGGTGTGCCGCTGATCGTGCCACTGGCAGAGAGAGTCAGTCCTGAAGGCAACGAACCCGAAGCAAGGCTCCACGTATAAGGCGTGACACCGCCGCTGGCCTGCAAAGCCACGGAGTAAGCACTGCCCACGGTGCCGTTAGCAAGAGAAGACGTGCTAAGAATCAGCGTCGCAGCTGGGGCAATGGTTATCGCAAGGCTGGAAGTCGCCGTCTGGGGCGTAGTCTCTGAATCCTTGACGGTAATGCTGAATGAAGACGTCCCGCTGGCTGTCGGTGTGCCGCTGATCGTGCCACTGGCAGAGAGAGTCAGTCCTGAAGGCAACGAACCCGAAGCAAGGCTCCACGTATAAGGCGTGACACCGCCGCTGGCCTGCAAAGCCACGGAGTAAGCACTGCCCACGGTGCCGTTAGCGAGAGAAGACGTGGTAAGAGTCAGCGTCGCAGCCTGAACATTGAGGGTCAAATCGGAAGAGTAGGTGTTCCCCCTGGAGTCAAAGGCCTCCACGACAACCGCGTGCTGGCCGCTGGACATGGAAACGCTGGTGTCCAGACTCGCCCGATTGATCGAATAGACACTCTCCGAATCAACGTAGATGGCCATCCTCGTGATGCTGGCCCGGCCCGTTGCAGTGGCGCTCGCGACGAATGTGACGGGCGAGTGAACAGTCGCCCCGTTCTCAGGTGAGGAGACGGTGACGCCCGCAAAAGCTGTGACCGTCATAGCACCGAGCAAAATGGATAAAGCAAACAGAGTTTTGGCTTGCTTGAAAGTCATCTGGATTTCCTGACTCTTGCGGGGGCCCATGACCATCCAGACGGCGGGGCGCTACACGGACTTCAAGGAAGGGGCCTACCCTTCAGCGGCGGGATGATCTTCAGTTGGGAGGACACCCATGCGATAGCGAGGAAGGTAGGCCCGCCAGCACGGAGATAAATGCAGTTCCAAGCATATGCAAAGCTTTCATCCTCTTGCTTGCATGGTGTCCGCTCGTACGTTGTGCGTCAATTCATGCCAAAAAGACAGCGCATAGGCGACCATCGTCGTGCACTTCTCCTTGCATGTAACTGGTACAGCAAATGTCACGCAGTTGGTAGTGCGAGTGTATTGAACCTGCGAATTTCAGAAGGTCGTATTCTTGGAATGGTTTTCCGCCAGATGGGAAGAAATCGAGAGAACAACCAATATCGTGACTACAAAATTCCCGGTCTGCCGCTATCTAGTGCGCTTTCAATGAATTGAGATGGTAGCCCCGGGGTGATTCGAACACCCGACCTCCGGTTTAGGAAACCGCTGCTCTATCCAGCTGAGCTACGGGGCCATGCGATGCAACCCCATTATGCCACGTCAGTTAGGTGTTGGCGAAGCTCTGTTTCAAGCACGATTTAGTGTCTCGTCAGTGACCAAACGAAACTCAACCCTCTGGCGTTCAAATCCTCGCCAGGACCGAGTGCTATTCTGCCTTGTGTAGAATTGCATCCGTTTGTAAAACCAAAAGAGCGATTGCGGTTGATCACGCGATGCGGCTGTTCTTGCGTCGACTTTCATATAGCAGGAGGTACGGATTTATGCGGGCAATGCTTCTTCACGAACAGGGTGGGCCGGTCACGCTGGCCGAGGTCAAAGAACCAGGCGTCGGTCCTTGCGATGCGAAGATTCGGGTTCGCGCGGCGGGCGTGGGGTTGACGATTGTAATCATGAAAGGCACGCCGGGCCTTGTCACCAGCTATCCCAGAATTCTCGGCCACGAAGTCGCTGGCGAAGTCGTGGAGTTGGGCAGTGAAGTACGTCACCTCGAAGTCGGGGATCACGTCGCCTGTCACTTCTACCTTACTTGTGCAGTTTGCCGCTTCTGTCGCAGTGGCCGCGAGACGCTCTGTGAAAATTGGCGCGGCTACGTCGGCCTGGCTTGCGATGGCGGCTACGCCGAATACATGAGTGTTCCGGCCGTAAATCTCTGCCGCATTCCCAAGGATATGTCCTACGCCGAGGCGTCTATCATTTCCGATGCGATTGCCACGCCTCTGCACGCCTGCAGAGAGGAAGCCAAGGTCGGCCCCGGCGACGACGTCCTGATCATAGGTGCGGGAGGCGGAGTAGGAATCCATGCCGTGCAAATCGCAAAGCTCTGCGGCGGCCGTGTCATCGCCGCCGATGTCGCTCCCGAAAAACTTGAGTACGCAAAGACCTTGGGCGCCGACGAGGTTATCGATTGCAAATCCAAGGACCTGGTCACCGAGACCAAACGTCTCACCGATGGCCGTGGCGTCGATGCCGTCCTCGACTTTGTTGCCTCGGCGCAAACCTTGGAAGCAGGTTTCCAGAGCCTTGCAGTGGCTGGCCGGCTCGTGGTGCTGGGCTTCCGTTCGCCTGCCGTCTTTAAGAGCGATCCCACATTCCGCGTTGATCCCACGGCGGTAATGTTTAAGGGTCTGGAGATTCACGGCTCAAGATACGTATCCATGGCGGAGTTGCAGGATGCAATCAGGATTGTCCATCAGGGCAAAGTGAAACCCGTGGTCACCCGAACTTTTCCGCTGGAGGAAGCCGAGACAGCTCACCGTCTGATTCAGGAGAACAAAATCATCGGAAGGGCTGCACTACTTATTTGAGAGAAGTCAAATGTGACTCTGTCTAATCGCAGCGCGGCAAGGGATCGCCCCTGCCGCGCTTTAGGCATCGCGCTTAAATGGTACGTGAAGGAATCTCAGGCCCTGTGGAAGTGGTGACTTGGTCCGGGCCGCTGCCGTCCGGGCCGTAGTCGTCCTCGAACTTAGCGGCATGGTGCGCGATCACCTCCACGCGCGAGGCGGTCCACTCGCCGCTTTCGGAGTCCACCAGCGCGACCACTCGCACCTCCGTGCCGGGCACCAGCGCTCGCCGGGCGGGCTGAGAACGGTCTTCCGACGACACCGCGGAGTCATATTCAACAACCGCGCGAGTCACCACCACGCGACGCACGTTGCCGTCGCGTCCCAGCAGATACAGCAGACCGGCCGATCGTTCTCCCCGTGGTGCACTCACCAGTTCGCCACGAAAAGTTCCTTGCGCTTCGGCCCATAGCCCTGTGGAGGCCAGCACTAACACGGCGATCAACGATTTCAACCCAGCCCGTTTCATAGCTACATACGATGCCGACTCTACGTGCTGTGCTTGGTACTAAGGTAAAATTCAGGGCTCTTTTCTCGCCCTAAAGGGAAAAGGCAGAAGCCGAAGCTCCTGCCTTTTTCGCCCAACTATCAGCAGTTCTAGTCGTAGTATTCCAGGCCAAGGTGAGTGATCAGATCCTCGCCTTGAATGTGGCGCAGAGTATTCTTCATCTTCATCATCTGGATGAACAGGTCATGTTCGGGATAGAGTCCCGGAGCGGTCATCGGAGACTTGAAGTAGAAACTCATCCACTCCTGAATTCCGATTCCCTTCAGCTGATTGGAACGCGCTGCCAGGTCGAGGAACAACACGATATCCAGCGCCAGCGGAGCTGCCAGAATCGAGTCGCGGCAGAGGAAATCGACCTTGATCTGCATCGGATATCCGAGCCAGCCAAAGATGTCGATATTGTCCCAGCCTTCCTTGTTATCGCCACGCGGCGGATAGTAGTTGATGCGCACCTTGTGGAAGATATTCCCGTACAGCGCGGGATGCAGCTCAGGCTGCAGAATATGATCCAGCACGCTCAGCTTGGACTCTTCCTTGGTCTTGAATGATCCCGGATCTTCCAGCACTTCGCCGTCGCGGTTTCCCAGAATATTGGTCGAGAACCATCCGCTCAGCCCCAACATGCGAGCCTTGAATCCCGGAGCCAGAATCGTCTTCATCAGCGTCTGCCCGGTCTTGAAGTCTTTTCCGCAGATCGGCGCATTGTGTTTCTTTGAGAGCTCCCGCATCACCGGCAGATCGACCGTCAGGTTCGGCGCGCCGTTGGCAAATGGCACGCTCTCCTGCAGTGCCGCATAGGCGTAAATCTGCGAGGGCGCTATGTTCGGGTCGCTCGCCTCCAGCCCTTTTTCAAACGCCGCCACCGACTCATGAACTTCACTCGCCTTCTGGAAGCTCTCCGTCGAGGCGCACCAGATCATGATCAGCCGGTCGCAGCCATTCGCCTTCTTGAAGTTGCGGATATCGGCGCGAAGCTGCTCGGCCAGATCCAGCTTGTTCTTGCCCTTCTTCACGTTCGGTCCATCGATCAGCTTAATGTAGTTATGATCGAACACCGCCGGCATCGGCTTGATTGTTTCCAGAAACGGTTTAAGTTGGAGCAGCAGATCCTTTTCCAGAACCTTGGCATGGGACGCAGCTTCGTATGCGCTGTCGGTGAAAATGTCCCAGCCGCCAAAGACCAGATCATTCAAATCGGCGAGAGGAACAAAATCCTTAATCAGTGGAGAACGTCCATCCGTGCGCTTTCCCAGGCGGATCGTCCCCATCTGCGTCAATGAGCCGATTGGCGCCCCAATCCCCTTGCGTACGGCCTCCACGCCAGCCACAAATGTGGTAGCCACCGCACCCAGTCCCACGATCAATATGCCAAGCTTTCCTTTGGCTGCTGCAATTTCAGTTGGAGTATTTTTTTGCCCTGTCGCCATTGATATGAATCACTTCCTTAAGGAGTCAACGCCCATCACACAAACAACTTATGCTCTCTCCTGCAGCACTGCTTTGGCAAAAATATTCTAGTCTGTGGGGCAACCCGGCAGTCGAATGGCGCGCATAGCGGGTTGTGATGCACTTTCATCCAGCGAACGGCAACGTATCAGCATCGGCCATTTATCATGGAGAACACACATGCCGACTGTCCCCACTCCCGCCGCACATCTCTCTCCCGGAGAGCTCGTCGCCCAGCGCACCATTACCGCCTACACCCTCACCCCGGAGCAGCTTCACAAGTCCGAGGGCCTGCACCGCACCAGCCTCGTGCTTTCCCTCGCCTCAACCATCCTCGGAATCGCCGTGCTCGTCGCGCTCATCGCCTTCCGCTTCGCTCCCAAGCTGCAGCGAGTGGTAGAGAGCATCTCCAAACGGCGCTTCGTGCAGGTCATCATCTTCGTCCCCGCCCTGCTGCTTACCCTCTCATTCTTCGATCTGCCTCTGTCCATCTACGGACATCACATCTCCCTCGCCTACGGGCTCAGCATCCAGGGCTGGGGCTCATGGCTGGCCGACTGGGCCAAAGCCGAACTGCTGATCCTGATCTTTGCCGCCTTTACCCTCTGGGGACTCTACACCCTCATCCGCCGTGCTCCCCGGCGCTGGTGGTTCTACGCCTGGCTGCTCACCCTGCCCATCATGGCTGCCATGGTCTTCGTCTCGCCCGTCATCATCGATCCGCTCTTCAACCGCTTCGAGCCGCTCGCCAACACCAATCCGGAACTCACCACCCAGCTCCGCCGCCTCGCCCACTCCTCGGGCCTCGATATTCCCGAGTCGCGCATCTTCCTCATGCACGCCAGCGACAAGGTCACCACCTACAACGCCTACGTTACCGGCTTCGGAGCCACCAAGCGCATTGTCGTCTGGGACAACACTGCCCGCGACCTCACCCTCCCGCAAACCCTCTTCGTCTTCGGACACGAGATGGGCCACTACGTCCTTCACCACATTTACCTCGGCTTGGCCTATTCCGCGCTGCTGCTCTTCGCCGGCTTCTTCCTCGCCCAGCGCCTTGCCCAGTCCGCTCTCACCCGCTTCGGCCTGCGCTGGCAAATCCGCGCCCTCGGCGATTGGTCTTCGCTCCCTCTTCTCCTGCTGCTCGCCTCTTTTCTTTCCTTCTTCGGAGAGCCCCTTGCCAGCTCATTCAGCCGATGGGAAGAGCATCAGGCCGATGTCTATGGCCTGGCCATCACCCAAGCCACCACCCCAAACCCCGCCCAGGTTGCCGCCCAGACCTTTCAACTCCTTGGCGAGAAATCCTATTCCTACCCCGATCCCTCGCCTCTCCTCGTCTTCTGGAGCTACTCCCACCCGCCCATCGCCGAGCGGATACGCTTTGTCCTTTCAACGTCTTCCGGCGATACTAGCCGGTCACTTAACCGGCACAAGTGACGATAAAGTGACAAGGTACTCACATTTTCCTTCCCAATATGCTCAAGAAGTTGCATAGTTCCAGCAAGAAGGATTCTCGGCCGGAATGACTGCGACCGTCTCCCATCGCAGCCTCCTTTGAGCAGAGGAACCGAGCTGTGGGCGTATGAAGCGTTCAAACTTTTCGCGGCGAATCAACAAGCTCTTCCGGAGCCCATGCACCGCGTCCGGCTGTTCTGACAGTCATGTGGAGCAACCGCACCCGGATACGCTCGCGGCATTTAAGGGATTGTTTGTAGCTGTCTTCCTGGCAGTGCTCTTCTGGGGAGTCATTCTAATGTGCTTTCTCTGGCGCCGTTAGTCCCCCCGGCAATACCCTTCAACTCCTGCCTACTCCAGCTTGAATTCCTTCCACCGCCGCGTGACCTGCGCCTTCACCTCGTCTGTCATCTCGATCTCATCCGGCCACGGTCTGTCAAAGCCTTCGGTCGCCCATTTCCGCGTCGCGTCAATCCCCATCTTGCTGCCAAAATTCGGCAGCCGTGCGGCATGGTCCAGCGAATCCACCGGCCCCAGCATGAACTGAATATCCCGCTCCGGATCGATATTGTTCAGTGTCCGCAGCGTCACCTCGCGCAGATCCTTTACATCGCAGTCCTCGTCCACCACCACAATGCACTTGGTAAACATCGCCTGCCCCATGGACCAGATCGCGTTCATCACCTTCCGCGCCTGTCCCGGGTAACTCTTGCGAATCGAAAGGATCATCAGGTTGTGCGCCACACCTTCCGGCGGCAGATGGAAATCCACCAGCTCCGGAATCATCATCTTGGCCGCGGGCAAAAAGATCCGCTCCACCGCCCGCGCCATCCACGCATCCTCCTGCGGAGGTTTGCCCACAATCGTTGCCGCGTAAATCGGATTCCTCCGATGCGTAATGCACTGCACCTTGAACACCGGGTACAGGTCCTCCAGCGAGTAGAACCCTGTGTGGTCGCCGAACGGACCCTCCACTTTCAGCTCGCCAATATCGACCGTTCCCTCCAGCACAATCTCCGCGCTTGCCGGAACCTCCAAATCGACCGTCTCGCACTTCACCACCTCAATTGGCTTTCCGCGCAAGAACCCGGCAATCATGTACTCTTCAATCTCCGGCGGCGCCGGCACAATTGCCGAAAACGTCAGCGCCGGATCGGTCCCAATCGCCACAGCAACTTCCATCCGCCCATGCACCGGCTTCCCTTGGATCGCAACGCTTCCGCCGCCGCTGCGCGCCATAATGTCCACCGACGAAGTCCGTCCCACCGTCGGCCCATTCGCCACCGCCGCTCGCATCAACTCCCGCTGATGCTCCGCCGCGTTCTTGTGCCGCTGCCAGTGCATCCCCGTCGTCGTCGCGTCATACACCTGCATCCGATACATCCCAACGTTCCGCTTGCCCGTCCTCGGATCGCGCGTCATCACACACGGCAGCGTAATGAACCGTCCACCGTCCTGCGGCCAGCACTGCAAAATAGGAAAATCCAGCAGCGAAAAACCTTCCCGCCTGATCACTTCCTTACACGGCCCCGTCGCCACCCGCTTCGGAAACAGATTCCCCAGCTCGGCCAACTTGGGCAGCATCTTGATCTTTTCCAGCAATCCCTGCGGAGTCTTCACGTCCATCATCTGCTGAATCCGCTCCGCAATCTCATCCAGCGAATTCGACTCCAGTGCCATGTTCATCCGCCGCTCAGAGCCGAACTGGTTGATGAAGATCTTCTGCCCCGGGTGTCCCTTCACATTCTCAAACAGCAGCGCCGGTCCGCCCGGCCCCTTGCCATTCTTCGCTCCCCACTTCGAAACCCGATCGGTAATCTCAGTCACTTCAAGCACCGGATCGACTTCGGCGGTAATGCGCTTCAGCTCACCAGCCGCATCCAGCGCCGCTATCCATTCACGCAAATCGTTGTAGGCCACGGGGACTCCATTGAAAGGAATGCTGATTGCAAAAACGATTATAGAGGCTATTGGCCGGTGCCCCACCTTCGACGCGCCTCTTTTGCGCGAAGCAATCTGTTCGCATCGCATTCTTAGCCTCCTTGTAAACACGGAGCTATCTGGGAGAAGTGCTAAACTCGCTCCTCTAGCGATGGTCAGCCGAACCGATCTGCGCCAGCACCAGCACCAATCATTCACCTCGGCTTCTCAAAGCAGTGCTCCTGCAGGAGGCCGAAGCTTCCTCCTGCACTGTGTGGCTGCCATGTTCGGAGGTGGATTCTGTGCTGCCTTTGCCGGAGTACTTCTCGCGCGCTTTACCGGCCTTGACTCCGCCTCCAGCAACTCAAATCTTGTGATGTGGTATAGCCCGCTCATCTGGTGGGCTGGTCTGCTGCTGGGCTTTATCTTGAATCGGCGTGCGCGCAGCTCCGTCGCCTGCTACACGTGGCTAGCCGGCGCTCTCGTACTCGCCTTCCTCGCCACCGATCTCTATTGGGCTACTCGCAGTTGGAACCACGTGCGCGCGGACGTCTTCCCTCTGTGGCGCTCCGAGCACAGCCCCGAGGATGAGCTTGGCCTGTTGCAGCTCTTCTTCGTCTGGCCCGCCATAAACTCATTTGCCTACGCCCTCGGCGCCAGCATTCCTCTGTTGTTCGGAAGATCTACCCAGCACGAACATTCAGGCCACGAACGCTGTCGTTAGCCGCTGCAAATAAGCCCACACGCAGAGGGGCCAGGCACCATCATCCTATGCAGCACCAAACACTTCTTCTAAGAAACGGCGGGCAGCGGAAGCTTTCACAATTTGCTCAACCGAGCCCTTCTTGTAACAGCAAGTGCATACTCCGGCAAACTTAAAATTCGGACGCCAGACGAGCTGTTTCTCGTCGCTCTCCCACCACGCGGCAGCCCCGCTGAAACCGTGCGGATGTTTGCTGTCAGGGTGCTCGTACGGGACAAGGTAATGTAAGTCGGGGTTGTATTCGGTAATCTGAAACCTAAGTTCTCTTTCTGATGGCTGAGGTAATACACGCCCGCTGAATATTTCAGGACGAACAGCAATCGTTCGCTCCCGCCTGTTCCCGATATATCGTTCCTCGACCAGAACGCGCCTATCAATCGGAAATCCATGGCAAGTAACAAACTCCCCTACGGCCGGATCGTTCCACTCATTAGCAATATCAAAAAACTCCGTATTCTCACCCGCAAATTTCGGGTCCATAACGATGACAGCCAAGTCCTCCCATTTGCAACGGTGAATACGAGCATTCGGATCGGATACCGGAATGCCGTCCGCAATATCTTCTGCCCTGAGGTCGGCATCTGACCTTCGCTCAATGTGAGATTTGGATCGCCAAAATATCCGCATATCCGTTGGCTGGGCCTCAGCTTTAATAACGTGGCCCGCAGTCAGGATGAAATGGTGCGTCCCCCAGCGTCCCGGGCAGCCAGTCCCGATCTCTTCCCCATCTCCACGGCGATTCGTCGCTTCATCATAGCCGCTCGTACGCAGGGTATTGACAATTCCGACCGTGTTCGCCGCCACCCAGTTTAGGGAGGCTTCGCCTGCCTGTCTCTTGAGCTCTTCGATGTTCTCCATGTCGCTCCGTTGCCGAACACAGGCATCAACTGCTCTAGACTCTACCTGTACTCCTCCATAATCTTCTCCAGCGTCTCTCTCGACGGTCTTACCGCATCCAGCGGCAGAGTCCCCAGCGGCGCATCCACCAGGTTCAGCAAATCCGTAAAGCTCGGCTTTGCCGGATTCACATAGAATAGTCCGGTCAGCACTTCTTCCTTTTCGTGAGCCTCTGCCAGACGCGTCAGCGCCTCAATCCGGTTCGTCGGGTTGTAATCCTCTTCGATCTTCGTCAAATGCAGCTTCGAGCCATCGTGCATCGTCACATCCACTCCGCTGCCCGGCTCGTACTCCACGTCGATCTCCTCAAACGCCGGAACAAAGTTGATATCCTGTAGCGGCTCTTCGTGGTCTTTCACAAACTTGTAGCTCTTCGTCGAACCCTCATGATCGTTGAACGTCACGCATGGCGAAATCACATCCAGCAGCACCGTTCCGTTATGCGCAATCGCCGCTTTCAACAACGCCGACAGTTGTTTCTTGTCGCCGCTGAAGCTCCTCGCCACAAACGTCGCACCCAGCTCAATCGCCAATGCGCAGGTATCAATTGCCTGCAACTCGTTTACCGCGCCGCCCTTCTGCTTCGATCCCACATCAGCCGTCGCCGAAAACTGTCCCTTCGTCAGCCCATACACCCCGTTGTCTTCAATGATGTAAATCACCGGCAGATTGCGCCGCATCAAGTGTGCGAACTGTCCCATCCCAATCGAAGCCGTATCGCCGTCGCCGCTTACTCCAATGCAAAGCAGCTTGTGATTGGCAACCGCTGCGCCCGTGGCAATCGCCGGCATGCGCCCATGCACCGCGTTAAAGCTGAACGCCCGCCCCATAAAATACGCCGGACTTTTCGATGAGCAGCCGATGCCGCTCAGCTTGGCAACCTGCTCAGGCTCAATGCCCATTTCGTAAAACGCATCGATAATGCGCTCTGAGATCGCGTTATGTCCGCATCCGGCGCACAGCGTCGACTTGCTCCCGCGATAATCCATCACGGAGAGTCCAATGCGGTTCTGCTTCACTGCTGCCGGGGAATTCGGTGTGCTCGCCATTTACTTCTGCTCCTGCCCTGCTTGCTCTTGAGACACAATGCTGTCGGTAACAAAACGGGCGTCCAGCGGAAGTCCGTCGTAGTGGCGAACGCTGCGCAGCTTCACAACCTCCGCCGCCGCAATATCCAGCTTGATCAGTTGCAACATCTGCGCATCGCGGTTCTGGTCCACCACATACACCCGCTCATGCGCCGCAATAAACTCCTGCACCGCCGCATTGAACGGATACGCCCTCAGCCTCAGGTAGTCGGCGGCAATTCCCCGCTCATCCCGCAGCTGATCCACGCTCTCTATCACCGCCCAGTGCGACGATCCAAACGCAATAATCCCAACCTTTGCATCCGGTACTTTGCGTTCCACAACCGGCCCCGGCACCATCCCCCGCGCCGTCTCCCACTTGCGATTCAACCGGTCCAGATTCTTCACGTAATCATCCGGACGCTCCGAGTATTGCGCCCGTTCGTTGTGTCCGCTACCGCGTGCAAACCATGCCGCCAACGGATGCTCGGTCCCAGGCAAAGTTCGATACCCAATGCCGTCGCCGTCCACGTCCTTGTAACGCGCAAAGCCGCCCAGCCGTTCCACATCCTCCTTGCTCAGCACCTTGCCGCGATCCACCGCCGCATCCGGGTACGGAAACGGATCGCTCATCCAATTATTCATCCCAATATCCAGATCGCTGAGCACGAACACCGGAGTCTGCAAACGCTCCGCCAGGTTGAATGCCGTCATTGCGAACTCAAAGCACTCGCCCACCGAATGCGGCAACAGCATTGGATGCTTCGTGTCTCCATGCGAAAGGAAAGCCGTCGAAAGCAGATCGCCCTGCGCCGTCCTCGTCGGCAATCCCGTCGATGGTCCAACCCTCTGTATATTCCAGATCACCGCCGGAATCTCCGCGTAGTAGCCCAGCCCCGTAAACTCGGCCATCAGCGAGATTCCCGGCCCCGACGTTGCTGTCATCGCCCGCGCTCCTGCCCACGAAGCGCCCAGCACCATACCAATTGCCGCCAGCTCGTCCTCCGCCTGCACCACTGCGAAGGTGGCTTTACCGTCAGCGTCCACGCGGTATTCCTTTAAGTTATCGACCAGCGCTTCAATCACTGACGACGATGGCGTAATCGGATACCACGACACCACCGTAACTCCGGCAAACATCGCTCCCAGCGCCGCCGCCGAGTTTCCGTCGATCATGATCTTGTTCGCCGTCGCATTCATCCGCTCCACTTTGTAGCGGGAGCGGGCCAGGTTGGCCATCGCGTATTCGTATCCGGCGAGCGCTGCGGCAATGTTCACATCGGTCGCGCGTTTCTTGCCGCTGAACTGTCGCCGGATCGACTCATTCACCTCGTCCATTTCCAGCGATAGCAGGTGCGCCATCACGCCAACATAAACCATGTTGCGCAGCAATTTTTTCAGCTTCGGCTCTGGAGCCACTGGCCCCACCAGCTTGTCGAATGGCACGGAGTAAAACACCAGATCGTCGCGCAACACGGCCAGCTTCAGCGGTTCGTCAAACAGCACCACCGACCCCGCCTTCAGCCCCATCACATCTTCCGCAGCCGTCTCCGGATTCATCGCAATCAGCAGCTCGGGGTCCTGCTTGCGGGCCACATATCCGTATTTGCACGCGCGAATCGTGAACCACGTCGGAAGTCCCGCAATGTTGGAGGGAAAAAGATTCTTGCCGCTCACCGGCACGCCCATCCGGAAGATGGTGCGAAGCAGAACGGAATTCGCTGACTGTGAGCCGGATCCGTTTACCGTGGCAACTTGGATGCTGAAGTCATTTACAACAGGCCCGCCATCCTGGCCCCTATCACTGCCCTGCTTAAGGGCAACGTCGGTACTTACCATGAAAGAGTCACCTTCGGCACGCAAGCGCCTTGCCTACAAGCCTTGCGTCACCTTGTCCGGCGTTCATTATATGCCAGCTATTTAGCGCTGCCGCGCCGCCTGTGCACCAAACGGCAAACTCCTGCATCGGACCGCAGCTCTGGAGCCCCTGACCGGGAACATACCACCCGCCCAATCCCTCTGGGTAATGAAACAAATTGCCCCTACCGTGGTGTTCTGCATCACAGACCTGCGCCCCCAATCGCGATAATCTGCCACGTCTCAACCTATTGCCATGGCAACCACTGACTCTCGTCCGCTGGTGAATCCGTGGATCGTGACCATCTCCGTGATGCTCGCGACCTTCATGGAAGTCCTCGACACCACGGTGGTCAATGTTTCCATTCCCCACATCTCCGGAAACCTCAGCGCAACCTATGAGGAGGGGACCTGGGTTGTCACCTCCTATCTCGTAGCCAACGCCATTATCCTGCCCATGTCCGGGTGGCTGGCCACCTACTTTGGACGCCGCCGCATGTTGCTCTTCTGCGTCGCCGGATTCACCCTGGCTTCCCTGCTCTGCGGAACCGCCACCAGCCTCACCGAACTCATCGTCTTCCGCGTCTTCCAGGGCCTCGCCGGAGGCGGACTGCAACCCCTCGCCCAAGCCATCCTCTTTGAAACCTTCCCCAAGGAGAAGCACGGCCAGGCAATGGCCGCCTACGGTCTCGGAATCATCGTCGCCCCCATCATCGGCCCCACCCTCGGCGGCTGGATCACGGACAACTACACTTGGCGCTGGATCTTCTACCTCAACATTCCCGTCGGCATCTTCTCGCTGATGATGATGACGCGCTTCGTCCACGATCCGCCCTACCTCAAGCGCAACCGTAGCGCTTCCGTCGATCTCTGGGGAATTGGTTTTCTCGCCCTCGGCCTCGGCGCCCTGCAAATCCTCTTAGACACAGGACAGCGCAAAGACTGGCTGGGCTCGCGCGACATTCGCATCGAAGTTTTCTGCTGCATCGTCGGCCTGCTCGCCTTCGTCATACGCGAACTCATCGTCGAGCATCCTATTGTCGATCTGCGTTCCCTCAAGGACCGCTCCTTCGCCGTCGGTGTACTGATGATGTCCTCCGTCGGCTTCTGCCTTTACGCCAGCCTCGTCCTGCTCCCGCAATACCTTGAAACCCTGCTCAATTACCCAGCCATGCAGGCCGGACTCGCGCTCTCCCCGCGTGGCATCGGCTCGTTTGCCCTTACCTTCATCGTCGGAGCCATCGCCGCCCGTGTGGATGTGCGCAAACTTCTCGTCACCGGATTCCTGGTCGGCGCTCTAACCATGTTCATGCTCGCCAACCTCAATCTCAACGCCGGCTACTGGGACATCTTCTGGCCGCAGGTCATGCAGGGCGGAGCCATGGCCTGCATGTTCATTCCTCTCGCCGCCGCCGCCATGTCTCACGTTCCCCGAGAGCGCATGGGCAATGCCACCAGCATCTTCAACCTCATGCGCAACATCGGCGGCAGCATCGGAATCGCCGTCATGACCACCCTTCTTGCCCGCCGACAGCAGTTCCATCAAACCCGTCTCGCCGAACACATTCTCCCCGGCCAGCCTCGCGCCTGGGCCGCGCTGCAACAGTTCACCCAGTACTTCGCCCTCCGGGGAGCAGACCCCGTAACCGCTTCGCATCAGGCCTACCGTGCCCTCTACGGACAGTTGCAGCAGCAGGCCACTATGCTCTCTTTTGTCGAAGCCTTCAAGATCATGGGCTTGGTCTTTCTCGTCATGATCCCCCTCGTCGCCCTCCTCAAAGACCCCAAGAAAAACCAAACGCTCCAACGCGCCCCCCAGCCCAAAGCAGACGCCATCCAATCCCAGGAATCCCATGCTGAAATGATCCACGCGTGAGCTTCTGAATGGTGTGGTCCATGAGTTTTGACTGGGATCGTTCTGAGCCCCAGGAGGGGTCATTCCGAGCATCGCGAGGAACCCCAGCACCGCCCAAATCTGAGCTGAAGTTCAAGAGGCACTTCGGCCTCGAGTCGCTTTTAGCGAAACGATGCCGCAGAGCCTCTCAGTGCGAACGCTCTTCCGCGTACAATGAGCACCGATGCACGCTGCACCGTGCGGTAGCGTAGCGGTATCCTTGCTACTCCGTGTAAATCTTCACCTTCGAGCTGTCGTCATCCACGTCGATGGTCAAGTCCTGCAGCTGATCCACAATCTCCTCCAGGTTTTCCGGACGAATCGCCGACAAGTCCATCGGAAATCCGTTCTTCCGCATCGCGCCTTCCACATGCTCCCGCGCCTGCACCGGAATCAGTCCCGCCAGCCGCACTCCCGAGCGCAGCAGCTGCATCGGCACCCGGATATTCACCTTCGCCCCTTTGCCGCCGTTTTCCGCATCCACCATTACGTGAATGTACTTGGCCTTCGCCTTGGTTTCTCCGCCCGCATTGCCGGCCGCCGACGCTGTTCCATTCTCCAGCGCCGCCATCAACCGCTCGGCCTCATCGGCGTTGATCTTTCCCGCCGCCAGCATCTCCAGAATCTGTCTGCGATTTTCACTCATCATTTTTCTCCTGCTCCCTTACACAATCCGCACCCGAAATAGAACGTCCTCGTTCTCCACCTCAACCAGCGTGTTTCTCAGCGAACTCAGAGTCCCCCACACCGTCCCATACAACCGGAAGGCGCTGACCCGCACCAGCAAACCAAGCAGAAACATCATCGGAAACAGCACCAGAGCCACCGGCAGCAGCATCAGCCAAACCACAAACAGCGGAATCCATATCCTCCAGCTCCGCCCTTCCGCCAGTCGCATCCGCACCGTTGCCGTCAATGGAATCATCTCCGCGCCTCCAACTCCCGGATCGCGTCCTCGGCTGTAATTTCCCCGCGCTGCAACCGTTCCAGCACCTCGCTGCGCCCCGGGGCCGGATTCTGCTCCACAAAATCCAGGCTCTCCGCGATCCGGTTCAGCCGCCCCTTGATCGTCGGATAGCTAACCCCAAAGATCTGCTCCATCTCCTTGATGGACCCGTGGCTGCGGATAAATGCCGTCACAAACACCTGGTCCTCGGCGCTCAGCTGTGCCAGTTGCGGCAGCTCAAACGCGCCTTCAATGGCAATGTTCTTTTCGGTCAGCCGCACCCGTTCCACCACAATGGACTGTCCCTGGGTGAGCCGGCTTAGTTCCTGCCAATCTGTCGTATTTTTCGTCTGGGTAGGCATGGCGCAATTCGGTTTACATCGTCAGATTGCGCCTGACAATTTAGTTTGTCAATCTATATATTGAGTTTATTTATTTCTAGCAGTGTGTTTATTAACTTTATATCGTCCTACGTCTCGCGGTAGAACTGCGCCATATTCCTGAATTTCTCATACCGCCCGTTCAGCAGCTCCGTCGTGCTCAGTTTTTTCAGCTCGGCCAGGCTCGCCCAAAGCACCTTGTCCAGCGTCGCCGCCATCTGCGCATGGTCCGTGTGAGCTCCGCCCTCCGGCTCCGGCACAATGGCATCCACAATGCCAAACCCAATCAAATCCGGTGCCGTAATGTGCATCGCCTGTGCCGCTAGCTCGCGCTTACTGGCGTCGCGCCACATAATTGACGCGCAGCCTTCCGGCGAAATCACCGAGTACACGCTGTTCTCCAGCATGAACACCCGGTCCGCCACCGCAATCGCCAGCGCTCCGCCCGAACCGCCTTCGCCAGTCACCGTTGCCAGAATCGGAACCTTCAGCCGAGACATCTCGCGCAGGTTGTAGGCAATCGCCTCGCCCTGTCCGCGTTCTTCCGCGCCCAGTCCTGGGTACGCACCCGGTGTATCGATAAATGTAAATACTGGCCGCCCAAACTTTTCCGCAATCTGCATCGCCCGAATCGCCTTGCGGTACCCTTCCGGGTTCGGCATACCAAAGTTGCGATGAATCTTCTGCTTGGTATCTCGCCCCTTCTGTGTCCCCACCACCAGCACTTGCTCGTCGTGGAAGCGAGCCATCCCGCAGATCATCGCCGCATCGTCCCCAAACGCCCGGTCGCCGTGAATCTCCGAGAAGTCGGTGAACATGTGCTGCACGTAATCCAGCAGATACGGACGCTGCGCATGGCGCGCCAGCTCCGTCCGCTGCCATGCGTCCAGGTTTGCACTCACCTGCCGCCGCAGTCCATCCACCCGCTCATGCAAAGCCCGGAGCTGCTTCTGAGCCTCTGGATTGCCTTCAGCAACCGTCTCCAGCTGCGCAATCTGCCGCTCAACCTTGGCTAGTTCCTGGTCTGCCTTGCTTACCGCTTCCATGCTTACCTTCTCTTAATCGATCACCTTGATTGAATCCGGGCCGCACAACTGCTCCACGCTTCTCATAAACGCCCGATCCGCACTCACATTATATCCGTCAGCTTCCATCACCACGACGTACTCACCCGGACGCACCAAATCGAACAGCACTTTGGCGTCGCCCTTCGAGCGAGTGAACAACCCATGTAGTGCATCCACCGTCTCCGGCAGCGCCTCCGGTAGCTGAATCGAAATCCGTAGCGACCTCGGCAGCTTCACCTGCGCCTCGTCCAGCGGAGTAATCTCGTTGATGAACAGCTTGGGCGCGGCATCTTCCTCCACTCGAACCGCTGCCTTCACCAGCACCGGAATCTCCAGCTTCACCTTCTCATGCAGCCGCTTGTAAGCCTCCGGAAACACCGCGGCCTCCACTCGTCCATGCATATCTTCCAGCACCAGTCCGGCCATCAGGTCGCCCTTGCGAGTCTTGGCTATACGCACTCCGGTGATCAACCCCGCAACCGTGATGTCCTCATTCTTCGGAGTCGAGCGCTTCATCGCCAGCACGTCGCTCGACTTATGCGCATGCAGGTCCTCAATCTTCTCCTGGTATTTTTCCAGAGGATGTCCGCTGATCCAGAAACCCAGAATCTCCTTCTCGTTCGCCAGCCGTACCGACTCTTCCCAGTCCGGAACATTCGGCAGCCTGTCAGCCGCGCTCGCTGCTGGGTTTGCCTCTTCGAAGATGCCGAACAATCCGTGTTGTCCCGCATCGCGATCCCGCGCCGCCTTCTGTGCCTGCTCCATCGCCTTGTCCAGCACGTCCATCAATTGTGCGCGCCGTCCCAGCGAATCCATTGCCCCGCTCTTGATCAGCGACTCCATCACCCTTTTATTTAGCAGCCGCAAATCCACTTTTTCGCAGAAATCGTAAATCCCCTTGAAGTGTCCATCCTGCCTTGCCTTCACGATCGACTCAATCGCATTTCCGCCAACGTTCTTCACCGCCGAAAGTCCAAAGCGAATCTTTGATCCCTCCGGCGTAAGAATCGGAGTAAAGTTCGCAGCCGACTCATGTACATCCGGCGCCAGCACTTCAATTCCCATCTCGCGAGACTCGCCAATGTACTTCACCACGTCCTCGGTCTTTCCCGTCACCGAGGTCAGCAGCGCCGCCATGAACTCCACCGGATAGTGTGTCTTCAAGTACGCCGTGTGATAAGCCACCAGCGCGTAGGCTGCCGAGTGCGATTTGTTGAAGCCGTATCCTGCAAACTGCGCCATCAAGTCAAAGATGTGCCCAGCTCTCTCCGTAGAAAACTTCCGCTCCGCCGCGCCCTGCATAAATCGCTCGCGCTGTTGATCCATCTCCGACGCGATCTTCTTTCCCATCGCGCGCCGCAGCAGGTCGGCTTCGCCCAGTGAATATCCGGCAATGACGTTGGCAATCTGCATCACCTGTTCCTGATACACAATTACGCCAAGCGTCTCTTTCAGCAGCCGCTCCAGCTCCGGCAGCATGTAATCGACTTTCTTTCGTCCCCACTTGCGTTCGATGAAGTCGTCGATCATGCCGCCCTGAATCGGTCCTGGCCGGTACAGAGCATTCAACGCCGTTAAGTCTTCCACCGTCGTCGGCTGGTAACGCCGCAGTACGTCTCTCATTCCGTCGGATTCAAATTGGAAGACCCCTGAAGTCTGTCCCTTGTGGAAGACCTTCTCGTAGGTCTCCGTGTCCTCCAGTGGAATCTTTTCCATCACCACCGTTTCGCCGCGCGTCTTCTGGATCAGCTTCAGGCAGTCGTCGATGATCGTCAGCGTGGTGAGCCCGAGGAAGTCCATCTTCAGCAGGCCCATCTTCTCTACCGCCTTCATGTCATAGGCGGTCACGATTTCATCGTTCTTCGTCTTATACAGCGGCACCATCTCGTCCAAGCGAGATGGTGCAATCACCACCGCGCTCGCGTGTACCCCGGAGTTCCGCACCATCCCTTCCAGCTTCTTCGCCGTATCCACCAGGTTGCGAATCGCCGGATCATTCGTGTACGCATCCTGGAACGCCGCAACGTCGGCCATCGCCTTGTCAATCGTCATCCCTGGCGTGCCGGGAATCATCTTGGCGATCCTGTCCACTTCGTTGTACGGCATATCCAGCACGCGTCCTGTGTCCTTGATCGCTGCCTTGGCCGCCAACGTTCCAAACGTAATAATCTGCGCTACCTGCTCGCGCCCGTATTTCTCCGTCACATAGGTAATGACTTCGCCGCGGCGGTTCATGCAGAAATCCACGTCGATATCAGGCATGGAGACGCGCTCTGGATTCAGGAAGCGCTCAAACAGCAGCTCGTTCTGGATCGGATCGACGTTCGTGATTCCCATCGCGTATCCCACAAGCGAACCCGCAGCCGAGCCGCGGCCCGGTCCCACCGGAATTCCGTTCTCCCTCGCATAGCGAATAAAGTCCCACACAATCAGGAAGTATCCCGGAAACTTCATCTGCTTGATGATGCCGATCTCGCGGTTCAATCGATCTTCGTAGTCGCCGAAGCTGTGCTTCAATTTGCCCAGCGTCTTCAGCTCTCCCAACAGCCCCATGCGCCGCGCCATCCCCTCGCGCGCAATCCGTTCAAAGTAGCTGTCAATCGTTTCGCCTTCAGGCACATCGAATTTCGGAAATGGATTTTTGATCTTCTCCAGCCGCAGATTGCAACGCTCGGCAATCCCCACCGTGCGCTTCAGTAACTGCTCATATCCCTGAAAGACCTTGCCCATCTCCTCGCTGCTCTTTACAAAGAACTGGTTGGTCTGGAACTTCATGCGGTTCGGATCGGCAATCGATTTGCCTGTCTGGATGCAGATCATCGCGTCCTGCGCCAGGCAATCGTCCTCGCAGATATAGTGGCTGTCGTTGGTCGCCACCATTGGAATATCGAGATCCTGCTCCAGCCGGAACAGATCCTTGTGAATCCGCTTTTCTTCCGCCAGTCCCTGATCTTGAATCTCAAGGAAGAAATTCCCGCGTCCAAAAATATCTTCCAGCGTCTTGCCTGCCGTGCGCGCCGCTTCGTACTTCCCTTCCGTCAGCCGCTCTGCCACTTCGCCCTTCAAACACGCCGATAGACCAATGAGTCCTTCCGAGTGCTCGGCCAGATAGCGCTTGCTCACCCTCGGCTTGTAATAAAAGCCATGCAGCGATGCCTCTGAGCAAATCTTCGTCAGGTTCTTGTAACCTGCTTCGTTCTCTGCCAGCACAATCAGGTGGTTGTAGCTATCGCCCTGCGGCTCTGCGCGATGGTCTTCTTTCTTACACACGTAAAGCTCGCAGCCCAGGATCGGCTTAATCCCCACGGCCTTCGCGTCGTTGAAGAAGTGCACAGCTCCGAAGATGTTGCCGTGGTCCGTCATGGCAACGGCGGACATATCCAATTCCTTCGCGCGCTTGCACAGCACCTTGGTATCGCAGGCGCCGTCAAGCATGGAGTAGTCGGTATGAAGATGCAGATGAACGAAATCAGAAGACATGGCTATGGCCGATTGTACCGCTCAGCCCCCAACGAAGCAGCAGCACCGATGAGGAAATCCTTGGCCCAATGCTCCGATTGCCTCGCACACCGGCGCAAAACCTGCCCGCCGCATCTAACTACAACATTCAACGGCAAATTGAGTTTGTGCATCTGTCGAACCTTTCTGAGCTGCGGCGAATCTAAGTACTAGATGCCTTAGTACCGATTGGCATCCGGCTTTAGAAGCGGATCAGGAGGTATTTATGTTAGGCGAAGTATTTGACATGCTCTTCGGCTGTTGGCACAAGAACTACAGTTTTCCCATAACTGCAAAAAAGGGAAATGGCCTGCGCTCTCAAGCCGCGCGGCTCACGGGAACCTATGTCGTCTGCCTCGATTGCGGCAAAGAGTTTCCCTATGATTGGAATCACATGAAGGTGCTCTCCGCCGAGCCCGAGTTCAGCGGCTCCGAGTACACCGAGGCAGCTCGTCTCACTGCCGACGCGGCCGGCTACAAGGTCGCCTGACACCAGCAGAAGCGGCGGCACCGCCGCGGATGCGAAACCTTTTGAGGAGCGCCCGCCAAGCGCTCCCCTCACCCGCCTAGCGGCCTGCTGACTTACCATCCTCCTGCTGTTTGTTGGCCACCACACGCGCCACGGCTAGCATTCCAATCGCCTCGGCGGCTGTGTCGTCCAACCCTTGCGCACGATGCAGCGCATCCAGCGAATCCACCTGTGCCGCCGCCTCGCTCACCTCCTGCACCACGTCCGGAGCCTCCCGCAAACTCTCGCGCTCGCTCCACACCGTGTTCAGCGAATCGAATGCAAGATCGAAATAGCGTGATGCCAGCTTGCGGTTGCCGCTGCTGCCGCTGGCAAAGCCACTCGCCGCTGCCTCGCGCGCACGCTGCGCCGGAGGTAGCGCCTCCAACTCTTTGATCCGGTCGTCATTCGCCGATTGCATCGCCTTAAGCACTGAGACAGGCTCGTCCGACGCATGTGAGATTTCGCCCTCGCCACCAGCGCTCTGCGCCACCTGCCGCGCCGTCATGTCACTGGCCATCGCATCCTCAAAGTCTTTGGTGCCCAGCACTTCTTTCATCGCCGCGGCCGTCACATTCACGGCTACCGTGCGGTCGCCGCTCTCCGGCACCTTGCCCAGCCAGAGCAGCAGCTTCAGCCCAGCTTTCTGCGCCGCGTCGTGGCCCATCTCGCCCGCCGCCCGCGCATACATGTTCGCCAGATTCGGAGCCTGCGGCCCCATCTTCTCCGCCTCTGCCGGCAACGCATCGAAGACCTTCTCGAACGTCTGCTGCGACCACGCCGAATTGAATCCCACAATCTCCATCATCGCCAGCGTCGCGCGCGGCGCAACTTTCTTTTCCTGCACGCCTGCGTCAATCAGCTTCTGCGCGCTCAACCGCGCCGTTGCACAATTTCCGATTGCCGCCACCAGAGTCGTCTCCGCCGCATCCACGCGCTCTGCCGGAATGCTCTCCACCAGTGTCTGCACCGCCTTGCAATCCACCGGCCCTGCATTCAGCATCGAGGTAGATGGCTCTTCGCCGCGCTGGATCAGGTCCTGCTCCACCCGCAAACCTTCCCTGCTGTACTCCCTCGCCAGTGCCGGACGAATCGGTGAGATCACCGCCGCTGCCTCGGCCAGCACCCTCAACCGGTCCTGCAACTCGCCTTGCGGCAACGCCACCGCCGCACGCACCACGTCATACGCAAAACGCTTGCGGCTATCCAAAGGTTTTGTGGTGGGATCGGCGGAATTCACCTTGGTGCCCGGCGGCACGGCATTCACTCGCCCGCCCTGCGCCCTCGCAACCGGAGCACAGCTGAGCAGAACCAGGCTCAAAGCAGCGTGCAGCATTGCTTTGCGTGCTATTAACATATCCGCAAGAGTGTAACGGATCGGTTAATCCTTTGCATTTCCGCGCAAGGATTAACCAACGGCTAAACATCCGTTTTTCAACGATTGCCAAGAAAGACAATCCTTGGCAATGCAAATCCGGCTGGCAATTTCCGGGATTGTGTGCTCGACTCCGGACAAAAATTCCGAATTGCTCTACTTCGTGTGATGCCTGCGCGCGTAGCTGCGCAGCTCCGCGAGAATCTCCTGCGCGGCTTCTGTGGCACGCGCAAAATCGCCCGGAGGAAAGCTGATGGCTCCCACCCGTGCATGTCCGCCGCCGCCGTAGCGCTCGCAGATCTTCGCCAGGTTAATCATGTTCTCCGCATCGGTCCACGGGTTCGAACCTACCGATATCTTCACCCGGAAGCTGCTCTTGCTCAGTCCCACGCTGTAAATGCTCTCCGGATGCAGATAATACGGAATGAATTTGTTGTAGCCCTCCAGCTCGTACCCTGTCACGTCGAAGAAGATCGTCTGATCCACGCACTCGCTGTGTTTGCGAATAATCTCGATAGAGCGTTGGTGACGCTCCAGCAGCGGCGGAATCTGTGCGGCCACAAACGGCGTGCTCACAATCTCCTCCAGCGGCCGATAGGCCAGCAGCTCCACCAGCCGCGGAACGAACGCCGGGTCCTGGTTCGCCTCCAGCGCCATGGTGATGCGCATTGCGGGCTCCTTCATTGCCACCGCAACCTCCGCGCTCTCATAGCTTGCTCCGTCCACAATGTCTGCCCAGTGCACCAGCTCTGCCACCGGCTCTATGTCAAAGCCAAAGCGGCTCTGCGCCACCGTCGCCAAGAACTTTGTGCACGACTTGAAATCGGGGTCGAAAAACTTCTTATTGCTCTCCTCGCGCTCGAAGTGCTCCCGATCTTCGTCGGTAAGAAAAGCACTCTCATGATGATCGAACCACCAGGTCAGCTTCTCCGAAGCCAGATACTTGAAATCGACGATCGCGTTTTCGTCTCCATTGAACTCCTCAATGTTGAACAGCGCTCCGGCGCGATGCAGCAGTCCCTGGTATTGGAACTCCGCGTGCTTCCGGATTCGCTCGCGATAGAAGCGCGTGAACAGCGAAGCCGAGCAAGCTCCGTCAAAACATTTGTCGTGATAAAAAACCTTGATAATCAATGGTTCCCTTTCTAACCGAGACACGCGCTTAAAACCGCACAGCGGAATATCCGCACAAGTGGAAGGAAAGTCCTTAGAAATATATGGTTTGGGTGACCAGTGTCAAGGGCGCTCGTGGCCAGGTACTCATTACTCAGGCCGGTTCAGCGCTGTGCCGGTTTTTTCTGGCACTCGGCGCAGATGCCGTAGACCTGGAAGGTGTGGCGCTTGGTGATGTAGTGATGTTTGCGCCCAATCTCCTGCTCCACCTTCTCAACCTCGGGTGAAAAGAATTCGACCGAGCTGCCGCACTCGATGCAGACCATGTGATGATGGCTGCGCCGGTTGTACTGGTGCTCGTAACGCGTGACGCCGTCGTGGAAAGCCACCCCACTGGCGAGGCCGCACTCGGTAAGCAGCTTCAGCGTTCGATACACCGTGGTGAAGCCGATCCGCGGAAAGCTGCGCTGCACCAGGTGGTGCAGCTCTTCGGTAGAGAGATGGTCGTGAGTCTCCAGAAAAGTGCGCAAAATGGTATCGCGCTGCTCGGTGTGTTTCAGTCCGACTCGCTTCAGATGGCGATTGAAAATGTCGTCGGCCTCACGAATCGCTTCGTGCGAGAGCACCGTCTGGTCATCCACGCGTTTCGACGGAATGGTCATAGATTCCATGCCAATGAAAGAAGGATACCATTTATGCGCCTTGCGCTTTGATATTCTAGCCTCTGACTCTCTTTGGGCACGACTCTAATTTAGGACGGAGGAGCAAGTGGCAGCCGACAAATTTGAGGTAGGCCTGGTACAGATGCGCTGTTCGCCGGAGCCGGACGAAAACCTGGAACGCGCCGTGGCACACGTGCGCGAGGCGGCGCGGCGCGGCGCTCAGGTCATCTGCCTGCCAGAACTTTTCCGCACCCAGTACTTCTGCCAGCGCGAGGACACCGTGCTCTTCGATCTCGCCGAACCAATTCCCGGACCTAGCACGGCCCGCTTTTCCGCCGTGGCCCGCGAGCTGCACGTCGCTATCGAGCTCTCACTCTTTGAGCGCCGCGCCCCAGGCCTGTATCACAACACCGCCGTCATCCTCGGCAGAGACGGCGAAATTCGCGGAATCTACCGCAAGATGCACATCCCCGACGATCCGCTCTACTTCGAGAAGTATTACTTCACGCCGGGCGATCTAGGCTTCAAGAGTTTTGATCTCGAGGAGGGATCGGTGGGCACGCTGGTCTGCTGGGATCAGTGGTATCCCGAGGCTGCGCGGCTGACCGCGCTGCAAGGAGCAAGCATCCTCTTCTATCCCACGGCCATTGGCTGGCATCCGGCGGAGAAAGTTGAGTGGGGCGCGGCGCAATATGAGGCCTGGTGCACCATGCAGCGCTCCCACGCCATTGCCAACGGAGTCTACGTCGGCGCGGTCAACCGCACCGGTCATGAGACGGGAAACATTCGCGGCAACCAGGTGCAAGGTGCGGGCCTTGAGTTCTGGGGCGGCTCGTTCCTGGCAGATCCCTTTGGCCGCATCATCGCTCAGGCTTCGCACGACCAGGAAGAAATTCTAGTGGGCACCGTGGACGTGAAGCTGCAAGAGGAGATTCGCCGCAACTGGCCCTTCCTGCGCGACCGTCGCATCGATACCTACGGCCCTATCACACAGAGATTTGGAAAGTGATGACGACCAAGCACCCGCGGCCGACAGCGCCCGCCTTACCCACCACCTCAACTCTTGCAGCAGTGGGCTCTCCCGCGAGCCAAGGCTTTCGCATGCCCGCTGAGTGGGAGCCGCAACGCGCAACCTGGCTAGCGTGGCCGCATAATCGTAGCGACTGGCCGGGAAAATTTGAACCGATCCCATACGTCTACGCGGAGATCGTACGCAACCTGGCAGCGGTCACGCACGTTGAACTGATCGTCAATGATGCCGAAGCCGAGGTTCGAGCCCGCAATATATTGACGCATGCCAATGTATTGCCCACGATGGAAGCGCACATCGCATTCCACCACTGGCCCACCAATCGCGGATGGCTGCGCGACTCCGGCCCTATCTTTGTAAAGCACACGTCAGGCAAGGTGGCGCTCACCAATTGGAAGTTCAATGGCTGGGCCAAGTACAAAAACTGGCAGCTTGATAACACCCTTCCTGAAAAGATTGCAGAGCTGCGCGACTGTGCGGCCTATGCAGCGATGGCGGATGCAGTGGGCACGGGTAACGCTGCGCTGCCGGCCGCTGGCGCAAGGCAGATGGTTCTTGAGGGGGGATCGATCGACGTGAACGGACGCGGCCTGCTGCTGACCACCGAGGAGTGCCTGCTAAGTCCGGTGCAGCAGCGCAATCCGGGGATGACGCGCGAGCAGATCGAAGCTATGCTGGGCCGGATGCTGGGAGTGAAGAAGATTCTGTGGCTGGAGCACGGCATCGTTGGGGACGACACCCACGGCCACGTCGATGACATCGCCCGCTTTGTAGGCCCGCGAACCGTCTTAGCCGCATTCGAGCCGGATTCGGCGGACCCGAATCACGCGATCCTCAAGGAAAACTTGAAGCGTCTGAAGAAAATGACTGATACCGCAGGCCGTACGCTGGAGATCATTCCCCTGCCGATGCCCGCGCCCGTTGTCTTCAAGGGCCAGCGAGTGCCCGCCAGCTACGCCAACTTTTACATTGCCAACCGGAGGGTTCTCGTCCCCACCTTTAACGATCCGAACGACCTGAAGGCGCTGAACACGATTCAGCGCGCGCTGCCCAAGCACAGCATCGTGCCCATCTACTGCGGCGATCTGATCTGGGGATTGGGAGCGATTCACTGCATGACGCAGCAGGAGCCTGCGTAAGCACGGCGTACTATGCAGGGCGAAGAGCAAATTCGTGGTGGCCCATCTGAATGTGACGAGCGCTGGATGGAAGAGGCTCTGCGCCTAGCTTCGCGCGCGGAAGTTGCAGGCGAGGTTCCGGTCGGCGCTGTCGTGGTCAGCGAAGGAATCATCATTGGCCGTGGCTGGAACCAGGTGCTCTCGCTCAACGATCCTTGCGCCCACGCCGAAGTTGAAGCTCTGCGCGACGCGGCCCGCACTCTCGGCAATTACCGGCTCAACGGCTGCCAGCTCTTTGTCACCTTGGAGCCTTGCGCCATGTGCGCCGGAGCCATCGTCCATGCGCGCATCAACCGCCTCGTCTTCGGCGCGCGCGACCCCAAGGCCGGGGCCGTCGGCAGCATCATGCAGGTCATCAACCATCCACGACTCAACCACCAGGTGGAAGTAGCGGAAGGCGTGTTGGCAGGGCGCTGCATGGAAATCCTGCAGGCGTTTTTCAGGGAGCGCAGAAGTTAGCGCTTCAGTAGCGCCGCAATCAGCCCATCCAGCTTGGCAAACAACGCCTGATTCGATGTCCGGGGATACTCGGCGAGTCTCTCGCGGAAAAGCGGCAGGTTGAAGAGAAACGATTCCACCCGCTCCTTGGTCAACTCCTCCCAGAACGCGCCATAGCCGGTGCGGCCCAGCCAGAACGCGTTAAAGATCTGCTCGAACTGGTTGCGTACAGGCACCGCCAGGTAAGGCTTGCCGAGATGCAGCGCCTCGGTGACCAGCGAAAACCCGGCGTTGGCGATGATTGCCTGCGCGTGCAGCAGGTCCTCGAAAAACGTCTCGAAGCTGGGTTTCTTGTACAGAATGTTTCCGTCGCGTCCCTCGCGGCCAAAGCCGTAGGCGATAAACTCGGCACGCACCGAGCTCAGAACCTTAATCAGCTGCGGGGCCACGGAAGTGACATAAACGAGGATGGGTCCGTCGGCACTGGGCAGCGCGTTCTGGAATTCCTGGCGCAGAATGGGCGGCACCAGTTCAGAGTTCTTGCGGCGTCCCGGTGCGTCGAAAAACGAGGTTACCAGATAGTGCGTGGCGTAGGGAGTCATCATCCGCGTCACCAGCTTGGCTGCCGTGGCGTCCCGGCGGTAGTGGGCCGGTATGGCTACCTTGAAGTGGGTAAGGATGTGCTGATTGTCGATGGAGATAACCGGGATTTTGCGGCGGCGTCCGGCGCGGCTGGTGAGCGGCTCAAAGTCGGTGAGTACCAGCTCGATGCCACGCTCGTCGATGACCCGCGCAAGCTCCTTGATGCCGCGCGTGGCCTTGCGCGCCTGGAAGAGATTGCGCGCCAGAGTACGGTTGTAGCGCACCTGGTTATTCACATAGGTAAAGCGAAAACCGTGGATCTCCAACACCTCGCAGATGTCGCCCAGGTTACGCACGCCACGGTCGAACGAAGCAGCTACCACGCTGTGTCCCGCGGACTGCAGGTGCAGAATAATCTCCCGCGAGCGAGTCGAATGCCCTGCACCCTCGCCGTTAACTCCGTATAAAATGTTAGCCATCGCTGGCTGGAAGTATAAACAGCAGAACGCGCCGCGACCAAATGTTTTGCGCTGCGGCCGCTGCTCCGGGGTTGAGGCGCGTTGCTTTTCGCCCATTTGTCCCGCATAATTTGATTGAAGATTTCTGGATGGTTTTACGTGCTGAACCTGCCCAATTCGATCACCCTAAGCAGAATTGCCTGTATTCCTTTTCTGATTTGGGTGTTGTCCAGTAGCCTTTTTCATCCCGGTGAGCAGGAGTTGTTGGCAGCTGGAATCTTCATCCTTGCCTCCATCACCGACGGTCTCGACGGCTATCTCGCCCGTAAGCATGGCCAGATCAGCAGCATGGGAATGCTGCTTGACCCCATGGCGGACAAACTCCTGGTCGCTGCCGGACTTATCCTCCTCATCCGCTTCACTCCCAACCTGATGCCGCCCTGGATTGTAGTTCTTGTGCTGGGACGAGAGTTCTTGATCACCGGACTGCGCAGCGTGGCCGCAACCGAGGGCTTTGCCATCCAGGCACGCGATATTGGCAAGCTAAAGATGGTGCTGCAAATTGTGGCTGTCGTTGCCACGATTCTGGCGCACGGCTGGTACCAATGGGACATCTTCGGCTTCATCATTGGAGTTGAACTGATCGCGCGCATGGCCATCTGGTTCATGCTAGCGGTAACTCTGCTCTCGGCAGTCGATTACTTCGTCGCTTTCTGGGGTCGCGTAAACCGCTCAGCGCGCAGCCATTCGACCGCAGGTGTTCCGGCTAAACCAAAAACTGCCGCTTCCACACCCACGGCCTGACCTTAGCTATTTCCTGCCCAGCACCTGCAGCACGGCCTTCATGAACTGCGGCAAATCATTCGGAAAACGGCTGCTCACAAAATGACGATCCACCACAACGGGTGAGTCTTCGTAGATGGCGCCTGCATTGATCAGATCGTCCTTGATTCCCAAGCTGCCGGTCGCGCGCACACCTTTGTAGATTCCGGCTGAGATTGCCATCCAACCGCCGTGGCAGATTGCACCAATCAACTTCTTGGAGCGATTAAACTCAGCGATAAGGCTGAGTACCTTGGCGTCGCGCCGCAGCTTGTCCGGCGCCCAACCTCCCACCAGGATGACCCCCGCAAAGTCGGACTCCTTGAGCTCGGCAATCGCCGCATCGCTCGAGCATGGAACTCCATGCTTACCGGTGTACCGGTGGCCCTCCTTGGGCCCCGCAATTACCACGCTGTATCCGGCCTCGTGCAGCCTGATCTTCGGATACATCAGCTCCATGTCTTCAAAGTCATCTTCGATGAATATGAGCACCGATTCTTCTGCCATTTTGAGCTTCCTTATCGATCCTTCAGTAGCAGGGCCAGCTTGCGAATCTCGGGTGGGTATCCGGCCCACGGCATCATCGGCTATTGTGCGCGACTCTGCAATCGAAAACCTGCATCGCTAGCAACGACCGCTACTCAACCCAATCGAAGGAGCGGGTAACGGCCTTCTTCCAGAAGTGATACAGCGTTGCTCTCTTCTCCTCTGCCAACGCCGGAATCCAGCGATGATCTTCCGCCCAGTTGGCACACAACTCGTCGGTATCTTTCCAGTATCCGGTGGCTAGCCCGGCTGCGTAGGCCGCGCCCAATGCCGTAGTTTCCTGAATCACCGGGCGAACCACCGGCTTGTTCAGGATGTCAGCCTGAAACTGCATCAGGAGATTGTTCTGGACCATACCGCCATCGCTGCGCAGGCTGGCCAGCACGATGCCGGAATCCTTCTCCATCGCATCCACAACTTCGCGAACCTGGAACGCTGTGGCTTCCAGGACGGCGCGGGCAATATGGCCCCTATTCACATAGCGAGTCAGGCCGGAGATCACGCCGCGAGCGCTATCTTTCCAATACGGTGCATAAAGTCCGCTGAAGGCGGGGACAAAATAGACGCCTCCATTGTCGGTAACGGTGAGGGCAAGCGCTTCAATCTCTGAGCTTTTCTCGATCAGTCCCAGGTTGTCGCGCAGCCACTGAACCAGCGCGCCAGTGATCGCGATGCTACCTTCCAGCGCGTACACCGCCGGCTCTTTGCCGATCTTGTAGCCGAGAGTTGTCAGCAGGCCATGATGGGAAGAAACAGTCTTCGCGCCGGTATTCATCAGCATGAAGCAGCCTGTACCGTAGGTGTTCTTGGCTTCGCCAGGGTTGAAGCAGGCCTGGCCGAAGAGTGCCGCCTGCTGGTCGCCAAGGTCTCCGGCAATCGCCACATCTTTGATCGGAGCCAGGGTGGACTTGCCGTATACCTCTGAGCTCGAAGCGATCTTCGGCAGAACCGAAGCTGGAATATCGAAGTCACTCAGGATGTCCGTGTCCCAGCTCAGGGTCTCCAGATCCATCAACTGCGTACGGCTGGCGTTGGTCACGTCGGTGACGTGCACGCCACCGATGATGCCACCGGTCAGCTTCCAGATCAGGAAGGTATCGATGTTGCCAAAGAGCAGGTCGCCCGCTTCCGCCGCAGCCCTCGCACCAGCTACATGGTTCAAAATCCAGCGAATCTTCAATCCGCTGAAATAGGTCGCGAGAGGCAGACCGGTCTTTGCGCGATAGCGATCCTGGCCGCCGTTGATGGTGAAGTTGGCAACCGTTCCAGCAACGCGAGTGTCCTGCCAGACGATGGCGTTGTAAACCGCTTCTCCCGTCTTCCGGTTCCAAACCACCGTAGTCTCGCGCTGGTTCGTGATGCCGATGCCCGCCACATCTGCAGGCTTCAGCCCCTTGGCCTCCATCGCTTCCTGGATGACATCTGTTACGCAGCGCCAGATTTCGGAGGGATCGTGCTCGACCCAGCCCGGCTCGGGATAGATCTGCTCATGTTCCTTCTGCGCAATGCTCACGATTCTTCCAGACCGGTCGAACACCATGAAGCGTGAGCTGGTCGTTCCCTGATCAATGGCTCCAATGTAGCTTTCCATGTGTCTTCCCTATCCTTCGTCGGCTACTCATCAATCCCGGCACTATGGAGCAGATGCTGGATCGATGCCAAGTATGCTGAAACTGCTTCCTTGGTCTGTGCCTCGGTCCAGCTAAACTCGCGGGCCAGTAACTGGCCAACGACGGGCGCGGCTCGTGCAGCTTCCCTCCAGCTGTGAAGTTGCAAACCAATTCTTCGCAGGAGAATGTCTTCGATGGTCTGCGCCATCTCCTCACGAATCGAATACACTACCTCCGCCCGGATGACGGCCGCCCCCTCGATCAGCGGTTGCATGAGTTGCGGCTCCTGCACTCCCAGATCCAGCACCTTGGGCGAATCAGTACCGAACTTCTGCGCCAAGTGACGGGCGGTCTCCGGCGACAGCTGATACTTCGCCTCCAACTGTTTCCAGTATTCCGGCGTGAATCCTTGGGCCCCCGTGAGCAGGAAGTCCAATGTCTTACTCTTCACCTGCCGTCCCGCAAGTGCCTGCTGCGCGTGGTTGATTCCGTCTTCTGCCATGGCTCGGTAGGTGGTCCACTTACCGCCAAGAACACTGACCAGACCGCTGACTTCATCCACCTCAACTTCGTGATCGCGAATCAGTCTTTTGGTGTCCACCGCATCCCTGGACCGTACCAGCGGACGCAGGCCCGCGAAGGCCGACTGCACCTCCATCGGAGTCAGCTTCACGTTGAGGTACTGGTTGACATATTTGAGCAGGTACGCGATCTCCGCAGGCGTGACCACCATCTCGCCGGTGAGTTGCGCTTCGTCGTCTGTGGTCCCCACCAGCAGACGGCCAAGCCACGGAATGGCGAAGATCACGCGTCCATCCTCGGTTTTCGGGACCAGCAGCGCGGACTCGCTCTGGAGGGCCTCCAACGGGAGCAGCAGGTGGACACCTTTGCTGAAACGCAGACGTTCAGGCAGCGCTGGATTGGCCATCAGGCGGATGTGATCGGCGAAGGGTCCCGTGCAGTTGACGAACACCTTCGCATGAATCTGAAAGCGCTCCTGCGTAAGCTGGTCTACTGCCTCCAGCCACGCCAGCTTGCCGTTCGGGCCCCGTCCGAAGTCCACGGCCTTGACGTAGTTGATTGCTTCCCCGCCCTGTTGCGTAAACGTTTGCGCCAAGCTGAGGCCGAAGCGGGCATCGTCGAATTGCCCGTCGGCATAGGAGACCGCACCCGCCAGTTGCTCGCTGCGCAACTGCGGAATTCTTCGCACTGCTTCCGCCTTGGAAAGCATCCGGCTAGGGAACAGACTGGCCGGACCCGCAATCCAGTCATATACCTTCATGCCGATCGTGTAGTACGCCAGCTCCCACCGGCTGAAGCACGGAACCAGCAGTTCCATGGGACGCGCGAGGTACGGCGCGCAACGCAGCATGTGAATACGCTCGTGCAGAGCCTTCCTCACCATTGCATACTGGCCGTAATCGAAATCCTCCACCGCCTCTTGCAGATACCGGACGCCGCCGTGAACCAGTTTGGTGGAAGCTGTCGAGGTATGCGAAACGAAGTCTCCCGCATCCAGAAGAACGGTTGAAAATCCGCGGAGCTGCGCATCCAATGCGCACCCTGTGCCGGTTGCTCCGCCGCCGATGATGCACAAGTCGTACGTTCCCTGCCGGATTGTCTGGCGCGCGCTGTTCCGGCTTCTCATCGACTACTCCTCGCCTTTACTTTCGGCTGCGGTGCAGTGGCAAGACTACCTGAAGCAGAATACTCCGAAGCTCCAGAGGCGATTCTCCGAAACTGCTCTAGTCCAGGCTTCCGGCAATTTCCGCACGGCCGCGAGTTGTGAGTGTGACGGCTGCTGTCAGAATCAGAGCTCCGCCCACCCAGGCAAAGGGCCCCAGGCGATCGCCCAAAAGATGGACTCCCAGAATCGATCCCATTGCGGGCTCCAGATTCAGGAAGACACCAGCTCGCGATGCAGGCACGCGATGGATTCCCCAATTCCACAGCAACGTGGTAGATGCGGTACAAAGCACGCCGCTGGCCGCCAGTGCCAGCCACGCCCGTGCACTCACTCCGTGTACCGGAGGCACTCCGCGTGCCGCCAGCACCACTACAGCCAGCATGGTCGCACCACTCAGCAACCCATAGGAGGTCACCACCACCGGCGAGTGCCGTTGCATTAATCGCTTGTTCAGCAGAATCCAGGCCAGCGCGATCACCAGTGACAACACCACTAGCAGATCGCCTGCAATGCTCGGGCCTCGGCCATTCGAGATCGCCGGCGTCCCGCCTAGCACGATCAGTGCCACACCCGCAGTCGAGCCCATCAGCGCCAGCCAGCCCACCGCATCCAGCCGTTCGTGCGCGAAGATCGAAGCCGCCACCGCCAGCAGCACCGGTAAGGTGCCCACCATAAGTGAGGCATGGGAGACCGTGGTCAGCGACAACCCGTAAAACTGCACCAGAAATTGCACCGGCACGCCCAGGAACGAAGCCAGCAGCAGTACCCGCCACTCGGCACCGCTGAGCCGCGCCGGATGTCGCAATACCAGCGGTGCCAGCACCAGGCAGGTAAACAGGAAGCGGTAGAAGACCAT
Source organism: uncultured Acidobacteriaceae bacterium (assembly GCA_964559875.1). Lineage (GTDB taxonomy): Bacteria > Acidobacteriota > Terriglobia > Terriglobales > Acidobacteriaceae > TOLSYN. The sequence goes on from CAZLJQ010000012.1 coordinate 37,390, forward strand.
GTGCGCCACGCCCATCTCCGCCAGCGCAATTTTGCCGAAGAAGAACCCAGTTCCCCACAGGCAGCCAGCCAGCGCGCACGCACCATATCCCAGCACAAATTGTCCCCGGTCTACGTCAGCCACCGGATTACCCATGGGATCGTACCCGTCGCTAAGCTCCTGTTGCATTAGTGTTTCCACCATACTTCCACTTTCGCACATTTTGGCGTTCGCTCACTTGCCTTCAACTCGTTTCCCCGTTAGAGCACGTCACATGTGCGTGTGCTGCGCGTCACGGCACAATGTAGCCACATGCAGTATTCCTTGTGCCACTCGGAACCGAGCCAGGGGGTGGCCTACGGAACCGGACGGGGTGCATGTGAGCAAATTCAAGGACGCCGGACATCTTGTCCGGCTGGCGATTGCATGTGCGATTGTGCTCGTCGTGTTTCTGCTGGTACGGGCATACTTTATTCCCAAAACCTTTGGAGAGTACGGCCACTACCGCGGAGCGGCGCTGTCCGAGTTGTCATCAAAGCCGCTCGCCTACGCCGGCCACAAGGCCTGCGAGGACTGCCACGCCGACGTGCTCGAAGTGAAAAAGGCGGGCAAACACGCGGGCGTGAACTGTGAAGCCTGCCATGGCCCGCTCGCCAAACACGCCGAGGAGCCCGCTTCCATGGTGCCGCAACTGCCGGACACGGCAGTGCTCTGCGCACGCTGCCATGAAGAGAATATTGCAAAACCAAAAACATTCCCGCAGGTTGCAAGCAAGCAGCACTCAGGCGGAGAAGCTTGCAAGACTTGTCACGTGCCGCACAGCCCTCTTCTGCAACCAGGAGACAAGAAATCATGATCACGCGACGCAAGATGCTCATGCTTCTGCCCGCTGCGGCATTTGCCTGGAAGTACGTACTGGCCGGGACACCGGAGATGGCGTCCAACTACAACCGTAGCGAACACTGGTGGGGCATGTTGCTGGACATCGACAAGTGCATTGGCTGCGGCAACTGCGTTCGTGGCTGCGCCACAGAGAACAACGTGCCCGAGGGATATTTCCGCACCTGGGTAGAACGCTACCACGTCCCGGGCTGGCGCCAGGAGACGCCGCAGGTAGATTCTCCCAATGGCGGAAAAGATGGTTTTCCTCCTAGCACGGCTGTAGGCGGCAAGAACTTCTTTGTGCCCAAGATGTGCAACCATTGTGCGGAATCGCCGTGTACGCAGGTCTGTCCGGTAGGTGCGACCTTTGAAAGCCCGGACGGAGTTGTGCTGGTAGATGAGACGTATTGCCTGGGCTGCCGTTATTGCATACAGGCTTGTCCCTACGGCTGCCGCTTCCTGCACCCAACGAAGCATACGGCGGAGAAGTGTTCGCTCTGCTACCACCGCATCACGAAAGGGCTGACGACGGCGTGTTGCGAGAACTGTCCCACGGGAGCGCGCCAATTAGCGGACCTGAAGAACCCAGCCGATCCTATCCACGAATTTCTGAAGACCCACAGCGTGCAGGTACTCAAGCCGTATTTGGCCACCGGCGCCAAGGCTTTTTACCACGACATCGATGGTTCCGTGCGCTAAGGAGATTGCGATCATGCCAGTTGACGGGTTCATGTATCCAAACGAGATCGAGCTCCAGTGGAGCGTGCTGATTGTGGTCTATCCTTTTGTGACCGGATTGGTGGCGGGCGCATTTATTCTGGCGTCGTTGGAGCGCATCTTCCATGTAGATGCCGTAAAGCCGACCTACCGCCTGGCGATGCTGACGGCGCTGGCATTCCTGCTGGTAGCGCCACTGCCGCTGCAACTGCACCTAGGACACCCGGAGCGTTCGCTGGAAATGTACCTAACGCCGCACCGGAGCTCGCCAATGGCGATGTTCGGCTTCGTCTATCTCTGGTACCTGATGGCTGTTCTTCTGTTGGAGGTGTGGCTCGACTTCCGGCGTGACATTGTGCTGCTCTCGCAGAGCACTACTGGCTGGAGGCGACTGCTCTACCGCGCTCTCACCTTGGGCTCCAGCAACATCAGCCAGGGCGCTCTCCGGGTGGACGAACGTGTGGGATGGGTGGTGACGCTGATCGGCATTCCGTCGGCATTCCTGCTGCATGGATATGTGGGATTCATCTTCGGAACGGTCAAGGCGAATCCATGGTGGTCCTCGCCGCTGATGCCGGTAGTCTTTATCTTCTCGGCCATGGTGAGCGGCATCGCGATGGTGATGCTGGTGTACATGGCAATGATGAAGCTCCGGAAACAACCGATTGACATGCGATGTGTCGATACCGTTGCGCAGTACATGCTGTACACCTTCATCATCGACTTCGCTCTGGAGATGCTCGACCTGATCCACCGCATCTCCGTGGCAGACGAATCGTTCCGCTCGCTGGACTTCATGGTCCACACACGCCTGTTCTTCTCGCAGGTTATATTGCAGATTGTGCTCGGAACCGTGGTGCCGATTTTGGCGATTGGACTGATCCAGATCTTCCATGTGCCGGAGAAGATACGGCGGGCAGCATACGCGATTTGCGGATGCCTGACCATTATCGGCATCTTCGCGATGCGCTGGAACGTGGTCATTGGCGGCCAGCTTTTCTCCAAGAGCTTCCTGGGCTACACCACCTACAAGCTGGAACTGATCTCGCGCGAGGGGGAGTTAGTCGCCGCCGGATTGCTCATACTTCCATTCATCATTTTGGCCGTGCTGATAAAGGTCCTGCCGCCCTGGCCTGAGCGCCAGACGACGATTGGCGATTAAAACAAACGCTTTGCCGTCAGCCTAAGGAAGGGGGCCGGACTACGAAGTCTCCCTGCCCAGCGATTTTGCAACACACCTCGGGCATTCTCCATCCAAAGGTGAGGCCCTCTGCAATCAAGCGGAGGTACGTGTAAACTTTCACATGTCTCTGGAGAACTCTCCGCGAGGTTCTTTCATGCTGCTCTCTGCCCGCCTGGCAATCCTCATCGGCCTCCCATTTCTTTTCGTTGCCATCGTTTCCGCTCAGCGCATCGCTGTTTCCCAGCCCAGCATCTGGGCCGCCAAGCCTGACGCCGCAGCCTTCGACAAAATCGAAGACGGACGCCTTGCTGCGGGAGAGCAAACCATCAATACTTTGATCGCCGTGAAAGCTCCTCGGACGATTGAAAACACCCTTGTTCCCTTCGACGACGCATTCCGGCAAATCAACTCTGCCATCTACTTTGCGCAACTCATGGAGCAGGTCCATCCCGATGCCACTTTCCGCGACCACGCCACGGCGATGCTCACCAAGGCTAGCGCAGCCCGCACGGCAATCACGCTTAACCGCGAGGTCTATGCCGCGCTCGCCGCGCTCGATCTCTCCAAGACCGATCCCGCCACTCGTTACTACGTCCAACGGCAGTTGCTTGAGTTCCGTCTGGCCGGCGTTGACAAGGACGATGCCACCCGCGCCCGCCTCAAGAAGCTGAACGACCAGGCCACGGAAGAGCAGTCCATGTTCGAGCGCAACATCTCCGACGGTCAGAAAACAGTGGAGGCTGATCCCTCTGAGCTCACCGGTCTGCCTCAGGATTACATCGACCGTCACAAGCCAGGAGCCGATGGCAAAGTCCGCATCACCACCGATTATCCCGATGCTCTACCGGTCTTCACCTTTGCCAAGAGCGATGACCTGCGCCGCCGTCTTACATTCGCCTTCAATACGCGTGCTTTCCCCAAGAATCAGGAAGTCCTTACCAGCCTGATGAAGACCCGCTACGAGATCGCCACGCTTCTCGGCTATTCCTCGTGGGCCGACTACAATGCCGCCGATAAAATGCTGTCCAAGGGGCACGAGATCGCCGACTTTATCAAGCAAGTCAACACGGCATCCCGTCCGCTGGCCGAGCGCGAGTTCCAAATGCTGCTCACCGAGAAACGGAAGACCGATCCCGGAACGAAAGAAATCTGGGACTATGAAGGATCCTATCTTTCGGAGTTAGTTCGCCGCTCCCGCTACGATTTCGACTCGCAATCTGTGCGCCCCTATTTTCCCTACATGCAGGTAAAGCAGGGAATCCTCGACGTTGCCGCTGAACTCTTTCACGTCAGCTTCCAGCAGGAACCGGACGCACCCTCTTGGGACCCCGCGGTCGAAACCTGGATTGTGATTGACCATGGCAAGCCCATTGGCCGCATTTATCTCGATATGCACCCCCGCCCCGGAAAGTTCAGCCACGCTGAAATGGCCCAGGTACTCGACGGCGTTCGCGGCAAGCAACTTCCCGAAGCGATCCTTGTCTGCAACTTCCCTGCCCCCACTGCCACGGACCCTGGCCTGATGGACTACGGTGACGTAGAAACCTATTTCCACGAGTTCGGCCACCTCATGCACCACATCCTGGGTGGCCAGCAAGCCTGGGCCGGAATTAGCGGCATCTCCATGGAATCCGATTTCGTCGAAGCTCCCTCACAAATGCTCGAAGAATTGATTCGCAGCCCACAGATCCTTGCCAAGTTCGCCCGCCACTACAAAACGGGCGAACCCATCCCGGTTGAAATGGTCAATCGCATGAACCGCGCTTCGGCTTTCGGACGAGGTGCATGGGTCGCTCGCCAGAATTCCTTCAGCGCGATCTCCTACGACATCTACAAAACCAAACCTGAATCGGTCAACCTTGACACGGTCACTCGCGAGGACAGCCGCCGCTACACTCTCCTCACCCGGCTGCCGGATACCCACATCTGGGCCTCCTTCGGACACTTGGGCGGCTACTCCTCCGCCTATTACACGTATCTATGGGACAAGGTGATCGCCGAAGACTTCTTCCTGCAATTCGATCCTCACAACCTGCTGGCTGGCGACACTCCCATGCGCTACCGCAGGGTCGTCCTCGAACCTGGCGGCTCCATGCCAGCCAACGACCTAGTCAAGAACTTCCTGGGCCGTCCGCAAAACATGGTCGCGCTCCAGCATTGGATGGCCCAGGAATTCGACTCTGGCGCCGGGAGCCCCAAGACGGCCGGACCACAGTAGATTTTCAGATAGGGAGTCCACTACACGGTTAAGCAGAAGTGGGAATCGCAAATGCGATTCCCACTTTTATGCAACAAGGTGTCATCTGCACAAGTGCTTAGATATGCACTCGGTGCGCTTCCATCACGCGTATGGCAGCCTGCAGCAAAGCGCGATCATGGCCGCGAGCTCCGATGAGAGACAATCCCACGGCGCAGCCCGAGGCAGTCGCCAGCGGCAGAGAGACTTGCGGAAGCCGGGCAAGGCTCGCAATACACAATAGCGAAAGCGCGTTTGTCCGGTCTTCTTCTGCCGTGGGCGAGCCTTTCAGAGGCGGCAGAAAAGATACCGTAGGCAGCACGATGACAGCGTTTTCCAGCAGGCTGTTCATGTGTTGCGTTATCGCTTCCCGCTCCGGCATCGCCGCCTGCGCGTCACTTGCTTGTATGGTCGAGGCCCAAGCAAAGCGCTCGCGAATGCCGGGACCAAATTTCGGTGACGTGGTGCGAATCCAGTCGCCGTGGGTCTGCCATATCTCATGGCCTTGAATGACGCGAAAGACCTTCTGCCAGTGGAGCAATCCATCCTGCGCAAGGCGGAGACGGCGCACTTGTTTGGCGGAAGCGGCCAGCGCATCCAGAGAAGGCTTCAAAGCCGCACGTATCTCTGGAATCGCCAGCTCCCAGGCATCCTCCGCAATCAGCAGCGTATCGGAAGCAAAACTCTCGTTGCGATCCTCTGGAAGCAGTACATCGCCAATTCGCGCCAGCATCTCAGCATCACGCGCAAACCATCCGACCGTGTCATAGCTGGGCGCCAGTGAGACCACCCCATCGACGGGAACCGCGCCGTGGCTGGTGCGAATGCCGGCAATGCCGCAAAAACTTGCCGGCAAGCGTACCGAGCCACCGGTATCGGTGCCCAGAGAAAAATCGCAAAGTCCCGCTGCTACCACAACCGCCGAACCGCAGGAAGAGCCGCCCGGTATGCGGCCGGGCGTCACCGGATTGACCGGGGTGCCGTAATGCGCATTCTCGCCGTTAACGCTGTAGGCGAGCTCGTCCAGTATGGTTTTCCCGCTCACGCTCGCGCCCGCATCCAGCAGACGCTGCACTGCACTGGCGGTCTTCTTGGCGGGCGCATGGGTGGCCAGCCAGTCAGGATTGCCCGCTCCCGTACGAAATCCAGCCAGGTCGAACAAATCTTTGACGCCGCAACTCATGCCGGCGAGCGGCCCCTGCGCCGCGCCTTCTAGCTGCGCAGGGTTGTATTGGCAGAATGCGCCGTAGTCATCAGTTTTCACGGAATCCTTGCTCCTCATTGGCTCTCGATATCGTGTTGTAAGTACGGCGCAATCGGAAAAACGCGCATCTTTCGCGCTTCCCAATTGCGCCTTTGGAGAAAACCTATTTGAAAAGCCATGCAGCGGAACGTTCTCTCAGACGCCCGATGCAGATTCCTTTGCCTTTTGCGAAAGGTGCCAATCGAGAATCTGATCGCCGGTCCAGACCAGTACGCCCTCATGTCCGAGGACGTAATCCAGTGCCTGCTCATAATACTTGATCCGGTGAGGCACACCGCTGAGGTATGGATGAACCGAGATCCCCATCACTCGCGGCTGTTGCGCACCCTCGGCATAGAGCCGGTCAAAGGTATCGCGCACTCTCTCCAAGAAGACCTCGGAACGATGGTACTGCACCGCGATCATGGCGACATCATTGATTTCCACCGGATAGGGCAAGGTGACCAAGGGGCCGTTGGCGGTGGCAATATCGCAAGGCAGGTCGTCTATCGGCCAATCGGCGATATACCGAATGCCCGCCGCAGCCAGATTGTCGGCTGTCTCCAAAGTCTCCGTCAGCCCTGGAGTCTCCCACCCCACGGGCGGCTTACCGGTAAAGCGCTCGATGGCTTCCATAGTCTTGCGGATCATCGCGAGCTGATCTTCTACCTTGTGAATCGGCATTTGATCGTAGCCATGGCCCATAAACTCCCATTTGGCTTCCAGTGCAGCGCGCGCGACCACCGGGTAAGACTCGCATACCCGGCCGTTGATAGCGAGCGTGGCGCGCATCCCTCTGGCGTCCAGCGCCTGTTTGATGCGCCAGAAGCCGACTCTCATCCCATACTCATGCCACCCCCAGTTCGGCACATCCGGAAGCATCGGAAGTCCAGTCGGCGCTGGCAGAACCTGCCGTGGCATGGGACGATTGATATTCCAATCTTCGACATTGACGATGGGCCAAACCACAATGCGCGCTCCGCCGGGGAGCTTACGAATGGGCCGATCCACGATGGCCGAAAAAGGCAAACGATCACGGGGAATCATCCCGCCAACATTCTGGGAGCTCATAGTGTATCCGCCTTTAAAAAGTTAAATTGAAAAACCTATATTTTGTACTCCCTTCCAATTTACTGCACAAGGACGTCTTCAAAATGGTGGGGAGCTGCCTCACTGGCGACAGCGTGCCCGCACGATTTCTGCGAGAAAACGGAGGCATTTGCTGCCGCATAGCCAGTAGCTGCCAGTATCTGGTTCTCACAAATTGTCTGGAATTCGGACAAAATCGATTGACCCGGATTGCCCGCCAGTGCCAAAGTTTGTACATGGGTTAACTTGTGGTTAATGACTACATAATCTTGCTGGTCGACGACGACGCCGAATTATGCGATGCGGTTCGCCGTTACTTGGAACTTAAGGGATATTCCGTAGCCGCGGTCTTTTCCGGCAAGGCCTGCCGTGAATATCTTGAGCAGAATCATCCTGATGCGATTCTGATGGACTACTCTCTTCCCGACGTCGATGGGTTGCGTCTTCTTCGTGACATACGCGCCGTCGATACTTCCATCCCCGTTCTGATGATGACCGGATATGCAACCATTGAGTTAGCAGTGCAGTCGGTCAAAGAAGGCGCGGAACAGTTTGTAGCCAAGCCGTTCGAGTTATCGGTGTTACTGAAACTTCTTGAGAAGGTGCTCGACACGCGCCGCTACATCCGCCGCGAACTAGCTGTTAAGAACCAGATTATGCGCCACCACCGGGATCCCTTTCTCGGTTCATCCAAGAGCATTCGCCAATTGGAATCCTCCGTCCAGCGCGTTCTTGACTCCGATTACCCGATCCTGATTCAAGGTGAAACCGGTACAGGCAAAGGCGTACTTGCCGAATGGCTTACCAAGCAGGGCCCGCGTGCAACTGAGGCGTTCGTGGATCTGAACTGTGCGGGGCTCAACCGTGAGCTGCTCGAAAGCGATCTTTTCGGCCATGAGAAGGGAGCTTTCACTGGCGCCATCACTCAGAAAACCGGACTTCTCGAAATTGCTCATCGCGGAACCCTGTTTCTCGATGAGATCGGCGATATGGATATTGCCATCCAGCCCAAGCTCTTGAAGGTTCTCGATGAAAGCCGCTTTCGAAGGTTGGGAGGCGTTCGCGATAGATCGGTCGATATAAGACTGATTGCGGCGACCCATCAGGACCTGGGAGCACTGGTTGCGAGCGGAAAATTCCGCAGCGATCTGTATTTCCGTGTGAGCACGATCCCGCTCGTCATTCCCCCGCTGCGCGAGCGAATCGGCGACATCCCGATCCTTGCACAGTGGTTCTTGGAACGCCTTCAGAATGACCTCAATCGTCACAAACTCGAACTGGGCCCCGGAGTTGTGGAAGCGTTAGAGTCATATTCCTGGCCTGGCAACATCCGTGAACTACGAAATGTGCTCGAACGGGCGGCACTCCTATGCCAAAGCGGAGTAATCGGTACGGAGGACTTGAACTTTCAACTTACCAGATCGTCGGCGCCTTCCTCCGAGGTGGCTCCCGAGCCGGATTCCGACATGACTCTGGAGCAGATGGAGCGGCAACACATCGCCGTCATGCTTCGCAAAGAAAACGGCAAAGTTGACCGCGCCGCCGTCAGGTTAGGCATTCCGCGCAGTTCGCTTTACGTAAAGATCAAGCAGTACGGTATAGCCGAGAACCGGAAGCCTTAGGAAGCGGCTTCCATTTTCAGCCAGCTCAGCCACTTCCTCATTCCGAGCTACAACTCTCCCGTCGGTTGTACTGCATGCGCATCCAGAGCTGATTCTCAATTCCAGAGATTAGACTCCCGCCGTGCAAGAAACCGTCCAGGCCCACTCAAACCGCTGAACTTAGCCACCTTTGAGCCTGGCAGTAAACGTGCACTCGAAGTGCCGTGCCCGCACTCGTGTGCTGCTCCACTTAGCAGAGATGTGGCGGTCGTCGAAGAACCTATTTCCCTTCTGCGGCTGGGAGGACTTATGCGCGGAATCAGCAGTGGATGCTTCTGCTGCGCCTACAAAAGCAGTGGTGGAAAGGATTTGTAATGGAAACAGATTACAATTGCGTGCTTGAGAAGTTCCGAATCAACTCCAACTCCAGGACAACATTGGCGACGTTGCGTCCGGAGGGATTTACGACATTCCCCTCTGGATCCCAAAGCGCGTTGGAAGATCTCATACGCAATGCCCCGGGCGCAATGGCTCTGCTGAACTACTCCGGTTGTCACCTAGAGGTAAGCGATGCTTATTGTTTTCAGTTTGGGATGAGCCGGCTCACAATCCTCGGCAAGGCTTTCGAGCAACTGTACTCGGTCCAGCCGGAAGGATTGGAGGCTGCGATCGCCAGAACCTTGGCAGGGGATTCCATCACGCTTGAGACTCTTTGTATTCCCGGTGTAGACCGTGAATACCACGGCATGAGCTGGACTTTTCGCCCCTGGAGGAGGACTCGCAAGAGAATCGGCGGAGTTGTTATATTCCTGCAGGATATTGAAAAGCACAAAGCGGAAGATGACCTGCAAAGCGACTTGATCGGAACACTCGAACACGCCCCCGGCTTCATGGCGGTGACGGACGCCGACGGACGGATTGCATTTATGAATGCAAATGGACGGCAGTTGCTTGGCCTGGCGAGCCTTGAAGATGCGCGTAACAGCACAATGGCGCAGTTCTGTTGGCCAGACATCTCCTCATCGCAACCAGCTTCAACGCTTTCCAGCCGACCATGGTCAGGGGTGATCCCTCTCCGGAATGCGAAGAGCGGAAACTCGATACAAATGCTTCTGACCGTTTTCGCAACCAGTAGCAGTGCTGGGTGCCGCAACGGGTTTATCTATATCGGCTCCAATTTGCAAGACCATGGCCTCGGCGAGGAAGCCCTGCGTGCCTGTGACGAGGAACCTCAGCCTTCAGAAAGAATAGAAACCCTATGCCGTGCTATGGGCGGAATTGGTCATGACTTCAATAACTTGCTCCTCGTCATCAATGGGTACTCGTCTTTGCTGATGGAAGATTTGAAAGAACCTCGGCTTGCAGTAAAGGCAGAGTCGATCTTCCGTGCGGGCGAACGTGCAGCCAAGCTTACGGATCGCCTGCTGCACTTGAGTCATAGCTGCGTATAGCGATGCTTAGGAGTTCGTCCGCCAGTTTCAGTAACTATCGCGTACCTTGAGTGTGAGTTACCGAAGTTTCTTGACCTGATTTCGAAGTTCGATATCATTATGGGTCTTACTATCTGTCTCCGTATCTTCTATTTCAGTTGTTCCGGAGGCTGTTTTGTCAGACTCACAAGTCACCGTTACTGCCGAAGTTTTCGCCCAGAAACTGAAACAGCAGTATCCACAACACGCATCTGCACTTGGTGATCGCCTAATGGACGCCTTCGTTAAGGATCATCCTCAATATCAGGTGACTTACGAGGGTGGTAAGGCTGTTAGCGTCAGTTGGCGTCGGACATGTGCTTCGGCTAAGACAACGTCATTCACTCCAACTACGGTTTCCGGCCCTGCGCCTGATTCGAAGATCTTCGCCACTCAACCTGAACAGCAACTAGCGCACGAGGTGCAGAGTTCGGAGAGTTACTCTGGCCAAGCACAGGAGCACGCTTCAGAATATGATGACTCTGGTGTCAGACCTCAGGTTCCCGCCATCAATAGACGCAAGCAACCCAGAGTTCCTTGCAGGAAAACGAAGGCCTATGTCATTACAGACGGCGTCCCTGGTGTCGTTGTGGATGTCGTAGACATCAGCCGCGGTGGAGCGTGTTTTTTGAGTTTCGAGCAGTTCCGTCCGTACACGGCGGTCTCGATTGCGACCCACTACATAGAAGGTGGTCAGAACATTTTTCAGGTCGGACTGATTGTTCGGGTACGTCACAAGCAGTCAGCTTTACTGCCTACGGAGTATGCTGTCGAGTTCTCATTTAAATAGCATATGGTTGTGCTTCAGCGTCAACCATGGAGTCATAAGTAAACGTAGTCGATGCACAGATGGGTGTGGAGACCGGTTGTCCCGTAGGCACGCGTTGTCTTTCATCGGCGTGAACCAATCGAGTAGCAATGTCGAGTTGGTGGTGATCCATATACACCTCGTAGCATCGCAAAGATGAAAATAACTGGCTGCTAATCCTGAATGCCAGCCGGATTCGAAGGGACATTGGTCCAAGTAAGTCAACCGATGGAAAGGCCAGTCGCTAGCAAGAGAGCTGGCCTCCTCATCGGCGGTTCTTAATACTTTGGCATCGAATGGTCAATCCTCGTTGCCCACGCGAAAATGCCGCCCGTCAGGTTTGACGCGCGCTTAAAGCCCGACTGGCGAAGAAACTCCACGGCCTTGGCGCTGCGCACGCCGCTTCTGCAGTGCACAACGATCTCGCGGCTTGTGTCGAGTTCATGAATGCGCTTCGGCATATCACCCAACGGGATCAGATAGCCGTTGAGGTTGCAGATCTGATATTCGTGGGGCTCGCGAACATCGAGAACGAAGATGTCTTCCCCTGCATCGAGGCGGCGCTTCAGTTCCTCAGGCTGAATCTCCGGAACCTTAACGCTCGCTGCGGCCGCTGCTTCCTCTCCACGAATCCCGCAAAACTGGTTGTAGTCGATCAGCTCTTTCTGCGTCGGGTTCGCGCCGCACACCGGGCAATCCGGATTCTTGCGAATGCGCAACTCGCGGAACCGCATTGCCAGCGCATCGACAAGTAATAGCCGTCCGATCAACGAATCACCTACACCAAGAATTAGCTTGATAACCTCGGTTGCCTGGATAACGCCGAGAAGCCCCGGCAGCACGCCAAGCACTCCACCTTCGGCGCAGGATGGCACCAATCCAGGTGGCGGCGGCTCCGGATAGAGGCAGCGATAACAGGGACCATCCTCTGCCGCAAAGACGCTGGCTTGTCCTTCAAAGCGGAAGATCGAGGCATAGACATTCGGCTTGCCGGTGAGCACACAGGCATCGTTAACAAGGTAGCGCGTAGGGAAGTTATCGGTTCCGTCGGCGATGATGTCGAAGCCGCGAAAGATCTCGAGCGCGTTCCGGCTGTTAAGCAGCGTTTCAAAGCGCTCGATTTTCACAAAGGGATTGATGGCGCTCAGTTTATCAACCGCAGAGTCTAGCTTCGGTCTGCCAACGTCACTGGTATGGTAGAGAATTTGTCGCTGCAAGTTCGTGTAATCCACCACATCAAAATCCACAAGGCCCAGTGTTCCCACGCCGGCTGCGGCCAGGTACAGCGCCAATGGTGAGCCGAGCCCGCCAGCACCGACGCACAGCACGCGCGCGGCCTTTATCTTTTTCTGCCCTTCCATGGCAACCTCGGGCATGATCAGGTGCCGAGAGTAGCGCAGGATTTCATCGTTGCTCAAGGTTGCTGGAACACTCTCATTCATAGTTGCCACTGCAATCTCCGGTACTACAGGTCGTTAGATTCCTATCCGAGCATAGCCCAATGCAAGCTTGCGAAGTGGTGTTGGTATCGAGGCATTGATCCGCATGTCGTTCCTTCACTAACAGATTGTTGTACTCACTGATTACTTCGCTACGATTGCTTCATCCTCGAAGTGCTTGCTTTGTTCCTCACCCAGCAGCACAAAGGAATTTGTAAGAACAGCCTGCCCATTTTCAATGCCGGTAATTACGTACGAGCATCCGGTCCAGTGCGCCTCGTCAAGATCGGTACTCGACCACTTAGCAGGCCAATCAGGGTGCGAGTGATAAAAACCCACAATATCCTCGCCCGCCAGCCTGGCGTCACGCTGAATGCGTACTAGTTCAACGGGACTTATCTGGTAGCGATTCTGCGGTGAATCGGTGCATGTATTCCCGCATCTCACAATATTTTTGACAGTTCGTCCACCCGCATGGTCGAACTCACCAACCAGCACGCCACAGCACTCGTGCGGATAAGTCTCTTCTCCATGCTTGCGCAGCTGTTCGAGAAGCGTCTTCTGAATTCTCAGTGCCATGCGGACTCAGCTCCTTTGTTTCCGGGTGATCTCTTCCCAGAAATACTCACTCAAATACAAATCGCCAGAGTCAGGAAAACACCGTCGCTACTCCACTCTTTTGTCTCCAGAGTACGACCAAACGATGCTTATGCGATGATTTCTTTGCTCTGGGAGTGTTGTCGACATTGGGCTTGAACAGCACGCCTGCTGCAATATCCTTCATGGGTACTGCATCTTCGAAGTGCCACCTGTATCGATTCGGCGCACGGCGTTGGCTTGCCAGTATCATGATCTCATGGGGATTGGTCGCAGCCGCAACAGCGTTCGCCGTCGGCCCCAACAGCCATGGCTTACTGCGCATGATTGTTGGAGCCGCTGAGGCCGTTTTCTCCCCCGTATTGTCTTCTGCCTCTTGGTGTGTTTTCCCGTTCAATGCGCACGCGTGCGCTTGCCTGGTTCAACTCCAATCAGGATGGTTACATCCAGCCGTTGATCATCTGGGCAAAAAAAAGCAAGAATCTTTCGCGCTGAGACTTAAGTCATTGGGCGTGCGCTCTGGTTGTAGTTTCCTGATATAGAATGGCCGCCGTGGTGATTGCGAACCTGGCGGTAACGAGGAACTCTTAATGCAATCCCAACCCTCTCCCAAGCTTCAACTCGCCCTCGGCACGGGAGCTTTCGCCTTCTGTTTCGCAGTCTTTGGCTCCCTCTCCGCCATGATGCCGATCCTGAGCAAGCAAATGCATCTGTCTCCGGTACAGAAGAGCATTGCCGTAGCACTCCCTGTTCTCTTGGGCAGTCTGGGACGAATCCCGTTAGGGATGCTGACGGATCGCTTCGGCGGACGGTCGGTGTTTAGCTTCGTGATGCTGGTCTCCATCATCCCGGCTTTTCTGATGGGAACGGTGCACAACTACCAGCACCTTTTGATCTATGGATTCTTCATAGGAATTGCGCTGGCGAGCTTCTCGGTAGGAGTCGGCTTCGTCAGTGGCTGGTACAGCGCTGAGCGTCAGGGTTTCGCGCTGGGCGTGTACGGAGCTGGAAACATCGGCCAGTCACTGGCCGCGTTTGGCTCACCTTTCATCGCAGCCGCTGCTGGAATCCGCTGGGGATTTTGGACCTTCGGCGTCCTGCTCTCAATCTGGCTGCTGCTTTTCGTGCTGCTGGCGCGCAACGCTCCACGTCGCGGTGCAATCAAATCATTCAAAGATACGGTGCGTCCGCTGAATGATCCCCGGAGCTGGGTTCTCAGTCTCTACTACTTCCTCACTTTCGGAGGATTCGTAGCAATGGCGGTTTACCTGCCCATCTTCCTGACGGAGATGTTCAAGCTGACTCCGCAGAACGCAGGAATGCGAACCGCAGGCTTTGTTGTTCTGGCCACGCTCATGCGTCCGGTGGGTGGAATTCTGGCAGATAAGGTTGGCGGCCGGACAATTCTAAAGTGGGTATTTCCTGCCACGGCCATTATGGCGATCTTTCTAGCCTGTCCGATGATGACCACATTCACTATTGGAGCGCTTGGAATGGCGGCTGCCATCGGTCTCGGCAACGGCGCGGTGTTCAAGTTGGTGCCTGAGTATTTCCCCGGCGCGGTGGGCAGCGTGACTGGGTTGGTTGGCGCTGCCGGTGGACTTGGTGGCTTTTTCCCTCCGCTCCTGCTCGGCATCATTAAACAGCAGACGGGTACGTTTACGTCGGGGTTTGCGCTGCTTGGAGCCTTTTCGCTGATCTGTTTTGTGGTGCTGCAATGGCGGCCATCCACGCCCGTCGTGGCGGTTGCTCTCTCGTAGGTGGCAAATGCGACAGCCTGAATTTCCAGTTCGCGGTTCGGATACGGCCCATGCTTTTGGATGGGGCGTGCTTGTGGCATCATCCCTGATTACTGCGATCTTTGTCGGCAGCCGCGGTCTGAAGGATTTTGATCCCGCACTGGTTTCCTATGCGGGTGCATCGGTCTTTGCCGCTTTCGGGATTGGCTATCGATACTCGATGTGGCTACGAAGGCCGCCTACCCGCTTGTATTGGTATCGAGGATGGCAGCTATTTTTGCAACCTAGACAGTTACCGGGAAACATCCTGCATCTTTGCCGAATCTTCTGGAACAACATTTTTCTACAGCGTTTCATTGAGAAGCGTTCTCGTGTACGCTGGACCGCCCATTGGTTTCTGGCCTGGGGATGCCTACTGGCCGCAGCAGTCACCTTTCCGCTTTCTTTTGGATGGGTGCGATTTGAAACAGCGCGCGACAACCAGGAGATCTACAACGCCTTCATGTTCGGCATTCCAGTTGGCAGCTTTCACCTGGGGAGCGCGATTGCCGCAATAACATTCAACATCCTGGACATTGCGGCAGTGATGGTTCTGATTGGCGTCTTCTTTGCTCTATGGAGGCGTGGCCGCGACCACGATGCACGATCCGTGCAGCAGTTTTCAAATGACCTGCTGCCACTGATTCTGTTGTTCGCAATCTCAATCACCGGATTGTTCCTAACGGCCTCGACGCACCTCATGCACGGCCTGCACTACGTGTTTCTCTCACAACTGCACGCTATCACCGTGATCTTCACCCTGCTCTACCTGCCGTTCGGCAAGTTTTTCCATATCTTCCAGCGTCCCGCGCAACTTGGAGTGGACTTCTACAAAAAAGCCGGAGCCGAAGGCGAACAGGCCCTCTGCGCTCGCTGTGGCGAGGTCTATGGATCGCGAATGCAGATGGAAGATCTGAAAGCTGTGCAGGCGGCGATTGGGATTCGATATCAGATGGCTAATGGAATTCACTATCAGGATGTCTGTCCCACGTGCCGACGCAAGAATCTCGCGCTGGCGCAGGACGGGCTATGGAAATCCCTCGGCAGGGATGTACGCGGGATGGGAAAGGAATTGTAGCCGTGGCAAAGCTTCCGACGGATATTCCCGAACTCGTTAAGCAATTCGGCCCCACGCTGCACACGGTCCCTCCCGGCGGATGGGCACACACGAATAAAGACGAGAAGCTGGTGAAGACGCATTGCTGCTTTTGCGGACAGCAGTGCGGAATCCAACTGCGAGTGCGTGAGAACAAGGTTGTTGGGTTCGAGCCATGGGAGGACTTTCCGTTCAATCGCGGCAAGCTGTGTCCAAAGGGTGTGAAGCGCTACATGCAGGACGAACACCCAGACCGCCTCAAGAGTCCGTTGCAGCGTGTGGAACGAAAGGGCTTTTTGCCAATCGGCTGGGATGCCGCGATGGATCGCGTAGTCAGCGAAATTCGCCGCATTCAGCAGAAGTACGGTAATGACGCTTTCGCGTTACTGACGGGGGCGTCGCTTACCAACGAAAAAGCTTACCTGATGGGCAAGTTTGCGCGGGTCGCGTTGAAGACCGCCAACATCGACTACAACGGACGCCTCTGCATGGTTTCCGCCGGGGCAGCCTCCAAGAAAGTCTTCGGAATTGATCGCAGCGCGAATCCTTGGAGCGACATAACAAAGGCCCAGGTCATTCTGGCCGCTGGGGCAAACATCGCCGAGTGCGCGCCGATCACCACGGACTACCTGTGGCAGGCTCGGGAAAAGGGCGCCAAGCTAATCATTCTCGACCCACGCATGACGCCCATTGCGCGCAATGCGGATCTATTTATTCCAGTGCGCTCGGGCGGCGACATTGGCGTCTTTAATGGAATGCTGCACATCATGATCGAGCGTGGCTGGATCGATCGCGAGTTCATTGCGAAGCACACCACGGGCTTTGATGCTGTGATGGAAACGGTGAAGAAGTACACGCCGGAGCACTCAGCGAAAATCGCGGGCGTTTCTCCGGAAATGATCATCAAGGCCGCTGAACTTTGGGGCCCTGCGCCATCCAGTTTCCTGCTTCATGCCCGCGGCATCGAGCATCACTCGAAAGGCGTGGACAACTGTATCGCCGCGATCAACCTCGTCGTGGCCAGCGGACGCATCGGCCGCGAAGGGTGCGGCTATGCCATGATCACCGGCCAAGGCAATGGACAAGGTGCACGCGAGCAGGGGCAGAAGTGCGACCAACTCCCCGGAAGCCGCGACATCAGCAATCCCGAGCATCGCAAGTACATCGCTGGGGTCTGGGGAGTCCCTGAAGAATCGATTCCGCAGAAGGGCCTGTCGGCCATTCCACTCGTAGAGGCTATACATGAAGGCAAGATCAAAGGGTTGATCTCGATCTGTTTTAATCCAGCGGTCTCCCTCCCGGATGGCAACTACGTGCGCGAGGCACTTGGAAAGCTGGAGTTCTACGTCAACATCGATTTCTTTCTCTCTGAGACGGCTCGCTATGCCGACATTGTGCTTGCGGGCTCATTGATGGAAGAGGACGAAGGCACAGCAACCAACGTTGAAGGCCGCGTAATCCGCCATCGTCAAGCCGTAACGCCTCCGGAAGGCGCGCGCCAGGACTGGGCAATCATCAACGAAATCGCGAGCCGCCTCGGGTATGCGGACAAGTTCCACTCCGCTCCGCGCGAGATATTCGAAGAGTTGCGCATCGCCTCAAAAGGTGGCGTCTCCGACTACTCTGGCATGACTTGGGATGCCATTGAGAAAGACTATGGGCTGTTCTGGCCATGTCCCGAGCCCGGACATCCTGGCACTCCACGCCTCTATGAGGGTGGGAAGTTCGGACATCCGGATGGCAAAGCCCATTTCATTCCGGTCGAGTGGCGCCCGTCGGCGGAGATGCCGGATGAGGAGTATCCAATTATTCTCACCACCGGGCGCGTGGTATCGCACTTTCTGTCTGGCACGCAAACCCGTCGCATCGGAAGCCTGATGGAACAGTATCCGCAGCCTCGATGCGAGATGCACCCGCGCCTCGCTGAAAAGCTCGGAATCGCCGACGGTGATTTCGTGAAAGTGGAAAGCCGCCGCGGTGAAGTTGTGGTGCGCGCGCAGGTGGTAAAGACGATTCGTCCGGACACGGTGTTCGTGCCCTATCACTGGCCGCTTGATCGCTCGGCAAACAACTTGACGATTCGCGCCATTGACCCGGTATCAAACATTCCTGAATTCAAGATTTGCGCGGTACGCGTCAGTAAAACAGAACATCCCACTGACGCCATCGCACGACTCGAGATGGAAGCGGGTGGCATTCGATGAGCGAGGCAGCTTTCTTCATTGACCACTCGCGCTGCATCGGGTGCCAGTCCTGCCTACAGGCATGCGCCGAATGTGACACGCATCGCGGCGTCAGCATGATTCACCTGGAGACCATCCAGCGTTCTGATAGCGTGCAGACTGCCCCGCAGGTCTGCATGCATTGCGAAGACCCCATCTGCGCCCGCATCTGCCCCGCCGACGCCATCAAAAAGACTCCCGACGGAGTCGTGCAGAGCTCGCTGAAACCGCGCTGCATTGGCTGTTCCAACTGCGTCATGTCTTGTCCGTTTGGCGTCCCCAAGTATCACGCCGAAATCGACCAGATGATGAAGTGCGACATGTGTTACGACCGCAGCAGCATTGGCAAAAAGCCGATGTGCGCGACGGTTTGCCCATCCAGCGCGCTCACCTTCACCACCATGGAAGACATTCAGCGCACACGCAGCGGCATTCCGATCAACTCGTGGAAATTCGGAAATGAGGTCGTAAAAACCAAGGTGTACGTGATGGTTCCGCGCGAGGTAGAACAAGTGAACGTGGATCTCGTACAGATCTCATCCACTCCTGCTGCCCTGCCGGACGATCCCTACGATGTTGCCTTGATGTTGGAGGAGGTATAGTGACCGACGAAACGAAAGAGTGTACCTGCTGCAATAAGGCTCCTAAGTGGAAGCAGGATTTTCCCATAGATTGGGAAGGAGACCATTACGTCACCCGTCGCGAGATGGTGAAGTTCATGACGCTCGGGTCGTTGCTGCTGGCTGGGGCAAACTGGATCGCAGCGATTGCCGGCCAGCGGCTTCATCGTGGTTCGAAGGCTGAGCGCGACATCGGCACAGTTTCAGCGCTGGAGCAGACAGGCTTGCTGCTCTTCCGCTATCCCACCGACCAGGACCCGTGCATCGCCGTACGCACACCGGAGGGCAAGCTGGTTGCATACTCGCAGGTCTGTACTCACCTCTCCTGCGCTGTTGTGTACAACAAGGCTGAGAATGCATTGCTCTGCCCGTGTCATCACGGTGTGTTCGACATCGACCGAGGAAGCCCGGTTGCCGGTCCCCCGACGCGACCTCTTCCGCGAATCAAACTCGAACAGCGTGGCGACCGGCTGTTTGCCACTGAACTGGAGGCATAATGAGCGTTCGCAGCCAGGGAACCACTCTGTTTACAGCAATTCTGATTCTTGTCGGCACAACGGTCGTAGTGCAACTATGGCTGCTTACGGTGTCAATGGAGGCGCTGCTCAGCGGCCAGATCAAGACACTCGTTCCAGCGGCTATCGGGTCATCGGTGTTGCTGCTAATCAATGCCTGCCTGCTTCGATATGTGTTTCGATTCGACCGCGACGTTGAGCGAGAATGACGTCGCATGCAATCATTCAGCCGGATAGGTGATTCGACCTTCTCTGACTTGCGCGAAGGGCGTCAGCGAATGGACCCGCGTGCCGGTTGCGCTTGTAATCTCCCGTACTTCTATTCCACGCACCAGCAGCGCGTCGGCGATCAGTGAGCGATGACAACGCCAAGGAACGGCTTCCGCGCACATGATTGCAACCCTCTCCCGCGCTGCAAGCCCGATCAACATATCCAGATGCTCCCAGAACTCTGTGGTCTGCATGTAATCGGCATACCCACGAAAGCTCTTGTTGCGCCATCCCATGTTTATTGAGTCGTCGCTCGAATGACGGAAACCGCCCAGACCAGCCATGTAGCTGTAGTGGATGCGTGCCGAATGTAACGCGGGCGAAAGTTGGTCGCGATTGAATTGCGGGTTGTGGCGTGAACGCGGCACTGTGCGCACATCAACCAATCTCTCAACCCCATGCGCTTTGAGCAGATGAATGAATTCAGCAATCGGGCGAGTAGAGTGCCCAATAGTCATTACCACCAAAGGAATTCCCACTATTTTCGACGATGTTGAGATATAGCCACTCATTCGTAGGCGTAGTTGTTTCCTTCACTAATCGTCTCGTCACTTCCCGGCAATGTCCATGACGCCCATTAAATCACTTGACCGGAATTGCGCAGTGACCCGTCGCGTGAGTGTTGACATACTGATCTTGCAGTCATTTTCAAGACCACACGTTTGTTGTCCATCCCTCTCAACCCGAGCTGCAGATGCTGGCACAGCACAAGGCTGCAATGACAGCGGGACAAGTTGGCGAGTGATAAGCCGATAAGCCATCTTCCGCACCTGTTCCTGAGGCTTTACTCCTGCATCTGGGTTGTTCCTGTGTCATTACTCTTGCTCCCATCCCATAATGTGAGCTGGGGCACTGCGGGGTTCGATATTATCTGCAAGTTCAGCCTGCAATTGGCCGGACCAGTACCTTGCGGCTCATGCCCATCCGTCGCATTGTATTCGTCGCTCTTCTATGCGTCCCTGTGATTAAACTCGTGCCGCACCAGCAGTTGCTCCAAATAGCGCGACTTCATCTGCTTGCTCGCCATCGCCTGTTTCACCAGCGGAAGCTCCAAAATTGCGCCCAGGATCGCGGCCATTGCGCGATGGCTGAACAGCGCGCGATTGTCGAAGATCAGCTCCTGAAGTTTGCCGCGTTCAATCGCCATTAGCACCGTCCGGTGGGCTGTGTTCACGGGAGTAATTACTCGCTGAGCTCTCGATTTCAATTTTGCCGCTCCGGTGCGGCATTGCCGGACACACATTCCGCATCCCAGGCACAGGTCTTCGTTCACCCGCGCCTTTCTCCGCTTCGGCCTCTGCGAATCGCCTGCCGATACAAGCCCTATCGCCTCCACCGGACAAGCCTCCACACACCTTCCACACCCGCTGCAGCTTTCCCCATCGATCTCCGGCAAAAAGCCTGTCGTCACAATCGGATTCAACACCGCAAAGCGCTTAGCTGCCAGCATTGCCTCGCAGCAACAACCGCAGCAGTTGCAAATAAATGAAACCTGCTCGCGCACATTTTCGCCAAACTGTACCAAGCCGTTCTCTATCGCCTGAAGCAACAACTCCTGCCCTTTGCCCGCATCCACCCGCTGCGCAATCCCGTGTTTGATCAGCGAACGCGCCGTCGAATTGAACGTCATGCAGATGTCCATCGGCGCCGCACATGCGCGTCCCAAGTGTTCCATCTTGTGACGGCAGTAGCAGGTCCCAATTCCTATGTGCGAAGCCGTTTGCACCACTTCAGACGCCCGCTCGTAGTCCAGCACGTGAATGGTATTTTCCCTGGGCAGTGCCGCTTCATTCACAAACACGCGTCCCAGTTGCGTCTCGCCACCTGCAAACAGAGCACGGATAAAATCCTCCTCGACATTCAGATACTGATAAAACAACTCCGCCAGCAGCTTCTGATCGTAGTGCTCCCCAATCCGCATCATTGAAAACTCAAAGAATCCTGCCATCGGCGGAGGCAATACAAATGCTTGCTCGCCGTCGATTTCGATATCCAGCATCATTCCGCGCGAGGCCAATCTGTCCAGCACCTTACGCGCCTCTACTTCTGTCTTCTTCCAGGCATGCGCCGCTGCTTTCACATTGAATGGCTTAATCGGGAGCAGCGAGACCAACTCAGCCTCTTCTGAGGTGAACAACACTTCCAGTATCCGGAACAATAGCTCCGTCGGTGGCGCTCCCTGTGGAAACCGGTTCAGCCTCTCCGCTAGCCTTCTATAACTTTCTTTTGCAGTTTGGTGTGACATCGCACCCGCTCCGGGCATTGCAACTTCAAGCTACAAATCACTTCAATTTCCGCATCCAAAACGAAGTATAGCCCACGCCGCACATCTTCAATTCACACTGACCAACGTGTTTGACTCATATAGAAAACTCAGGTTCTGGACGAAGTTCGCAGGTATTAGGACTCGGTCGGTTCAGGTGGCTGATTCCCCCTGACATTTGAGCCTTGCGGGCTTCCATCAATTGCCGCCGCCACTGGGATTACCAGTACTCACGACCGGAATTACCAGCCGTGGCGAGCGGACACCCCTGTGACGACTCGCCGTCGGATGCTCAACGGTTCAGCTTGCAGATTTCTTGGTTTTGGGCGGCGCGGTACGCTTATACTTAGCAAGGTCTGAATGGAATCTAAGGAAAGGAAGTGTTCGTTGCCAATTTTTCCGCAAGCTACTATTGCACAGAAAAATAGCGTTGCGTGACATGAAGTTTTGGCACGTGACGCAAGAAATTGGCAGCGGACAACGACGACAAGAGAGGCAGGAGCATGGCAAAGAGCGTAAATAAGGTCATCCTGGTTGGAAATCTGGGAAAAGATCCCGAGTTGAAACATACCAGCGGAGGCACCGCCGTTGCCACCATGACGGTTGCGACCAACGAGCGCTTCAAGGACAAGAGTGGCGAATGGCAGGACCGCACCGAGTGGCACTCTGTCGTCCTCTGGCAACGCCTTGCTGAAATTGCAGCCGAATACCTGAAGAAAGGCCGCTCGGTCTACGTTGAAGGCCGCTTGCAAACCCGTTCATGGGAAGATAAGCAGGGACAAAAGCGCTACACCACTGAGATCGTAGCGAGCGATCTCGTCCTGCTCGGCGGCGGTGGACGCAGCGAAGACGGCGGCGGTCGCTCATCTCGCACCAGCGACTTCGACCAGAGCGCGCCAGCGGAATTCGACTCCAGTCCCGCGCGAGCCACCGAAATTACCGACGACGACATTCCGTTCTGAGACATACCTGCGACTGTTACATCATAAGGCCCTGAGAAATCAGGGCCTTATGATTCAGTTACAAGAGAGAAACGCAAAACGCAAGGCTTCTCAGAGCAGCGTGCCTTCTTGCCTGTCATCGTGAACACTCTGATTGCGCACGATGGGTGAACAAAGAAAAAGCGGAGAAAGACAACCTATCGATTAGGAGTGTTTCGCCCGAAATGCCGACATGTCGATTCTGACGATTATGAGACCAGCATTAGCGATCGACACTCGGTTGAAATAATGCGGATGAGCATACACGAGAAACGATTTCAGATGACTCCGGATTAAACTCTCGGCAAACTCAGACAAGTCCAACAAATAAAACAATTTATACGAATTTCTAGTATTTACGTTCGTCCTTTAGCTCTTTGGCATGCTTCATGCTCATTGAATCTGGACTGCCAGAATTTACCAATATGTTGGAAACCCTTGAGCTCAATTACTGATCCGCAAAGCCTAACTGCCGCATACGGGAAGAGGGTCGTGCAAGCGATCAAGGTCGCCGCAGCCCGGACAGGTTCCAGCTTTGCTTACCTTCTTCAAACGTCTGGGATTGAAAGCGGCTTCGACCCGAATGCCAAAGCCCAGGTGAGCAGCGCTACTGGCCTTTTCCAGTTCACAGGGCAGACCTGGCTACAGATGATCAAAGCCCACGGAGAGGAACATGGCCTTGGTCGCTACGCTAGCCAAATACACCTCGGCGAAAATGGAATGGCGTACGTCAACGATCCAGCTTCGAGACAGGCGATCCTCGATCTTCGCAAGGATCCTCAAATAGCAGCGGAAATGACCGGCGAACTGGGCAGGGTGAACAG
This sequence comes from uncultured Acidobacteriaceae bacterium, assembly GCA_964559875.1. Classification (GTDB taxonomy): domain Bacteria; phylum Acidobacteriota; class Terriglobia; order Terriglobales; family Acidobacteriaceae; genus TOLSYN. Next base: position 61,201 of record CAZLJQ010000012.1, read on the forward strand.
TGCAATCCTGCAGAAGAGCGTCGGCGGCACGATCGGTCCGACAGAACTGTATCTCGCACATTTTCTGGGGGCCGGAGGGGCGGGTTCGTTGCTGAAGGCCATGCGGGCAAACCCTAATGCAAATGCCGCGGCCATTTTACCGGTAGCTGCGGAAGCCAATCGCTCAATCTTCTTTGGCGCAGGCGGCCTGCCGCATAGCGTTAAGAGTATCTACGAACATTTTGCGCAGGTGTTTGATCAGAAGTCGCCACCCTCTGCGGCAGATGCCTCAACTCAAGTTCTGGCAATGGCACTCGAACACAACGCTCCGCAATCATCAGCGCCTGGTACGTTGGCAACAGTCACGAATTCCATTATGTCGCCATCTGTTCCTGGTCGCATCACTACCGTTGAGGCCGGAGACTTAGCAGCAACCGTGCTGAGTCAGATGAATATGGCCGAGTTGACTTCCGCGCTTGCTCTCGATGATGAAACTGACAGCGAGATCTCAGTTCTCGCTTGAAGGATGCGTTTGCGTTTACTTTTGTTCATAATAAATACCTATGTCGAAACGTGAATTTCAAACCGAAGTCAATCAGCTTTTGCAATTGATCATCCACTCTCTCTATTCGCATCCTGAAATCTTTCTGCGCGAGCTCATTTCCAACTCCTCCGACGCGATTGACAAGCTCCGCCACCTGACTCTCACAGACGATGTCTATCGGGCCCTTCCTTTCAATCCTCGAATTGATCTGGAGTTGGACGAAGAGAAGAGAACTCTCACAATTAGCGACACGGGCATTGGCATGAATGAGGAGGATCTGGTCTCGCATCTTGGCACTATCGCTCGCTCTGGCACCAAAGACTTCCTCTCGCAGCTCTCCGGGGATGCCAAGAAAGACTCAAATCTCATCGGGCAGTTTGGTGTCGGCTTTTATAGCGCCTTCATGGTCGCAGACCGCATTGAGGTCACATCCCGCAAGGCTGGTGAAGAAAAAGCGTGGCGCTGGGTCAGCGATGGCAGTACTGGCTTTGACATTGAGCCTGCAGAGCGCTCTGTCGCTGGCACCACCGTGTTTCTTCATTTCAACGAGGAGGGTCAGCAGTACGCAGATGGTGGGCGATTGCAGCAGATTGTGAGGAAGTACTCAAACCACATTGCCTTTCCGATTTTTCTGACCTACGACAAGAGCGAGTGGAACGAAGCTGAGAAGAAGTTGGTGAAGACCCGCACCACCGAACAGGTCAATGCCGCCAGCGCTCTCTGGCGTCGTCCCAAGAGCGAGATCACCGAAGAGGACTACAAGGAACTCTATAAGTCCATCGCAGGCGATTGGACAGATCCTCTCTTCTGGTTCCACACCAAAGCTGAAGGGAGCCTGGAATACACCACGCTCTTCTATGTGCCATCGAAGGCTCCGCTTGATCTCTACCATGCAGAATACAAGGTCGGAGTGAAGCTCTACGTGAAACGCGTCTTCATCATGGACGACGCTAAAGAGCTTTTGCCGCAGTACCTGCGCTTCATTCGAGGCGTCATCGACAGCGAAGATCTTCCGCTCAATGTCAGCCGCGAAATCCTGCAGCAGAATCGCGTTCTCACCAGCATCCGCACCGCTAGCGTTAAGAAGATCCTTTCTGAGCTAAAGAACATCGCGGCAAAGCAGCCCGAACAATATCTGACTTTCATTAGGGAGTACAACCGCCCTCTGAAGGAAGGTCTGTACGGCGACTTTGCGAATCGCGAAACGCTGCTTGATCTCGTCCGCTTCAAATCCAGCAAAGCAGAAGGCCTCACCAGCCTCGCCGACGTGAAGTCGCGAATGAAGGAAGGACAGAAGAGCATCTACTACATCACCGGCGGGGCCGAATCCCTACTCCGCACATCGCCGCTGCTCGAGATCTACACGAGAAAGGAGATTGAAGTTCTCATCCTCGATGATGATATCGACGAGATTGTCTTCTCCGGCATCGATAAATACGGCGATATCGACCTCAAGGCCGTAAACAAAGCCTCGACCGGCGAGGACTTAAAGGGGGACGCGGAGCCCGACAAGGCCGAAGCACTCAAGCCACTGCTCGACAAGCTAAAGGCAACTCTCGGCGATCGCGTGAAAGACGTTCGCGCTTCCGTTCGGCTAGCAGATAGCCCGTCCTGCATCGTCTCCGACGAAGAGGAACCGTCGATGAAAATGCAGCAGATGCTGCGCGCAATGGGCCAGAAGGATATTCCTGCACTCTTGCCAACGCTTGAGATCAATCCTGATCACGAGATCGTCAGGAAACTGCTTGCGCGTCCTGATGACCCGATTCTTCAGGACGCAGCGTGGCTTCTCTTCGATCAGGCTCTTCTCATGGAAGGCGTACCGCTCCAGGATCCTGCTACGTTTGTTCAACGCCTTAACCGAATTTTGAATCTCTCCATTTAGACGTTTCGGGTGGCTGCGTGCGCGTGCAGCCACCGCTCTTTTGGCCAATTTGCTCTTGCGATGATGCTCTGCGCGCCTATGTGTGAGCTCATCACTTCATGGGTGCCGCAATACGTAGAATAGCAACGTAAAAATCAGAGTTGGGATCAGTGCCAGTGGCACGTAAGACAACATTCTCTGCTTCCACAACGAGTTCCGATGTTCTCTCGCGTACGTTTTCGCGTACTCATCCACGCTGACACCATCCAGATGCTCGAGGTCATATGCAAAATCCGTTGCCTGAGCATAGCGACTTTCAGGTTCGCGCTTCAGTGCACGATAAATGACTCTTTGAAGCTGAAGCGAGATTGTGTGGTCGATTGTGCGCGGTGACACGGGATCGTTCAGAAGCCGGTTATTCATAACTGCGAAAGGATTTGGGCCATCAAATGGAACCCGCCCTGTCAGCATCTCGTACAGAATGACGCCGAGTGCAAACAGGTCGCTTCGGGAATCGCCGCGTTTTCCTTTCACCTGCTCCGGGGAGATGTAGTCCGGCGTTCCCATCGTGTTGGAGAGCTTCCCGAACGTAAGCCGCCGCGAACCAGCATTGCCTGCTATGCCGAAGTCAATCAGCTTGATGTTGTCGTCTGCGTCAATGAGGATATTTTCCGGCTTGAGATCGCGGTGCACGACGCCATGGCGGTGAATGTATTCAAGGGCGTCACAAATCTGTAGCGTGATTTGGACAGCACGGTCGGCGGGAAGTTTGTGCTGCTCGTTCAGAAGGGTGCGCAGAGGTTTTCCCTCGACCCACTCCATGACGATATAGAGGCGGCTGCGGCCGTCATTAGGGAGAATTTTGGCAATGCCGCGATGCTCCAGCTTGAGGCCAATTTCCTCCTCGCGCCGAAAGCGTTCGTAAAAAGCTATGTCACTTTCCGCTTCCATGATCGGAACTTTGACTGCAACCTGGCGCCCGCTACGCAAGTCTCTGCCGCGAAAGATCGTGGCCATTCCGCTGTGCGCTATTGCACCTTCGATGTAGTAGTAGTCGAGTTGTTGCCCCGGCTGCACTGAGCACATAATGAGCACCTGTCGTCATGACCGAAGCTGCAGTCCAGCCTGGCGAGTTTCCTACAGCCTTGCATCTTAGTAGAGCATTGCGGCTCTAAAGTTCGGATAAAAAGTGCCTAAAATGTTCATAAAGACGAGCCTTTCGGACAAATGCGCGTTCTTGTCGCCGGCGTCTCGGGGCAGGAGTTTGCCTCGACTGTGAGTTGCGCTTGAGCCCACTGCGGTGCCATCCTAGCTCTCGACGGCGGCCTTTGTATTCGAGTCGGTCGCGCTCACGGATTATGCATTTCAGAGGAGAATCATGACAGCGAGCCCGGAACAGATTATTTCTGCAATCAATCCCGACGTCTTAAAGGCATTTCATCTTATGTGGGATGTTTTCCCTTCCTCCGCTTTGCTTGTGACGAGGAACCGGACTATCCAGGCTTGCAACCAATCGGCGATCGAAAGAGGGCTTCGGGTTGGAATGAAATGTTTCCAACTCACAAGCGACGGAGTTCACAACCACTGTAAAGCAAACGTCGCTTTAGACAAGGGCGTGGCGCAGCAGACGATCGTATACTCCCCGGTCACGAAAAAGGTGAACAATTCTTATTGGCTACCCATCGCGGGTGAAAAGGATTTGTTTGTCCATGTCGTCATAGACATCACCCAATACGCGAAGTCCGAGCTATTTCATATCTAGTTCTCCCAGAAGTGAATACCCTGCGTCCCTCTCCCTCTCAACGGCCAACATGTGCTATCGAGAGGATTCACCGTCGAGTCATGGAAGAAGCGCGGACGGTTTATGCACTGACGAAGCGCCGCGCCGTTCAGCATAGCTGAAGCCGAAGAACTGCATCCGCTTATCTCGACACGCCCCCTAAACTCAATTTACGCACGCTTAGCTGCCATGGGGAGTAACTCTTCGAGGCGTTACTTCCGATATCGTGTTCTCATAATTTCTTAAGAATTGCAGGTGAACTTCTATACCCTTTATTCATGGTGTGAAACGAAAGGGATTTGCTTGAAGACATTAGACAAAATTCTTGAAGTCAATAAGGAGTTGTGGCTTCTGTTGTCAATGTTTGCGATAGCCGCAATGCTCAATTTTGTATTGGCTTCTCATCGCATGCTTCTGGGGTTCTACGGTCTGCCCGTGCTGTTTTCCGCTTACTTTTATGGCCGACGGCACGCGGTAATGACCGCCGTGGCTAGCGTTCTGATAGTCCTGATGATCATGCAAGTCAATCCATACCTATTTCAGGAACAAGTGGGCCCGCTTCAGAAATGGCTGGATTTCTCAATCTGGGCAGGCATACTCGTACTTACCGCCTACGGAATGGGAACTCTGCATGAACACAAGGCAAGGCAGTTAGGTGAACTTCGAGAAACCTACGATGGCGTGCTGAATATCTTGTGCCACTTTGTTTCCAAAGACAACTACACCCAAAACCATTCCTACCGTGTGTCCATTTATTCGACCCTGATTGCGCGAGATATGGGAGCCTCAGCGGAATTCATCGAGGATGTTCGAACAGCTTCTTTACTCCACGACATCGGCAAACTCGAAGTTAGTCGTCGGGTTCTCTACAAAAGCACTAGCCTTACCGAAGATGAGCGTAGCGAAATGTCTCAGCACGTAAACCGGGGCGGGGAGCTTATAGACTTAGCCAAGGGATCTCTCAGACGCGTTGTACCGATAATTCTGGCACATCATGACAAATTCGACGGCTCAGGAGACCTTCAAGTATCTGGAAAAGAGATTCCGTTAGGGGCGCGAATTATCATGGTGGCCGATGTCTACGATGCGCTCACGAGTGACCGCCCGTACCGCAAGGCAATCCCCACCTTCGAGGCGAGAGACTATATCGTAAAAAAGGCTGGGACCGACTTTGATCCAGTGGTTGTTGATGCCTTTGCTCGAACATTCAATGATGGCATTTTGGAGGTACCAGAGCTTCTGGTGTAAGCGGCCAGACAGCCCAATTAGAAGTTGACGTGCTTCGAGCACTTTGCCATTGCGTCCCGACGTAGAAGGCTGTTGGCAGCGAGCGGATTCTCTCCTAGTTCAGCTTCGGAAGCAGCAGGGATGGCTGAGTTGCCCCGGTCGACGTCGCACGAGTCTTCTGCGCCCAGACGCGAGCAAGTTCGTTCAGCGGTCCAGCGTAAAGCGCGTCTCCTGTACATGCGGCGTCACAAGCCGTTTTCTGACCCTGTTTGATCTTGTCCAGGCACAGATCACACTTCTGCATCTTGCCGTCGGTCCCGTACTGCGGAGCGCCGTAGGGACAAGCTTCGCCGCAGGTTTTGCAGCCTGTACATTTCGACTTATCGACCACCACGATGCCATCGTCGGAACGCTTCGAGATGGCCTTGGCTGGGCACGCGTCCACGCAGGCCGGTTTAGCGCAATGGTTGCAGGCTATGGATTGATTCGTCAAACGAACATTTGGAGCCCTGCCCGACTCCACGGTCGTAACATGCCGCCAGTAGACGGATTCCCCGACGGCATTGTCATTCCAGTCCTTGCAGGCGAACACGCAGGCACGGCATCCAATGCATCGACCCGCGTCGTAATAAAATCCGTACTGTGCCGTCGACATTCCGTCTCCCCTAGGCCTTCGCCACTTCTACCAACACGCCGTTATAAGTCCCTGCCCCGCCTATGCTATCGATGGTGTCATTGGTGAGGGTGTTTACCCCACCGCCGCGATCAACGCCGTCGCTTCCCGGTTTGTACCAAGGCCCCTGGTACATGGCGATCACACCGGCAGGCACACGTTCGCTAACATTGGCTTTGCGTTCGATTACGCCGCGGTTGTTGAAAATCTGTACGGTGTCGCCAGCCTCAATTCCCCGCTTGGAAGCGTCGGCCGGGTTGATAAAGACATCGACCGGATAAAATTCATTCACCCAGCGGTTGTTGGAGCGGCTGTGTAACCAAGCGACCGAGTGCGGAGTGCAGATGGTGAGGGGATACTTCTTGGCCAGTGGGTGCCGGGCATGTTCGAAGCCGTCGTTATAGGTCGGCAATGGCGGCAGCCCCTTCGCTTCCATGGTTTTCGAGTAAAGCTCAATCTTGCCGGACTTGGTCGGGAACGGCCTACCCTGCAACACTTGCTCCTGGAACGGAATGAACGGGCGCGGGCCAACGAACACTACCTTTTCTTTTTGCAGGCGTTCCAGGGTAATGTCGGCCAAGTGCGGCACATCCGCCGATGCTTTCAACGTCTCGCGGATCCAATCCACGTCTTTCCAATCGGAATGGAACTCTGCACCAACCCCCATGCGCTCAGCCACCGCAGCCCACATCTCGAGGTCTGAGCGGCACTCGTACATTGGCTCGATGCACTGCTCGCTGTAAACCATGACGTGTCCTGCCTGGGAGTAGTAGCCGCAGTCATTTCCCTCGAAGATCGTGGTGGCCGGCAACAGAAGGTCCGAATACCGCGCAAACGGAGTCATAAACTGTTCGGCGCAGATAATGTAATCGAGATTCTTCAAGGCCTTGACGATCTTATTGGAATCGCCTGCCTGATTGAGCACACTTGCGCCATGCACGATCATCATACGGAGCGACACGGGCGCAACCTGACCATCCGGTTGCAGTGCCTTGCCGGAGAGAATCGCATCGGCAATCTGGCACTCGTTGATCTGCACTGAAACCTTGTTTCTTTCGGCGGCGCCAAGATCGCCGATACCAATCCCTTTCTTGAAACCAAATCCAGAAGTTGCATTCGTCCCCGGCTTGCCTACGCTTCCGGTAATCGCGGCCAGCGCACCGCACGCAAGAACCCATTGCGAGGGATCGCGGCCCGAGCGCGATGGACCATCGCCGGGAAACAGCGCTGATGGCTGATGAGTCGCATACTCGACGGCAAGGCTGGTGATTACCATCTCCGGCACGCCGGTAATCACGGCCGCCCATTCCGGAGTGTACTGCTGCACGTGCTGCTTGAACTCCTCGAAGCCAAACACGTGTTGTTCCACAAAATCCTTGTTGTAAAGATTACGATTGATGATCACATTGGCCATAGCCAGGGCCATGGCCCCGTCGGTTCCCGGCATGATAGGGATCCACTGGTCGGCCTTGGCTGCTGTCTGCGAGAAGAATGGATCAATCACAACGACACGCGTTCCTCGCTCTCGGGCATCCTCCATGATCCTCATGCCTTCACCGGCGAAGTCGACACGCCGGTTGCTGTCGGCGAAGCCATAGCCCCATATGATCGCAAGCTTCGAATCCTTAATGGTATCGAGATCGCTCTCGGTGTTCATCGAGCCATACATCATGGGAGCAACAAGAAACTTATTGGAAATGCAAAGCGATCCCCAGATCGACGCCATACCGCCTAGCACATTCACAAACCTGGCCTTCGCCGCCAATCGGGCAAGGCCCATCGTTCCGCGCACGGAGTAAAACAGAATAGCCTCGTTGCCGTACTGGCCGCCAATCTCTCTGATCTTTCCGCTATAGAGGTCAAGCGCCTCGTCCCACGAGATGCGTTCGAACTTCCCTTCCCCGCGCTCGCCCACCCGTTTCATCGGGTACTTCAGACGGCTTGGGTCATAGACAACTGAACGCTGGGCGTGCCCCTGCGTACAGCAAAGGTAATCAGGATGATTCGTGATGTGCGTGATTCGCCCATCCTTCACAGTCACTTTCAAAGGACAGATCGCCGTGCACAGGCCCAACGAGGGACAGCAGGCAGAAAACTCTTCCGGTTCGCCTTCGGCAATCCCGGAGACCGCGGCCGACTTCAGAAGAGCCCGGCGCTTTACGCTGCCTTCCACAATACCGTCACTCATCGGATCGCCTCCTGATCAGGGATATATTTACCCTTCGAATCTTCAAACTTTAGTCCGCCACAAAGCGATCATGTCCCTCGCAGAATACATGCGTTGAAATGGGCAAGGGATTGTTTCGTAGCAAATGACGATAGAACATTATCAATGTCAAACACCTTTTGCAAACTACATCTATGCCCCAAATCCACTCACAAAAAACTAAACGCAAAAACAATCAGAGTTGGCCGTCCAGAATCACACTTTATTGTGACTGATGGCACATCCACCGCGAAAACCAAGCATGTATATTTTGTCCATTCTTAAGTGTACTTAACAGCTAGTCGCTGCAAGAGAGCGATCTCATTTTGGGTTCAATTTGTTTCTCTGGTGGAATGACCTCGGGAACGCGTTGCCGCTCGACCGATGTTTTGCCGCGCCAGACTCCCTTTGGAGAGCGCGGCGCTCAGTGGCACCCTTGATTCCAAAGTGGGGTGCACAACAAAGAAACTGATGTACTTGGAGCGTGTATAGTGACGGATATGAAGCTAGAAGACTCTGCTGTCGGCGATTGCTACAAGCACGGCTGCAACTGCGCCGAAGCGGTGTTGCATGGGTTTCGCGACGAACTCCCCTTTGAGCTCAGTGATGAAACGATGCGGATTGCAACCTGTTTCGGCGGCGGGGGAGCGGGGAAGCTAGGTTTTTGTGGGGCCTTTACCGGCGCGACCATGGTCCTCAGTCTGCTGGCTGGTCGGGACGACCCAAGCGGAAGTCGCGAACCCGCGTATACGTATGCACAAGAACTCGGCGAACGCTTTGCCGCCCGCTTCGGCGACAACTCCTGCAAGGTACTACAAATCCACGAATACGGTACACCGGAACAGAAGAGCCACTGTGGACAGATTCTCATCGCCACCGGCGAACTATTGGCCAAATTTCTAGCAGAGAAAAAGCTCTTGCCGGCCGAGCCGCCGTCGGAGAAGTAGTAAATGCTGCCCAATCCTGCCTAAGGACAGGCGACTGTAAGTGACCGTGTACCGGTGAAGCAATCAGCGTCCCCAGAAGGAACCCCGTGTTCGCTTCTATCGCTCCTGATTCGACCACCAACCTTCTAGGCCAAATCTGGCCGCCCAGCGATGTTTTATATTCACAAGGGCATGCTAAATTCGTGCGGTTCACAACCGGAGACGTCCGTAACCAAGTTAGTCTCAGACTCTGAGACGTCGCACTGCATCTCATCTGCCGTTAGCTTCGCGTATTCTCATCAGTACCGGAGGTCCTTCAATGCCAATTACAGCTCTTTTCCTCGATCTCGGCGGAGTCCTTCTCACCAACGGATGGGATCGTCATGCGCGCGAACTCGCAGCCCAAACCTTCCAGCTCGACCGCAAAGAGGTGGACGAGCGCCATCACCTCACCTTTGATACTTATGAGGAAGGCAAGATCACCCTCGACCAATATCTTAGCCGCGTCGTCTTTTATGAGCAGAGGAGTTTCACCGCGCAGCAATTTCGTGACTTTATGTTCGCCCAGTCCAAGCCGTTTCCCGAGATGATCGGTCTCATCCGCACCCTAAAGGCGCAGTACAAACTCAAGATTGCCGTGGTCAACAATGAGGGTCGCGAGCTCAACGAGCATCGCATTCAGATGTTCCAGCTCCACAGTTTCGTGGATTTCTTCATCTCATCCTGCTTTATCCACGCGCGCAAGCCCGATGAAGATATGTACCGTACTGCTCTCGACATTGCGCAGGTCCCGGCCTCGCAAGTCGCTTACTTGGATGATCGACTCATGTTTGTCCAAGTGGCCGAAGGCCTCGGCATCCGCGGCATTCATCACACCGATTACGCATCGACCACCGCCAAGCTGGCCGCGCTTGGACTCAATCTTGAAGAGCGCCGCGCCTCCCAACCATAAGGCTGATCGACTTCCCTGCTAAACCTTTTAGTTACTCCAGACTTCCCTGCTCCACCACGACGTTTTCGCGCACAATCAGCCGGTGAGCCGCCATCTCTTTCAGCTTTGGCAGAACCCTCTGAATGTGTTCGTCTGTATCGACAAACGAGACCACCACGGGCAGTTTGCCGCCGCCCTCCACCAGTGTCGCCGTCTTCAGCCTCATGCGTCCCATAAAGCCCGCCACCGCGTGATAGGCCACGGCTGCGTAGACGTTTTCCTCCCTCAGGTACGTCAATACTTCAAGATGAAGGGAGCGGTGCTGCCACTGATCATCCTCTCGCAAATACATCGTGACCTGTACCGCCATCGTTTTATCTCCTGGAGCTTCCGCCTCTGATTTCATCATCCGTTGTGCGGCATCGGGCGTTCGTGGATGATCATCCATGATGTGCCGAACTTGTCCCTGAGCATCCCAAAGCGGAAAGCAAAGAACGTCTCCGCCATCGGCATAAAGATCTGGCCACCGTCCGAGAGCAGTTTATAAATCTTCTCCGCCTCTTCCGTGCTGGTCACTGAAAGCGAGAGATAGACGCTTCGCATCGGTTGGAAACGTTTTGGCGGAACGTCGTTTCCCATCAGCTCAGTCTCTCCAATCGTCATGCGGGCGTACATGATGGCCTTGCCCCAATCGGCTGGCGCGTCTTCCGGAAGCGGCTGTCCTGCAAAGGTCATCATCATGGTGATCTTTCCGCCAAGATGTTCTTCATAGAAGCGGAAAGCCTGCTCGCAGTTCCCGCTATAGTTGAGATAGGTGTGCAGTTTCATGATGTCCTCCCCAGCTCAGCCCAGCATTATATGCTGCGCGCGATCACCGCACCTGCCAATACTCCCGTCAGGCACAGCAGGTTGTTCGCCATCACGTTGGATGCAAACAAGAAGTAGTTTCCCTGCTCGAGCAGAGCGAAGCTCTCAAACGCATAACTGGAAAATGTCGTGTAGGAGCCGCAGAAGCCAATGGCGACCAGTAGCCTCCAATGCGGGTCCGGCAGTGCCCGCTCCGTCGCCCACACCAAAAACAATCCCAGAATGAAGCTGCCCGTAACGTTAATCAGCAGGGTGCCGAAGGGGAATGAGGCCGTCACAACCTTAGCTACATAGCGGCTCACAAAGTAACGCGCACAGGCGCCGACAATGGCACCGGCAGAAACCCACAGATAAGCAAGCACGATTCGGAGCTCTCCCTGAAGTCAAGATGGTAGGAGTCATCAGCCGCACTCCAGTGCAGCGGTCAAGGCGAACTCCATCGCTCATTTTCATTCTACCAACTCACGCCCCGCTTTGCGTACGACGCTCGGCGATGCCGTCCGCTCCGCCCGTGTTGGTTCACTCCCGGATCTTCTTTAGGACATCTTGCCCACCCTCCTAATTTCTCTCCACGGACAATAGGATTCGTCACCTCACTCGTACTACACTGCTGCGCTCAAGATGGAGGTCTTCCCATGCGTGGTCGCACAGCGTGTCTCCTTATTCTCGCCCTAGTCGTGCCCTCAAGCCTCTTCGCCGACTTTCAGTACACCGAGACCACCAGGATGACTGGCGGCTCCATGATGAGCATGATGAAACTCGCTTCCCGCTTCAGCAGGCAGGCCAAGCAGATAAACGCCCCCGTCGTCAACAGTGTCTACGTTAGCGGCAACCGCATGGCTCGCAATGATCCCGACTCATCCGAGATCATTGATCTCGACAAAGAGACCGTCACCCACATCGACCACCAGAAGAGGCAGTACTACACCATCACCTTCCAGCAAATGCGGGAGCAACTCCTCGAAGCTCAGCGCCGTGCCGCCGAACGGCCTCAGCCCACACCTCAGCCACAGCAATCCAAACCTGACCTCGCCAACGCTCCGCAGATCGACTTCGACGTCGCCGTGCGCAACACCGGAGCTACCAAGCAATTCAGTGGCGTCGACACCAGTGAGTCCATCCTCTCGCTCACCCTCCGCGCAACCGATCAGCAATCCGGCCAGAGCGGCAGCTTCGCCATGACCAGCGACCTATGGCTCACGCCCGAAATTCCCGGCTATAAAGAGGTGCGCGAATTTCAAGTGCGTTACGCAAAGAAGCTCGGCGACGTCTACGGCGAAACCATCTCTTCTATCATGAAATCCATGCCCCATCAGCCGCAGGTCAATACCCCCGCCGGCTCCTCGCAGGGATTCGGTCAGATGGCGAAGGAGGTCTCCAAGCTCAAAGGGGTTCCCATCTACACCGTCATGCGTATGGGGACCACACTCGACGGGAAGCCGCTCCCGGCAGCTTCGGATGCTCCACTCCCCGACGCCGATCAGAACGCCAACACCAACACACCCTCGGCGGGTGACGCCGCCAAACAGGGAGCCGGCAATGCGGCCACCTCGGCCATTACCAGTAAACTCGGAGGCTTCGGCTCCATGCTGGGCGGCTTTGGCCATAAGAAGCAGAACAACCCACCCGCTGCCGCCGCCGACACTTCCGCACCTCCGCCTCAGCAACCCAATAGCATGGTGCTCATGGAAACCACAACCGAACTCGGCGGCTTTTCCAGCGCTTCTATCGATGCTTCGCACTTCCTACCACCCTCGGGCTATCAGCAGGTACCCATTCCCCCTGACATTCACTAATAGTTGGCGGGCTGAAACATGTGGCGAAAGGACGTCAACAAATGGATGAAACAGTTAAGAAGTATGTCGATCGCATTCTGAGTTACACCCAGGGACAAAAGCCTCTAAGGGTGCAGGCGGCCACGGCAGGCGCGCTTGCAAGGCTCATAAAAAGTGTCCCGCTCGCCAAACTGCGCAAACGTCCCTCACTAGAACAATGGTCCGCCGTCGAGATTCTCGCCCATCTTGCTGACTCCGAAATCGTAATTGGCTGGAGACTGCGGGCAATCTTAGGCGCACCCGGTACGCCCATCGAAGCCTACGATCAGGACGCATGGAACGCCGCTGGACACTACGCCGAGCGCGATCCGCGCCAGTGCCTCGAGCAGTTCCGGGCCATTCGCAAAGCGAACCTGTTGCTTCTGAACTCACTGACCCCGGAACAGTGGACCTACTACGGCATACACTCCGAGCGCGGCAAGGAAACTGTTGAGCGCATCGTAACCATGATTGCCGGACACGATCTGAATCACGTTCAACAACTCGAACGCATCCTCGCCTCGCCCAAGCGGAAGTCTGGCAATCCCGAGGCAAGCAGACGAGCGGCGTAACCCGAATTGCCCTGGTCACCCTTACTTTTCAAAGCAACAGACAACTGTTGTGCAATAGCGCCGGAAGAACGGGAACACAGAAAGAAGCAGGTAGTCCGCCCAACGGAGTGTTCTTGCAAGAAGTCCAAAGCGGTTCTTGAATCGGTTTGTCTTTCCGATAAAGTTCATCCGCCTTACCATGCTGTTTGCAAACAGCTGCCGAAACGGATCGAGATCCTTATCCTGCAGCGCTTCCTCGTGTTCGGATGTCGAGTATTCCTTGAGTCCGTGGAGTTTTAAATAGACGGAACGCAGGGCCCACATCAAAGGGCCATACTTAAGCGGCTCGTAGCAGACCATCCTGCCGCCAGGCCTGAGGATGCGATGAACCTCGCTCGCAAGTTTACCTGTGTTCATGTGATGCAGTACGCCCACTATGAAAACGACATCGAAAGTCGCGTCCTTGAAGCCCGTATAATGGGCGTCCATCACCGCAATACAGTCTGGATGGAAGCCTGCGCTTAGCAGTTTTTCCCGCGCCGCCAGACACCCTTCCAATGAGATATCAACGGCTGAGATGGCAGCTCCTTTGTAGGCGAGTAGTCTGCTGATCCAACCACCCCCGCAGCCAAGTTCGAGCACCTTCTTGCCTTGCACGGCTCCGGCCAAGTAAAAGGAATATTCCCAGAAATCAAGGGGCCGCGAACTGGGCGCCTTCGCTCTCCTGATCCACTCCATGTCGGTAATCAATTGAACCGGGTTATTTCGTTGTGTCCGGTAATAACTGTCGAAGTGCTCCCTTTCGCTCTCCGTGTCCTCTTTGACGGAATCGTGAACCGAAGCGCTGCTCGGAAGCAGTTGAGGTACGCCTTCCGAGATGCCGTACGTACAGCCGCAGTTAGCACAGGACAATGCGTTGCCGGTTTCGGCAAGTGCTCCTTTGCAAACCGGACAAGCCAGCATCTCTAGGTCTGAGGACAGCAAGCCTGGCATGTACGCCTCCACTTGTTTACCCGTGGGAACCTGATTATGAAGTCGGTTCAAAATGGCATATTGCCCACCCAATAGCAAGCGGATAAACAATGGACTGGATTAAGAGGCGGCCCTATGCCCCACATCTCCCGTGCTTAGCAGATTTTGGCTCTCCGCCGCCGCAATCTCTCTTACGGCTACCTCGCCTGCGTCACCTGGATTGATGTCGCCCGGTAGCGCTTGCCATCAAAACTGGCGGTCACCGACACCGGAGCTCCCACCACCAACTGATCCACCTTTCCCTCTCTTTGCGGGTCGAACGACAGTTCGTAGTTGTTACCATCCACTAAGTTGTCCATCGCCAGCACGCCGTCCCGCAGATTCACGTATGTCAATGTTCCCGCAAAGATGTACGATTCTCCTACCGTGGCATGGATCACGATGCTTTGCGCCTCGCTCCTCCGTCCACCCGGAGTAAACGTCACATCGATCAGCGATCCCGGGCGCAGCTCTGAAGCCGACATCGCCTTGCCGCGCTCCTCCACCTTGGTCATATCCGTAATTAGGAAGCGAACTGTCTCCCCGCTCAGCCGATCCTGCAAACGCACCTGGCCTCCCATTACCTCAACCACCTGTCCGCTCGCCTGCGCCGGGCCGCCCACTGGACGCACCTGTATTGTGCGCGCAAAAACCTGTGCCCCCAGCGCCTGGCTGTCCGCATACACCCGGTCTCCGCGATGGATTGCCAGCACCGTCGTCTCCCGTCCTGCACTCAGGATGCGGCTGCGCTCGTCGAAGTAGACCACGTACTTCTGTCCGCCGCCAAACGGTTGCAGCGTGATGCGGTTGTGTATCACGTCCACCTTTCGCACAACGCCGCCAATCAGGGACAGCTGAGCTCGCGGCAGAGGCTTTGGCTCCAGCAGCGGGTCGCCTGCCGCCTCGTGCGAGGTATCCAGCATCTCGGTATGCGGTTCTCCCTTGGCCTCCGGCTCCAGCGCCACCGGAGCAGCGCTCGGCCCAGCGCCATGGACCACGCCCTGCCCCGCGTCTTGCCCTACGCTCTGGGCATCGGCGCTTCGGGTTGCGAATTGGGATGCAAATAACGTCACACCCATCAGTAGTATTGCGGCCTTCCAGTCGTGTTTCATCATCTCCCCGGACCTACATCAGTCTTCCGCTATTGGATGCAGAACTGCCGCCCTTCGGCCTGTCCTGTGTTGATCGCCCGCCATCACATCGAGCAAATGGAGCGAAACGCCTGCCCACTCACTCCGTCCAATCCGCCAGCAGCCTACAACAAAATCCGAGTCGCTCCCATCTAACAAGCCAGAGTGGGGTGTGTCTAACGATGATTTCGGAGCTGGCTTTTCCTGAGTTTCGATCGGCTCGGCTTTCCTGTGTACGGGCGAGCATCCTTCTGCTTGCCATTCTTCTTGCCGTCGCCTCCGCCCAAGCCGCCGATGTAAAAATCAAGGTCCCCAAGCGCACGAAGCCCACCCCGGTCCAACAGCTCAATCAGGAGGGTGTGAAAGCACTAGAGCGTAATGACATCTCTCGCGCTAAACGCGCCTTCTACCGCGCCTATCTGCTCGACCCCGATGATCCTTTCACCCTGAACAATCTCGGCTATCTCGCCGAAATCGATGGTGAGATTGACAAGGCACAGAAATTCTACGACCTCGCTGCTGCCACCGGTTCCGATGCCGCCATCGCCTTCTCCAACAATCCGCAACTCAAAGGCAAGCAGGTCTCCCAGGTTGCCGGAGCCGCCGTCAGCGTCCCCATGCAGATCAACCGACTTAACGTCGCCGCCATGGGACTGCTTCAGAAGGAGCGTGCTCCCGAGGCCGAACTCATCCTCCGCAAAGCCCTCGCCCTCGACCCCAACAATCCTTTCACTCTCAACAATCTCGGCTACGCGCTGGAGCAGGAGGGCGAACTCGAGCAGGCCGTAAGCCTCTACTCCCAGGCCGCCGACAGCCACTCCAATGAGAGAGTTGTCGTGGCTCTCAACCGCAGCTGGAGAGGCCGCCCCATTTCTGATATCGCCAGCCTCAACGCCCAGGCCGCCCGCCGTGAGCTCAGTGCAGAAGGCACCACCGAGGCAAAAGTCACTCGCCTTAACCTGCGCGGAGTCTCGGCCCTCAACCGCAACCAGCCCATCCTGGCACGCCAGTATTTTCAACAGGCCTATCGCCTAGATCCCCGCAACGCTTTCTCTCTCAATAACATGGGATACCTTTCTGAAACCGAAGGGGATCGTGAGACGGCGGACACGTACTATGCAAGAGCCCGCGAAGCCAATCGCAGCGCGGACCGTGTCACCCTCTCTACCCGCAAGAACGCTGAGGGCCTGAGGTTGTCCTCGGTCGCCGACGAGAACTCGCAGACAGTCGAGCTCGCACAGGAAAAGCAGCTCGCCGCCTTGCGCTCCCAAGGCCTACCGCCGCTGCCTCTTCGCACCCGCGACCAGGCCATCGTCCGCGAGCCCGCCACCCCGCCAACGCCCGAGCCCGAGCTTCCGGTTCGCATCGTTGCGGAAGACAATCCTCCGCCCGAGCCACTGCGGCCTGCCACCCCGACTGTTCTGCCGCGCAACCGCACCCAAGCCCCAATCGCGCAATCGCCTAACGCCGCAGCCCCTTCGCAGTCGACTCGCGCAGCCGCACAGCCTGCGCCTACCGCAGTGCAGCCCGCGCCTACACCTCTTCCCACCACCCAGCCCGAGCCGCAGGACGAAACACCCCTGCTCCCCGTTATCCCCGACGAGGTACCGCCCGCCCGGTAGCCGGGGCTGGAGCTGATGTGTTAATCGAGTGCTCCACAGCCGCGCCAGCCGGCGCAAACGTGGGATGTATACACAGCCTCCGCACGAAAAGGAGTTGCCACGCGCCCTTACTCGCCTTCCTTTGTGCTAACTTTCTCCCATGAGCACACCACCGGTGGTATGGACGATTGCCGGCTTTGATCCCTCCTCTGGTGCGGGCATCACCGCCGACCTCAAAACCATCTCCAGCCTTGACTGTTACGGCGTCGCCTGCATCACCGCCCTTACCGTACAGAACACCCTAGGCGTGCGCCGCGTAGAGCCCGTTGCACCCCAGACTGTCCGCGAGACCCTTCAGGTCTTACTTGAAGATTTCCCTCCCAGCGCCATCAAAATAGGAATGCTTGCCACGTCCGGCATTGCTACCGTCGTGGCCGATTTTCTAGACACCTTACCGCAGCCCCTCTGCCCCATCATCCTTGATCCCATTCTTCGCTCCTCCTCTGGAGCCGAACTCCTCGACGAAGCCGGAACCGCTATTCTCCGTACGCGTCTTCTTCCGCTGGCGACCGTCGTCACTCCCAATTGCCAGGAAGCTGCTGTTCTCACCACACTCACCGCCGACGACCCTGAAGCCCTCGCTCACACCCTCCTTAAACTCGGCTCCACTGCTGCGGTGGTGACCGGAGGCGACGTCGCGGGAGACGACTCATCCGACGTGCTTGCCTATACCCTTCGCGGCGTCGAGTTCCTCGAAACCCTCTCCGCTCCGCGCATTCACTCCTCCTCGACTCACGGAACTGGCTGCGCCTTCTCTACCGCCATTGCCTGCTTCCTGGCTCCGGCGACTCCGGCCAGAGCGGCATCCTCGTCCATTCCCGCCGCCGTCACCTCTGCCAAGCTCTTTGTCCGCCGCGCCATCCAGTGCGCTCCCGGTCTCGGCCACGGCAATGGCCCCATGGGACTGGACCACGCTGGCTGTCAATAAGCAACCAATCCACTACCGGCCCCGTTCTAAGGTATCTGGCTGTCAGAAATTTGGACGCCGAATCTACGCTGCCCCTCTCGGGCTTCCATTTGTGGCGATGCGAATCTCGTAATCACGTCGGCATTCTTTTGGCAAGTGGAAAATCGTAATTATTTTCTCAAGGGTTGACCCTAGTCCTCTGGCCCCGTAAAATGAGTCATCGCCTGGGTGAAACGCCCGGGCGCAGTAGTGAGGGGGAATACCAATTTAAGCGAGGTGTTTGCTTGCGACGAGTACTGACCCATTCCGTCTATGCTTTGCTTTTGTTAGGCGGCAGTATGGGAGCGGCACCCGGCCATACAACATCGGCTGCCCTGAGTCCGCCGTCCTTTCTGCCGCTTCCACCGCAGAAGCCCGGCAAGACCATCGAGCCGTATCAGGTAGGCAAGGCCTCCTGGTATGGCGAGTTTTTTCAGGGTAAAGCCACCGCGAGCGGCGAAGACTACGATATGTATAACTTCACCGCCGCTCATCGCGAACTGCCGCTGGGCACGTTCGTGAAGGTCACAAATCTGAAGAACCTGAAGTCTGTGATTGTCCGTGTTAATGATCGTGGCCCGGTCACTCCAGGACGCATCATCGATCTATCCTATAGCGCAGCTCGCGCCCTTGAAATGCACCGGAAGGGCGTGCAGAAGGTCCGGATCGACATTGTCGAGTCCCGGCAAGCGGAGATGGCAATGGTAAACCAACCCGCCGAGCCGCGCTAGATCACATCACTCACTTTTGAACCCGGCCCTGCGGCACACCCCCACCGCAGGGCCTTTGCTTTTGCATCTGACTTGCCTTTGCCCTTGTTTTTCTTATGTGTCATCTCGAGCGAGGCGAAAGACCCCAGCACCGAATCTCCCGCTCCGAGCTTGCCGGCCGGTAATCGATTTTCCCTCTCACTTCCCCTGAGTTATCCTGTCTTCATGAAAGATGGACGGAAAAGTTTGATCGTCGCTCTTGACCTTGCCGATGCCGAAAAGGCGCGCGCCCTTGTACACCAGCTTGGCGACACCGTTACCTTTTATAAGGTTGGCAAGGAACTCTTCACCGCCGTTGGCCCCTCCATCGTCCGCGAACTAGTCGCCGATGGCAAAAAGGTCTTCCTCGACCTCAAATTTCACGACATTCCCAACACCGTTGCCGCCGCCGTCCGCACCGCCTCGGCGCTCGGAGTCTCACTCCTTACCGTCCACGCCTCCGGTGGCTCCAAAATGCTCCAGGCCGCCGCCGAAGCAGCCGCGCAATCCGCCACCCGCCCCACCGTTCTTGCTGTCACCGTCCTAACCTCACTCGCCGCCCCGGACCTTGAAGAGATTGGCATCTCCGGCAGCGTCGAAGCCCAAGTCCTCCGCCTCGCGCGCCTTGCGATCCATGCCGGATGCGGCGGCATCGTCGCCTCTGCGCAGGAAGCTTCGCCTCTGCGCCAGCAACTCGGAGACGCGTTCACCCTCGTCACTCCTGGCATTCGTCCCGACGGAGGCATCGCGGCTGATCAGGCCCGTGTCGTCACCCCCGAACTAGCCATCCGCGCCGGAGCCGACTACCTCGTTGTTGGCCGCCCCATCACCGCCGCCGACCACCCCAAAGCCGCCGCCCGAACCATCCTCTATCAGATCGAACGCGCCCTCTAGCAACCGAAGCAGCCCAGCGCTCTAGCAGGCCTCACTTTTTCCCGGACTCACAGCTGCGCGACACTCTCTCTGTCGAGTCCGCGCGGTGTGCTTCTCAGATTCCGCAGCTCTGCGCGCAACTGAGTTCATCTTCCTGCAAAGACGCGAGGCAACCCCTCGCCTTTTTACAGCATTGATGGAAAGTGAAATTGGGAGATCACAAATGGCGGCTCAAGCAAGTAACTTAGGCGTTCCCGAATACCGGATCAGTAAGGTGATCGCAGCATCGTCCGTTGGCACCATGATCGAGTGGTATGACTTCTACATCTTCGGAAGCTTGGCAGCCTATCTGGCGCCCAAGTTTTATCCACCAGGAAACGACACCTTCGCCTACATTGCTTATCTGGCGACGTTCGCTGTGGGGTTCGTGGTGCGTCCCCTTGGAGCCCTGTTTTTCGGGCGCATCGGCGACCTTGTCGGGCGCAAGTACGCCTTCTTGGTCACCCTCAGCATCATGGGCCTAGCGACCGCCGTCGTTGGCCTGTTGCCTACGTTTGCCACTGCCGGATGGTTCTCACCCATCGCCCTGATCGTTTTGCGTGTATTGCAAGGTCTCGCACTGGGAGGCGAATACGGAGGCGCCGCCATTTACGTTGGCGAACATGTGCCCGACAAGAAACGCGGCTTCTACACCAGTTTCATTCAGATCACCGCGACCCTCGGTCTGTTCGTCTCGCTCGCCGTCATCCTCATCACCCAGGCGAGCATGTCGGACTATGCTTTCCGGGCATACGGCTGGCGCATCCCGTTCCTGATCTCGTTGGTTCTGGTCGCCATTTCGCTCTACATTCGCTTGAAGATGAAGGAATCGCCCATTTTCACGCAGTTGAAGAGCGCGGGGATGACCTCTACGCAGCCGCTCACAGATGCATTGACTCACTGGTCGAATCTGAAGCGGGTCATGATCTCGCTGCTCGGCGCAACCGCCGGCCAAGGTGTGGTCTGGTACACCGGACAGTTCTTTGCTCTGTTCTTCCTCCAAACAATTCTCCGGCTGAACCCCAAAACAGCCAACTACGCCGTCGCCATTGCGCTGCTTTTAGGGATGCCTTTCTTCACCGTCTTTGGAGCCCTTTCGGATCGCATCGGGCGCAAGAAGATCATAATGGCAGGCTGCCTGCTAGCGGTGATCTTCTACCTTCCGATCTATCGTGCCATGGAGCAGGCTGTCGGCAATAATGTTGTCAGCGTCACCTCTACCAAGGATAAAGTGACTGGGGCGGTGAAGCTTACGCCAATGACTACGGGGCAAGGCGGAAGACTCGTACCCGCCGCTGTTGCTACCAACCCGAACTTCCCTGCCATCGTGGCGCTCGTCTTCCTGCAGGTACTCTTCGTCTGCATGGTCTACGGTCCCATTGCGGCCTACCTGGTGGAGGCATTCCCGGCAAGGATTCGATACACGTCGCTATCGCTTCCGTATCATATTGGCAACGGTGTATTCGGAGGATTGGTGCCATTGATAGGCCTATCGACGATAGCGGCGACGGGAAACATCTACAGTGGCCTCTATTACCCAATGGCGGTGGCGGCCATGACATTCCTTGTGGGAAGCATCGCGCTACGCGAAACTCACGGCTCCAAGATTTGGGATGAAGTGGATCGCGTGCCTCTCGCAGCCCAAACCGATTCACCCGGAAGAGCAGCTTAGAGCTCCCGGCTAGGTAAGGATAAGAGTGTGAACCACGGGGCCGGAGCGACTTCCGGCCTTTTTTTGCTTGGAAGTTCCCCGCCCTTCGCACCCGTAGCTCCAATTTTAAGCGAGAAGCGTGAATCGACTAATATGGTGGGGCTGACTAACGAAAAGAATCCTATGAATACAGCGCTGATTATTGTGGATATGCAAAACGATTTTGTGGAGGGTGGCGCTCTGGCTGTAGCTGGCGGCCTGGCTCTGGTTCCCATTATCAATCGAATCGTGCAGGAGCTTGGCCAAACGGTGTTGGTGGTGACTTCGCAAGACTGGCATCCGCTTAAGGCCGAGCACTTCAACAAGTGGCCCGTTCACTGTGTGGCAAATACCAAGGGTGCCGAATTGGTGGAGGGTTTGAAGCTGCCTGGCAACACTATCCATGTTGTCAAAGGCATGTCGGGATTAGACGACGGTTACTCGGCATTTGAGGGTTTTGAAGACAGAGGTGGTGGGGGAACTCTGGAACGAATCTTGCGAGAACGTGAGATCCAGGACGTCATCGTTTGTGGAATCGCAACCGATTACTGCGTTAAGGCGACGGCTTTGGATGCGGTGAGATTCAAATATCACACAACTCTCATCACGAACGCCTGCGTGGGTGTCAGTCAACCCACGACCGAAGCCGCGCTAAAGGATATGGCGGGAGCAGAGGTTGTGCTAAAGCAAGTGCAGTGACGGACACCTTTAGGGTCGGGGATTCGTACACCCGGGCGTACTGGCTGATCGCCGGACCGTTCTCGGGGATGATCCGCCCACCACTGCGCGGTCAGCTACGCAATCGACTTAACGACTCCCCCATCCACACGAACCGAGGCCCCTGTGGTTGCTGAAGCTGCTTCACTGCACAGATAGACCACCATTGCAGCAACTTCATCGGTGGTTGCAAAGCGCTTTATCAGGCTGCTCGGCCGGGCGCGTTCGAAGAATTCTCGCTCCACATCATCTTTTGTCTTGCCCTGCTGCTTTGCGAGACCTTCTACGAAAGTGGATACTCCCTCGCTTTCGGTAGGGCCGGCTAATACGGAATTCACGGTGACGCCACTTGCAGGGAAGGACTCCGCAACGCCTCGTGCCACCGCCAGCTGAGCAGTCTTGGTCATACCGTAGTGCACCATTTCCGCGGGAGTTTGCAACGCGGACTCACTCGAAATGAAGACGATGCGTCCCCACTTCTTCTCCAGCATTTGCGGCAGGTAGTGGCGCGTCATTCGAACGCCAGAGAGCACATTCGCATCGAAATACCTCCGCCATTCTGCATCCTCGATTTCAAGAAACGGCTTCGCCTCAAAAATCCCGAGGTTGTTCACCAGAATGTCAAGCTTCTCCACGCGGGCGAAGAGCTTCTCCGCGCCCTGCTCCGTTGTCAGGTCTGCCGCTACGCCATCGACCCTGCCGTCGATCTCGCCAACAGCTCTGCTAACTCGTGCTTCTGTGCGTCCGTTGACATACACGAAAGCACCCTCACGAGTCAGCAGCTTCGCAATCGAAAATCCAATCCCCGCCGTTGATCCCGTCACCAGTGCACGCTTCCCGATGAGTTTGAAATCCATGATTCACTCCCAAGTAATCTACGGTTCGATGGCGCTGCAATCGTCGCGGTGGCTCTCTTCCCGGAATCAGTTTCATGAGCAAGAAGACGTGGCTTCCCCGCAAAGGGAAGGCTGTAATAAATCAGTGCTGCGGTTGCGGACACCTGGTGTAAGCTGCTGTGTACCTAAAAAGGAGCGAACAATGCTTGACTCGGCGCCAAGAGTGCCAGGGACGCGGTTCCATGGTCACGCGCTGACCATGCGGTCTGGGAGAAACTCATGACTGGTGTGACCGTCATAGCGCTCGTGCCGGTCTATTTCGGGCTGGCCCTGGGTTACTTTGCAGGGCGGCGCGGCATTGTGGACAGCAAAGGCTTGGCGGGCATCAATATCTTTTTGGTGAGCTACGCGATGCCAGCCGCGCTTTTCCTGGCTGCAGTTCAAATGCCGCGGCAGGCGCTGGTTTTCCATGGCAAGCTTTTCCTGGTTCTGGCGCTCACATCACTCTCAGTCTTCTGCTTCGGCTTGATTGTTGAGGTGAAGCGGTACAAGTTCACGCCTGCCGATAGCTCGGCGATTCTGTTGACAGTGTCCTCTCCCAACTTTGTGGCGGTTGGGTTTCCTCTGTTTATCGCTCTCTATGGCCCGCTCGGCACGGTGCCTGTGGGTGTTGGGATTCTTTGTGGAAACCTGTTAATTGTGCCACTGGCATTGTTGCTTTTGGAAACCGAAGACGCATCGCAAAGTCACGCCAGCATTCTCAGACGGTACGCTGCTGGATTATGGAGATCTGTGCGAAATCCAATCGTGGTCGGTCCAGCTCTTGGACTGTGCCTTTCGCTGGGTGGATACACTCTGTCGCCTGTATGGGTCAGGTCGTTCGGGTATTTTGGAGAGAGTGTTGCGGGTGTCTCCTTGTTTATTACCGGACTCGTTCTTGCCCGCGAGTCCCTTTCCGTTGACTACAACGTGTTAGGCGCGCTCATAATGAAGCTTATACTTCAGCCTTTGCTGGCGTTTGTGATCGCTTCCCTTTTGCTGCACTATCCCAGTCAGATTGTTCGAGATGCAGTTTTGTTAATGGCATGCCCATGCGGATTTTTCGGGATTCTATTTGCATTGACATACAATGCCAGAACGCGGGAGGCTGAATCTGTGCTCTTGCTATCCACTGCGGCAAGTGTACTCACGCTGTCTGCCATAATCCCGCTGCTCTCACTCATCCGGTGAAACATATCCAAAAGACTAGAACGTTACGGCGGCTGGATCGTGGCAAAGTTCGATAGCTTGGCGGAAGCCGTGTTCCAGCCGCGAAGAAGCTGCCGCGTCGCCGTCTAGTTGGAGTACGAAGGAATCTTCCCGCTTCCGGCTGACGGTGGTGCAATCGATGGCAACACCTTCCGTAGTTTTCTTGGTGCAGGTGGAGCTGGACGAAAAGATGCACTCCTCGCGTCCCGCACAGGGCAACTCCAGCCAATTCTTTTCCATAATGCCGTAAGGCTCGAGAGCCCCGAGCGAGAAGCGTACGCGGTCAGTGCGCACGGTATTTCCTCCTACGTTGCTGGTCACCTGAACGGTGAGTTCGGCCCGGCAATTTGAAATGTTCTCCAGCCGCGTGCTCCAGCGATAGGCTTCCTGGCCGAGCACACGCTCGCCATGGGCTTCGAGTTCCGCTTGAATATTGAATTCCAGTTCGCGCAGCGTAGGACGAACTGGCTGCGCGAGCACCAGAGTGGCAAGGCACGGCACAACGAAGGAAATCCAATAAGAGCGACTCATTTTCACAATTGCACCCAAGAAGGTTGAACTAGATATTAACAGCTATGCAGCCGGAGTTGGCCTGCGCCTCAGTCGTGTACGCGTATTCCAAGCCATCACAACTGTGCGAAGCCGCAAAGCGATCGGCCTATAAGGGAAGCCCCACTCCGAGTTGGAGTGGGGCAGGCTGAATAACGCCGCGTTGTTTTATTCGTCGCTGTCCTTAAGCTTGCTGATGACAGCGAAATCTTCGAGCGTAGTGATGTCGCCTTTGACTTCGCCGCTGGTGGCAAGTTCTCGGAGCAGACGGCGCATGATCTTGCCGGAGCGGGTTTTAGGAAGCTGATCGCTGAAGCGGATATCATCGGGCCGAGCCATGGCACCGATCTCTTTTGTGACCCAGGCACGAAGCTCTTCTTTAAGAGTGGGCGATGGCGTATAACCGCCCTCCAGAGTCACGAAGGCCGCAACGGCTTGGCCCTTGAGATCATCGGGACGGCCAACGACGGCAGCCTCGGCTACCTTGGGGTGGGCGACGAGAGCGGACTCGATCTCCATAGTGGAGAGGCGGTGACCGCTTACGTTGAGCACGTCATCGACGCGGCCCATAACCCATATGTATCCATCCTTATCGATGCGTGCGCCGTCTCCGGTGAAGTAGACGCCGGGAATGTCAGACCAGTACTGCTTCACGTAGCGGTCGGGGTCTCCGTAGATGGTGCGCAACATGGCCGGCCAGGGCTTCTTGATGACAAGGTAGCCGCCGGAGCCCAGAGGAACTTTTTCGCCGCCGCGATCGACGACCTCGGCGATGATTCCGGGGAACGGTTTGGTGGCTGAACCGGGCTTGGCGGCAATTGCGCCAGGAAGCGGTGTGATCATAATGCTGCCGGTCTCAGTCTGCCACCACGTATCGACGATGGGGCAGCGCCCTTTGCCGATGACTTCGCGATACCACATCCAGGCCTCGGGATTGATGGGCTCGCCGACGGTTCCGAGCAGGCGAAGGCTGCTGAGGTCGTGACGCTCTGGATATTGATTGCCCCACTTGATGAAGGTGCGGATGGCGGTGGGAGCAGTGTAGAGAATGTTGACCTTGTACTTCTCGATGACTGCCCAGAAACGGTCAAAGTCCGGGAAATTCGGCGCACCTTCATACATCAGAGTGGTTGCGCCGTTCTGCAGCAGGCCATAGACGATGTAGCTGTGTCCCGTGACCCAGCCGATATCGGCGGTGCACCAGAAGATATCTTCTTCTTTCAGGTCGAAAATCCACTTGGAGGTGATATAGGTTCCGACGGAGTAGCCACCGGTGGTGTGAACTATGCCCTTGGGTTTTCCGGTAGAGCCGGAGGTGTAGAGGATGTAGAGCGGGTCCTCGCTGTCGAGCTGTTCGGCAGGGCAATGGGGCGTGGCCTTGGCAATCAAGTCGTGCCACCAGTAGTCGCGGCCGGGTTGCATTTTGATCTCCGCACCGGTGCGCTGATAGACGACGACGCTCTTGACCGAAGGACAGCTGGTAAGCGCTTCGTCAACCGTACCTTTGAGGGGGAACTGGGCGCCACGCCGCCGTGCAAAATCTTGCGTGACGACAACCGTGGCCTGCTGATCGTTGACGCGATCAACGATAGCGTTGGCAGAGAATCCTCCGAAAATAACCGAGTGCACGGCGCCGATGCGGGCGCAGGCTAGCATGGCGACGGCAAGCTCTGGCACCATGCCCATGTAAAGGGTGACGCGATCTCCTTTGGTTACGCCAAGCCCCTTGAGCGCGTTGGCGAAGAGCTCGACTTCGGCGAGCAATTGGGCGTAGGTAATGGTCCGGGCATCGCCGGGTTCACCCTCCCACAGGATGGCAATTTTGTCGCGGCGCTCCGAAGCGGCGTGACGGTCAAGGCAGTTGTACGAAATGTTGATCTTACCGTCGACGAACCACTTGGCCCAGGGCGCATCCCACCCGAGAACCTTTGTCCAAGGTTTGAACCAATGAAGTTCGTGGGCAATTTTGCTCCAGAAGGCCTCCGGATCTTCGGCGGCCTCTTTGTAGATACGCTCATATTCTTCCAGGCTCTTGATATGCGCCTTGGCGCTGAACTCCGCCGAGGGAGGGAAAACGCGGTTTTCCTGCAACATCGAATCAATGTTGACGCCATGCGCTAAAGGTTCGTTCGCCATTGCGTGCTGACTCCTCCGTAAAAGGCGGGGCTTGCGCCCCGCATCAAGATGGTGGTACCGGCAGACGGGTTGCACCTGCCGGCCGGACAATGAGCACTACTACTGCTCCATGGTAGAAATATCGCCGATCTCCTGACCGGTCTCCTTGGCCTTCAGATAGCGGCGCATTATTTTTCCGGAACGTGTTTTGGGCAATTGAGTTACAAACTCCAGAGCCGCGGGCGTGGCAATGGGACCCAACTCACGGCGTACGTGGTCGATCAATGCGGCGGAGAGCGTGTCACTGGGCACATGCCCGGCACGAAGAAGGACGAAAACCTTGATGCACTCGCCCTTCAAAGCGTCTGGGATGCCGATGGCCGCAGCCTCGCCAACCGCGGGGTGCGAAACCAGGGCGGACTCAACTTCGGCGGTACCGATTCGATGGCCAGCGACATTGAGCACATCATCGGCGCGGCCCAGGACAGCGATGTATCCCTGCTCGTCCTTGAGAGCAACGTCGCCGGTGACGTAGGAACCATCGATCTGCTGCCAGTCGCGTTCGTAACGCGGATTGTCTTTCCAGACAGTACGCATCATGTGCGGGAACGGCCCTTTGAGAACCAGACGGCCACGCTCATTGACGCCAACAGGGTTCCCAGACGCATCGACGACATCGGCAGCGACTCCAGCTAGCGGAATGCCAGCCTTGCCTGTGCGATAGGGCATGTTCACCGGCGTACCGAGGGTGGGCGCCCCCAGCTCTGTCTGCCACCAGTTATCGACGACATAGCCCCACTTGCCATCTCCTGCGAGATAGGTTTGCGCCCAGTGCCAAGCCTCTGGATTGAGCGGTTCGCCGGCGCAGGCTATGACGCGCAGCGAGGTAAGGTCGTGTGCGGCAGGCAGGTGCTCGCCGTAGCGCATGAACATGCGAATCGCAGTTGGAGCGGTGAACATCTTGGTGACGCCATAACGCTCGACAATTTCCCATGCGGTTCCGGGGTTGGGCCAGTCGATGGCTCCTTCGCGAAAGATGGTGGTGACACCGGCGCAGAGCGGGCCGTAGACAATGTAGCTATGGCCGACGACCCAGCCGATGTCCGAGGTACACCAGAAAAGATCACGCGGATTCACGTCGAAAAAGGTGCGGAGGTGGTACGTAATTCCGACCATGTATCCGCCATGCACGTGGACGACGCCCTTGGGACGTCCAGTGGTGCCACTGGTGTAGAGGATGAAGAGCGGATCTTCAGCATCCATCTCCTGCGCGGGAGACTCAGATGAGAACTTTAGCAAGTCGTAATAATTAACTTCGCGGGCGCTCGCAGGCTCGTACCTCTCTGAGCCGCGGGGAACGACGATGACGTGCTCGACCGCATCGAGACCGTCGATGGCTTCATCCACGATGGGCTTGAGAGGCACCGGCTTACCGCGTCGCACGCCCGACTCCCCGCAGATGACCGCCTTGGCCTGGGCATCAATGATGCGGTCGCGCAGCGCAGTATGTCCGAGTCCTGCGTAGACGACGGAATGGATGGCGCCGACGCGGGCGCAAGCCAGCATGGAGACAACACCCTCGATGGTGAGAGGCATGTAGATTACAACGCGGTCTCCCTTGCCAATTCCAAGCGAACGCAGACCGTTCGAGAAGCGGCAGACCATGCGATAAAGCTGGCCGTAGGTGATCACCCGCTCGCTGCCATCCTCTCCAAGCCAGATGTAGGCAACGCGATTGAAGCGATCGCTCTTGGCGTGGCGGTCGAGACAGCTAAGGGTGATGTTGGTTTTGCCGCCGACAAACCATTTGTGATGTACGCCATCCCACTCGCGCACTTTGTCCCACTTCTTGATCCAGGTAAAGTTTGCGGCCTCAGCGGCCCAAAAGGCCTCAGGGTCCTGCATAGAGCGTTCGTACTCGGCACGGTAGTCCTTGACGTTGGCGTCGCGCTGCACAATAGCGGGCGCATCATAGGAAAACGCTTGAGAAATAATTTCAGACTTGGTTGGACTGCTCATAGAACCCCCTAACAAGATTGGAAGCGACACGGGAAACACAGATTCCTTTTTGCATGCATTCAGAAAAAAGCCGGTCTCCACCCCTGGGGACCGAGTTACTCACGCTATCGGATCGCCATCCACAACTTCTTTTCCGATACAGAGCGTGCCCGGCATCATACCAATTCGCCGGGGCAGAGGGGAAATGAAATATTTCTCCTCTGCCCCGGCAGGCATTGGCATTAATGTGCGGTGGCTTTTTCCGAACCGAGACCGGTGTTGGCCCGAACCTCGAGTTCTTCGAAGCGCTGAACTGCATTGGGATCCTTCGCACCGAAGAATGTCCCGAGAAGTGCCCCGGCAAAGCCGATTGGGATACTGAGAATGCCGGGATTCTCCAGTGGGAAGATGGGGGCTGCCTGTATGGGATGGCGCGCGGCTCCAACCACCGAAGCCGGATCGATACCCATGACGCTGGGACCGATGAGGATCAGAACAATGGAGGCGACCAAACCGAAGAGCAAACCGCAGACCGCGCCTGCGGTGTTGAAGCGTTTCCAGTAAATGGAAAAGACGATCACCGGGAGGTTGGCTGACGCCGCAACCGCAAAGGCTAACGCAACCAGAAACGCTACATTGGCGGTTGGGCCCAAAACAATTGCAATCGCGATAGCGACCGCCCCGACGACAAAGGCGGCAATCCGGGCAACCATCCGCTCCTCTCCCGGCTTACGCTCGACGCCGCTGTGGATGACGTTGGTCCAGAAGTCATGAGCAAATGATGTCGAGGCTGAGATCGTGAGTCCGGCGACCACGGCGAGTATGGTTGCAAATGCAATGGCGGAGATGAAGGCGAAGAAGACATCTCCGGCGATGAATTTTGCCAGCAAGGGCGCGCTCATGTTGGTGCCGCCGTTCTTGGTGATGTAATCGCGGCCCACGATGGTTGCGGCTCCGAAGCCGAGGAAGGTGGTCATGATGTAGAAGCTGCCAATGATCACCATGGCCCAAACTACCGAGTAACGCGCCGTCTTGGCGTCAGGAACGGTGTAGAAACGGACGAGAATGTGGGGAAGTCCGGCGGTGCCAAAGATGAGCGCCATGCCGAGAGAGATCAGTTCCAGCGGACCATAGGGCAGTTTGAAGCGCAGGCCCGGGGTCATGAAGTCCTTGACGACAACCTTGCCGTCAGCGTGATAAGTGACCTGCGAGATTGCCTGGAAGAACTCCGGCAGGCTGAAGTGGAAATGGGCAAGCACCAGAATGCTGAGCAGAATAGTGCCAGCGATCAGGAGCACCGCCTTGATAATCTGCACCCAGGTAGTTGCCAACATGCCGCCGAAGACGACGTAGACAATCATCAGGATTCCAACGCCGGTGACCGCAACGGTAAAACTGATGTGGCTGCCCTTGAGCAACAAGGCCACCAGTGCTCCGGCGCCAATCATCTGCGCGATCATGTAAAAGGTGCTGACGGTGAGTGTGCTGATCGATGCCATGGCACGCACGGGACGCGGATTCATGCGGTAGGCCAGCACGTCGGCCATGGTGTATTTGCCGGCGTTACGCAAGGGCTCAGCGACAATGAGCAACACGGTAAGGTAGGCAACCAGCCAGCCCACCGAGTACAGAAAACCGTCATAGCCAAAGAAGGCGATGAGGCCGGCAATGCCGAGGAACGAGGCCGCGCTCATGTAGTCGCCGGCGACGGCCACACCATTCTGCCAAGCGGTAATCTGACGATTTGCAGCGAAAAAACTGGCGGAGGAGCCGGAGCGTTTCGAAGCCCAGGCAGTGATGCCAAGGGTGATGGCAATGAAGGAGAGAAACAACACTAGCGTCATATCGAGGTGCATCGGCTACAGTCCTCTCTTTCCGTCTTGTTTTTCGTCGTACCCCTCGCGCTTTAGGGTTTCAAGGATGTGGGCTCCAAACTTGTCAAACCTGCGCGCTGCGGAAACGTAAGCCCAGGCAATGCCCCAGGCGACAAAAAACTGTGACAAGGCGAAGAGATAAGCCAAGTTGACCGGACCTAGCACTTTTTGGCTCATGAAATCCGGAGCATAACCAACCAGCACTGGTAGCGCGAAGTAGTAGACGACAAAGAAAACAGTCGCCGGAACCACAAACTCCTTCTTTGCCAATATAAGGAGGCGGAACTCGTCCATCTCCTGCACACGGTCCCACTTGGTCTTTTCGAGGCCAGTGTCACCGTTCTTCGTTTGAAGATTTGCCATTCACTCGTCCTCCTGGTTTTGACGGAGCAAAAGCTCCGCGCATGATACCGGTAAGAATGAACGACTGAGATAGAGTCAATGGCAATAAGTACTTAAGCACTCAACGAAGACACGGCAAGTATGAGAGGGCACGACAAAATAGCCGGTTGCCCCTGAAATGCTGAATTGTGACTGCTTCCCTACCGGCTTCCCCCCAAAAAGAGGCCGGGCACCCCAGATCTCAAGCTTGCAATGCCTCCGGATCGGCGGCACGGACGCCTGAGCCAACTGGCGAAAAACTATATGCTGGATTGAGAATTGCTGCAAGGGAAAAACGAGGCGGTCGCGCGGCGGGGTTAAGGATGGTGAAAACTGGAAGGCGACGCGCTCCAGCTTTGCAGCCGAACCTTGTTCCGCAAGGTGGGTGGAATATGGAGGTGGGGAACTTGCGGAACTCCTAACGCATCGCGCTCAGTTCCAGAGCTGCGCGACTCGCCCCTGATGAATTGGGAGGATTCTGCTGGAAAACTGGACAATAGTCTGTAATAGTTGTCACATGCAGAATGTGATATAAGTCACTTTCAGGGATACTCGCGGAGCGGGTGCCAGCCGATCGTCGGCGGCGAGTTTTCAGGGCTCTGACGCACTTGGAAATCTTGACCGGCGACCGGAAGTTACATCGTTTCAGTGACATGGGGAGGGTGAGTTGGGATCACCATACGGCTTGGAACTGGTTGAGAATTGCCTGATATGTAAGCTGCGCACTGGCAGCTTCTTTTGCGGGCTGCCCAAAGCCTCTCTGGAAGCCTTTGAAAAGATCAAGTTCACCGCTGCCTACCCGGCTGGAGCTGTGCTGTTTGTCGAAGGACAATCTCCCCGCGGAATCTATATGTTGTGCAAGGGCCGGATAAAACTTTCGACCACTTCAAGCGACGGAAAGACACTGATTCTGAAGATTGTGCAACCGGGTGAAGTGCTTGGCCTGCATGCCACCGTTTCCAACACTCCTTATGAGATCACTGCCGAGTCGGGTCAACCCTGCCAGCTGAACTTCGTCAAACGTGAGGATTTCCTTCGCTTCCTGCAACAGCACGGGGATGCTTGCCTGAAGGCGGCCCAGCACCTGAGCCGGGACTGCCAGTCGGCATATCAGCAGATTCGTTCACTCGGCTTGTCGCACTCAGCCCCGGAGCGCCTGGCCCGATTACTGCTGGAGTGGTCGCACGGTGAGGGCGCAGATGACGATGGCACGCGCATTAAGGTAGCGCTGACACACGAGGAGATCGCGCAGATTATAGGTACATCCAGGGAAACCGTGACCCGCACCTTGGCGGACTTCCGGAAAAAGCAGATTGCGATTCTAAAGGGCTCGACGCTGATGATTCGGAACAAGATGGCCTTGGAACGACTTGTGGGTGCATAGGGCGAAGAGCGCAAGAGCGGATAAAGCTCACCGAATTCGGCGAGCTTTCCTATTTTGGGAATTTTTCATTTCGTGATTTCTGCACAGCTTCTTCAATATTGTCTGTTGATTTCTTCAACACTGTGGCGATTGTTCGCACTTTGCTGTTGCACAATTCAGCAATCATCACAAAAATATGGCGTTGTCGCGCACGCGGCGATGTGATGTGGGTCACGGTGACGAACAATCGACAGGAACATTGTTACTACACATCGCAAGATCGGCTGTGCATGGCGGCGAGCGATGCGAAATTCAGTTTTTGTGGCCAGTGTTGGATTGGACCAGAAAAGCAGGTCCGTAGCCTCAGGCTCCGGCGTGTAGTTTGATTCTGGGCGGGGCGAAGTTGCCCTGACCTGCTGAAATGTCAGGCAGCCAGGAAGAGCAAAACGTTGGGGGAAACCCTAGCGGCAAAACAAGTGCAATGTGGGATATCCGGTACGTTGAAGGCCGGAGCCATTGCACGCTCGTCCATAGCGGCACGAACCGCTGGCCTGCGTGAGGTAACTTTGAGGTTACCGGCTCCGATCTTAGCAAACCCGTCCTGCTCCCACGCCAGGTGAATTTAATCCGACTGACATAGATATGTCAGCCGTTAGCGGTGCGGAGATCCTTATGAGTAAGGCAATCCTATACGATGCGACGCTATGCATCGCCTGCAAGCAGTGTGAGGGCGCCTGTGCGCAGCAGAACAACCTCCCCTACGATGACACGATTGCGGCGGAGGCAGTTCAGTCCGAACACAAATATACGGTCGTTCTCACCGAGAATGACAAATTCATGCGCAGGCTTTGCATGCATTGCAATGAGCCAGCATGCGCCTCGGTATGCCCGGTCGGCGCCCTTCATAAAACCAAGGAAGGCCCGGTGGTATACGACGTTTACAAGTGCATTGGCTGCCGCTATTGCATGGTTTCCTGCGCATTCTCGCAGCCAAAGTACGAGTGGGGAAAGCTGAACCCGCGCATACGCAAGTGCATCATGTGTCCGGACCGGGTGACGCAGGGGCGGCCTACGGCGTGCGCTGAGATCTGCCCGACCGGAGCCACCAAGTTTGGCGATCGCGATGCGCTGATTGCGGAGGCAAAGGAGAGGCTCCGCCAGAATCCCAGCAATTATGTTCCTCATGTCTACGGACTGGAGGAAGTGGGTGGGACTTCGGTACTGTTGCTCTCGTCGGTTGCAGTCGAATCCTTTGGATTGCCCGCTTCGGCCAAACTGGGCACTACGCCGATGCCGGATTATACCTTCCGCATTCTTTCCAAGATCCCCGATTTCGTCCCGCTGTGGGCCCTGGTGCTGGGCGGCGTGTATTGGATCACGCATCGCCGCGAAGCTGTAGCTCTGGCTGAAGGATCAGGACACGGCAATCATCAAGGAGGCACGAAGTGAAACTCAAATTGACCTTCTGGAAGGTTGTGTTCTGCATGATCATGGCCATGGGAGTGTACTCGACATTTGTACGCTTCTACTATGGCATTGGCGCCGTCTCAAACATGAGCGACAGATTCCCGTGGGGCATCTGGATTGGCTTCGATGTGCTGTGCGGCGTCATGCTGGCGGCGGGCGCCTTCATTGTGACCGGTGCGGCATACCTGTTGAACATCGAGCGCCTGCATGTGATCGCCCGCCCCGCAGTGCTGACCGCATTCCTGGGATATTGCCTGGTGATCGTGGGGCTGATGTTCGATCTGGGGCGTCCCTGGTATATCTGGCACCAGCTCATCTACATGAATCCGCACTCGGTGATGTTTGAAGTCGGGTTCTGCGTGATGTTCTATACGACAGTGCTGATGTTCGAATTTTCAGCCGCCGTGCTGGAGCGGTTCAACCTGGCTAAGCCGCTGAAATGGGTCAAAGCCGCCCTGGTTCCGCTTGTAGTCCTTGGCGTTCTGCTCTCAACCTTGCACCAATCCTCGCTGGGCACAATGTATCTGATCATGCCGACGAAGCTGCATCCGTTCTGGTATTCGCCGGCGCTCCCGTTCCTCTTCTTCATCTCGGCGGTTGCGGTGGGACTGGCGATGACGATCTTCGAGTCGTCCTTGAGTTCAAGGGCATTCGGACGTCAGTTGGAGCTACCGATCCTCGTAGAGCTGGGCGGCGTGCTGTATGTGACACTTTGGATTTACGCGTTACTGCGCTTTGAAGACTACTTCCATCGTGGGCAACTCACCAATATTCTGCACCCGAGCTATGAAGCCTATTTTCTGTGGCTGGAGTTGGCTCTGGCAGTGGTGATTCCCTTGGCCATTCTGTCTTTCCGGAGAGCGCGGTTGAATGGGACGATGCTGTACGTAGCTTCCTGCTCGACCCTGCTGGGATTTGTGACTAACCGGCTGAACGTGAGCATCACAGGATTGGACACTTGGCCCGGTCATCACTACTTTCCGAAGTGGACGGAAGCCAGCATCACGGCAATGATCATCGCACTGGGATTCTTCATCTTCGCGACGGCGGTCAAATATCTGCCGATTTTCGAAGGTGCGCATTACACGCTTCCCAGTGCGGAACACGGACCGGAACCGGCGGAGCTGCCGGAATTGGCGCCCGAGCCGACGCTGGCGGACTAACGGATGGATGGGAGCGCGACCGGTGCTCCCATCGTCTCTGGAGAAACGATGTCCCAGCAATTCAAATGGCGCGTCAGGCACGTCAGTACAAAACTTCTCGTTTTGTTACTGGCATGCCTGACATGCGGCTCAGGAATGCTGGGGTACATCAACATCCGATTGCACCGGCACGACCTCGAACAAGTTTCGCTGGAGCAGGCGATCGAAATCAGCGACTTCGTCCGCGACAACACATACCGCTCGATGATGGAAAACGATCAGCAAGGTCTTTATCAAGCCATTTACGGAATAGGCCATCACCGCGAGGTGGAACGTATTCGTATCATCAACCACGATGGGCGGGTGGCCTGTTCCAGCGACTCGCGTGAGGCCGGGAACCTGATCCGCCCCGACAATACGCAGTGCGTGGAATGCCATCAGGGGACGGCTCTTCCGGCGGTGCAGAAGCGCTTCCGTATCTACCAGGCCCAAAAGGCCGACGGCAGCAGACACCGCGTGCTTGAAGTGATTGAGCCCATCATGAACAAGCCGGAGTGCTCAAACGCCGCCTGTCACGCACATTCGGCGAAAGAGCGCATTCTCGGAGTCCTGGACACCGGCCTGTCGCTGGAGCGCGAAGATGCAAGCCTTGCGCAGAGCAATATGTGGATTATTGTGTTGCTGCTGTGCGGAGGCGTCTGCGTTGGTTTCTTTGTATGGATTGCCATCCGCACGGTGCTGCACACTCCGCTGAATCGGTTGCGGGAGGGCACGCAACACTTGGCCGAGGGTGAACTGGGCTACCAGATTCCGGTGGAATCAGCTGACGAACTGGGAACCTTGGCGCAGGCATTCAACAGCATGAGCAGCCAACTGCAGTCAGCGCAGACCGAAATCACAAGTTGGACACACACCCTGGAGCATAGGGTGGAGCAGAAGACCAGCGAGTTGCAGAATACCCAGCAGCAGATGCTGCAAGTAGAACGAATGATTGCCGTGGGGAAGATGGCGGCCGTGGTGGCCCATGAGATCAACAATCCGTTGGCCGGGATTCTGACCTACGCCAGGTTGATCAAGAAGTGGCTGCAGCGCGGTATTCGAGATGAGGAACAGAAGCAGGAAGCAATCGAGTCCCTGAATCTGATTGCCAGCGAGAGCATGCGCTGCGGCGAACTGCTGCATAACTTACTCTCGTTCTCCCGCACTTCGCCGATGAATCTGGGCGTTTCTGATTTGAACAAAGTGGTGGAACGCACCATTCGGCTAGCAGAGCACAAAGCGGAGATCGGTGGGGTTCAGCTCCAAGTGGACTTGGACCGGTCGCTTCCTCCATTGCAATGCGATGCGGCGCAAATCGAACAGGTAGCACTGGCGCTGGTGATCAATGCAATTGACGCAATGCCACACGGCGGGAATCTCTGGGTATCCACGCGTGCCTTACCGGAGGGCGATCATGTCGAACTGCAAGTGCGGGACGACGGCGTAGGCATTCCGCCGGAGATTCTGGCGCACATCTTCGAACCCTTCACCACGACCAAGGAAGTAGGTAAGGGAGTCGGGCTGGGATTGGCCGTCTCCAAGGGAATTGTGGACCGCCACAATGGCCGCATCGAGGTCACGTCCGAGCTGGGCGTGGGAACCACTTTCCAAATTATTCTGCCGTTGCGCGCGGACCATCTGAAAAACGCGGCGGCTTCATCATCGAGCAGTTAAGTGCGGAGCGCGATGGCGCGGGGGTAGGAACGTGAGCGATACAAAAAACCGTCTGCTGATTGTGGATGACGAGTTGAGTGTACGGGATTCGTTGCACAAATGGTTCATCGAAGAGGGCTACGAAGTGGGAACGGCGGAAAACGCCAGTGAAGCGCTACTGCGGCTGGCCGAGCATCCATGGGACATTGCGCTGCTGGACATCAAGATGCGTGGGACCGACGGCATCGAGCTGCAGCGCAGGATTCATGAGCTCGACCCCAAGCTGATCGTGATCATGATGACCGGCTATGCCTCGGTGGAGACAGCCGTGGCGGCACTGAAAAACGGCGCATACGATTATGTGACCAAGCCGCTGGACCCGGACGAGATCGCTCATACAATGCAGAACGCGTTGTCGCATCGGCAGGCGCGCGAAGAAAACGTTCGCCTTCGTGAGACGGTGGACGATGTTGCACGGCCTGACCGCATGGTCGGCCAGAGCGCGGCGATGAAGAGGGTCTTCGAGGCGATTGAAACCGTTGGTCCCACCGATGCCACGGTGCTGATCACAGGCGAAAGCGGCACCGGCAAAGAGTTGGTGGCGCGCGCGATCCACTTTGCCAGCCCGCGGCGCTATCATCCGCTGGTGGCAATCCACTGCGGAGCGTTGACCGAGACCTTGCTGGAAAGCGAGCTCTTCGGCCACGAAAAGGGAGCATTCACCGGCGCGCAGTATCGCAAGAAGGGCAAGTTTGAAGTGGCCGAGGGCGGCACGGTCTTTCTGGACGAGATTGGCGACATCAGTCTGCGGACGCAGACCGATATGTTGCGGGTGCTGCAGGAGCGCGAGATCGTGCGGGTTGGCGGAAACACATCCATCAAGGTGGACTTCCGTTGCATAGCGGCAACCAATAAACCGCTTGAGCAACAGATCGAGGAGGGCCGCTTCCGCCCTGATCTTTATTACCGGCTGAATGTCTTCCGCATTGAGCTGCCGCCGCTGCGCGAACGCCGCGATGACATTCCGATGCTGGTGGACCACTTTGTCCGCAAATTCTCCCGCGACATGAACAAGAAGATACTGCGGGTGAACCCGCGAGCGATGGACCTGCTGCAGCAATATCATTGGCCGGGAAATATCCGCGAACTCGAGAATGCCGTGGAACGGGCCATGGTCGTTTCCCAGGAGCCGGAACTGCGCGAGCGTGACTTCACCATTCAGCCCCACGCCACCACCTCCGCTCCACTGCCAGACGCGCGTTCGCTGGAGGATATGGAGAAGACGCACATTTTGCGGGTGCTGGACGAATGCGGCGGGAACCAGACGCGGGCAGCGGAAGTATTGGACATTGACCGCGTGACCCTCCACCACAAGCTGAAAAAATATGGATGGACCAAGCAGACTCTAACAGCGCCTGAAACACGATGAAGGTCTTACAGCTCTTACCGATCGGAGGACCGCATGAACCGTTGCTGGATTGGCTGCGCTCGGAGCTTTCCGATGCCTTTCATATCCCCTGCGAGGTTCTGAGCCCACCCTTGCGTCCGGAGTTCGCCTTCCACGCCGAGCGTGGACAGTACCACTCCAGCGAGTTGCTGGAGAGAATGCAGCAGTATGCGAATTGGAAGACATGGCGAGTTCTGGGCGTAACCCCGGTCGATCTGTATATCCCAATTTTGACCTTCGTCTTCGGCGAAGCGCAGGTGGGCGGAGCGTGCTCGGTGGTTTCCTACGCGCGGCTCCGGCAGGAGTTCTACGGTCTGCCGCCCGACATGAACCTCCTGGCGCGCAGACTGCTGATTGAATCCGTGCATGAATTGGGGCACACCCTGGAACTGCACCACTGCGAAGACTATCGCTGCGTGATGTCTAGCTCGCACGCGGTGGAGTGGATCGACCTGAAAGAACACAAGTTCTGTATCGAATGCGCAGCCAAGGCCAAGGCGCTGGCGAGCAAGTAGCCCTTCCTCCGGGATCTATCTCAACCCACAAACTGCTATATGTGATACCGCGAATAGTACAATCGGCCTTTCCGGATATGATGAGCGCGGAGATACGAATCAGGAGCGGGAGGATGCGGCGTTGATTGTTGCCGGTGTGATGAGCGGGACCTCGGCAGACGGGGTGGACGTGGCCATTGTGCGGCTGAGTGGACGACGCTTCCAAACACGCTTTGAGCTGATTTCTCATCAGGCATTTCCCTACCCCGCGGCAGTGCGCGCCGCAGTACTGCAGGCAATGAACGCGCGCTCGATTGCCGTGAGCGAACTGGCGCGGCTGAATTTTCTGCTGGCTGAGACCTATGCCGATTGTGTGCGGCGGAGTCAACGGCGGGCTGGCGTGGTCTGCGGACTGGTGGGCTGCCATGGGCAGACGATCTATCACCAGGGCAAGGCTGCCGAATATCTGGGGCGCAAAATCGCCTGTACCTGGCAGATTGGTGACGGCTCAGTGATGGCGGCGCGGCTGGGGATTCCGGTGGTAAGCGATTTTCGCCCAGCTGATATGGGCGCGGGAGGACTGGGTGCACCGTTGGTTCCCTTCCTCGACCTGCTGGTCTTTCGCCACGCAAAGCGAGGAAGAATTGTGCAGAACATCGGCGGAATCGGTAACCTGACGGCAATTCCAGCAGGGGCGCGGATCGCGCAGGTGCGGGCCTTCGATACCGGGCCTGGAAACATGGTGATCGATGCGGTTTGCGAGAAGCTCTTTGGCAAAGCAATGGATGACGGAGGAAAGCTGGCCGCCAAGGGTACTGTGCTGGACGCGGTCGTGGCTGAGAGGATGGAACACGAATTCTTCCGGCGCAAAGGGCCGCGCACGGCGGGACGCGAAGAGTTCGGACGCGAGTACGTGCGCGACTTCCTGAAGCAGTGCGGGCGGGCCGGCAAACATGATGTGCTGGCGACGGCGACAGCTCTGACGGCGCGCTCGATTGGGGAGGCAGTGCGCGGGCTGGCAAAGAAGAACCGATACCACGACCTATTTGTCTCCGGTGGAGGAACGCGAAACCTGACGTTGATGGAGATGATTCGCCGCGAGGTTTCCGGTTTCGGCATGGAAGTGCTGCCGACAGATGCGGAGGGAGTGCCTTCGCAGGCGAAGGAGGCAGTCGCTTTTGCAGTGTTGGCGTATCAGAGCTGGCATCGCGAAACTTCCAACGTACCCGGCGCAACGGGGGCTAAGCGCGAGGTAATTCTGGGCAAGGTGAGCTATGCGTAAGTTTGCCGCAGCGCTTGCGCTCTGCCTGGCGCTGGGCGGATGCACGCGGCAGAAGCCCGATCCGGAGACCGCCGTCATGTTGATTGAAAGCTCTCCGCTCAACCTCGATCCGCGAATCGGAACCGACGCGCAGTCGGAGCGCATCGATGAGCTCATCTTTGAAGGACTCGTGCGCCGTGATGATCACTTTCAGTTGAAGCCGCGGCTGGCTGAGAGCTGGGAGATCCCCAATCCTCTGACCTACATCTTCCATCTGCGCCATGATGTGCACTTCCATGACGGGCGCGGCATGACTTCGGCAGATGTGAAGTGGACGCTGGACTCGCTGCTCAGCGGAAAGCTGCGCACGGCAAAATCCAACGCCTACCGCTATGTGGATCGGGTTGAGGCACCGGACGAATTTACGATAGTGGTCCGGCTGAAGGAGCCGTTTGCAGGATTGCTCTGGAATCTTTCCGATGGAGCGCTGGGCGTAGTGCCGAACGGCTCGGGAGGCGAGTTGGCGCAGCACCCGATTGGCACTGGCCCCTTCCGCTTCGTCTCCCAGGCGCAGGATCGCGAAGTGATCATTGAACGCAACGACCAGTACTGGGGCAAGCACGCGGGAGTGGCACGGGTGCGCTTCAATGTGGTTCCGGATGCGACAACCCGGGCGTTGGAGTTGCGCAAAGGCTCGGCAGACGCGGAGATCAACGCGCTGCCGGGAGACATGGTCGCGGCTCTGGCGAGGCAACCGAGACTGGCGGTGGAGCGCGCACCGGGAACCAGCTACCAGTATCTGGCGATGAATCTGCGCGATCCCATCCTGCAGGATGTGCGGGTACGGCAAGCATTGGCTTATGCGATTGACCGGAAGCCGCTGATTCACTACCTGTGGCGCGACATGACGCGTCCGGCAAATAGCATTCTGCCGCCGCAGCATTGGGCTTACGATCCTCGTGCAAAGGATTATCCGCATGATGCCGGGAAGGCTCGCCAGTTGCTGGATGAGGCGGGGTACCACGCCGGCACAGACGGAGTGCGCTTCCACCTGGTGATGAAAACCTCTACCGACGAGAGCGCCCGCCTGCTCTGCGCCGTGCTGCAGCAGCAGTTGCGCGAGGTAGGAATCGCACTGGACATTCGCAGCTATGAGTTTGCGACATTCTATGCGGACATCGTGAAGGGCGCGTTTCAGCTGTATTCACTGCGTTGGGTAGGAGGCAGCAACCAGGACCCAGATGTCTTCGAAAATGTCTTCGACACCGCGAGTTTTGCTCCCAAGCGAGCCAATCGCGGGTACTACTCCAATCCTGAGGTGGACCGTCTGATTGCCGAAGGACGGCGCAGCGTGGACGAAAAACAGCGCGCGGCAGATTACGACCGGATACAAGAAATCCTGAGCATCGACCTGCCCTATGTGAATCTATGGTGGGCAGACAACGTACTGGTACATACACACAGGCTGGAAAACGTACAACTTTCCCCGGCCGGAAACTACGACTTCCTGCGCGACGTAACGCTGTCCCATTGACCGAAATTCTTCTTCTGATTTTAACCTTAGGGACAGTCCGGCGCGGGCGGAAATGCAGTAGAATGGACCCACTACGGAGGATGCCTTGCCGAAGTTTGAAGAGTGTCTCCAACGGCTGGAAGGAATCGTCAAGGAAATGGAAAAGGGCGATTTACCGCTGGAACAGTCTTTGAAGCTCTTTGAAGAGGGCATCGTCTTATCCGGTTCTTGCAGAAAAGAACTGGAAGAGGCGGAAGGCAAGATCGAAATCCTTTTAAAGCACGACGGGAAGCTGCGAGCCGAGGCGTTTGGCGAGAGCAGTGAAAGCAAATAAGACGGGCAAGCGTCCACCGCAATAAACCTAAGAGAACTCTTTCCGACCGTCACGCCGCAAGGCGGGGGCAGTTACTGCACG
The DNA here is from genome assembly GCA_964559875.1 of uncultured Acidobacteriaceae bacterium. GTDB lineage: Bacteria > Acidobacteriota > Terriglobia > Terriglobales > Acidobacteriaceae > TOLSYN. Next base: position 103,174 of record CAZLJQ010000012.1, read on the forward strand.
GAGAGAATATGCCAGCATCGACCGTCATCATCGTCCAACATGATCCTCTGATTGCAGAGGAGCTAGCGAACGACCTTCATGCGCACTTTGCCCGGGTAGCCGTGGCCGGAAGCGCATCGGAGCTGCGCACCTTGCTGCCGCGTCACGAGGCGCGAGTGGCAGTGCTCGATACCGAGATCGTGAATCTGGAAGAGATTGGTCAACTGGTAGGCAACTTCCGAGATCTGGTGGTCGTAGCTACGCATCGCTCACCCGACGAGCGGATGTGGATGGCCGCACTGAATGCTGGAGCCGTCGAATTCTGTCATCCGCAGGACCTCCGCTCGATACTGCGTGCATCCCGGGTGGCAACAAAGCGGCGCATGTCCGTTGCCGCCTAGCGCATAAGTCGCCGATCCTGAAGCCTCGCCCGGTGCGGGGCTTTTGTTTTGGAAACGGAAGTCATCGTCCGATTAAGATTTAGCTCTGGGTAGCTCAAAAGCAGAGAGCGCTGATACACTTTTGATCGTCCATGTTGAAAGAAACTTTGCTCCAAGGCCAGAAGATCGCCGATGCTGCGCTGGAACGTTTGTTGCCGGCGGCGGCGCAATATCCGAGTTCCATTCACCAGGCGATGCGTCACAGCGTTTTCGCTGGAGGCAAACGCCTGCGCCCCATTCTGTGCATGGAATCGGCACGGATGGTGGGCGGCACCATGCCTGAGGGCGTTGACGAGTTGGGTGCTGCGATTGAAATGCTGCACACCTACTCGCTGGTGCACGACGACCTACCCGCACTGGACAATGACGACCTGAGGCGCGGACGCCCGACATGCCACAAAGCCTTCGGTGAAGCAACCGCAATTCTGGCCGGCGACGCTCTGCAGACCCAAGCCTACGAAGTGATGGCGCGGCTAAAGTGTCCGGCCGAAGCGCGAGTGCGGATCATCGAAGAGCTGGCGCATGGCACGGGCACAATTGACGGAATGATCGGCGGACAGGTGGTGGATCTTGAGTCGGAGCACGTAAAGCCCGACCTGCCGACGCTGGAATACATCCACCGGGCTAAGACCGGCGCATTGATCGTCGCTTCCCTTCTTGCAGGCTGCTACTATGCGGGCGCAAAGGCAGTAGAGATACAGCGGGTGAAAGAGTTCGGACGCGCCGCCGGACTTGCCTTCCAGATTGCCGACGATATCCTGGACGTAACCCAGACGAGCGAGCAACTGGGCAAGACCGCTGGCAAGGATCTGGCCGCGGAGAAGGTTACCTATCCGGCGCTGTTCGGGCTGGCACAAGCTGAGGCGATGGCAGCGCAACTGATCCGCACTGCCTGCTCAGCGCTGGACAGCTTTGGTGAGCGGGCAAACACTCTGAAGGAAATTGCGCGCTACATAGTGGAGCGTAAGAAGTAGCGCTGCAATGGAGTTTACGTGGACCGGGCTTGATGTGGTGTTGAGATAAAGATTCGGGCACAAATACGAATCCCGAGGCTTGCGAACCCATTCACCTCGACCAGCAGCTCGCGTTAGACCCTTACCAGACCTGCTCTCGTTGCTTCCAG
>CAZLJQ010000013.1:0-104689 GCA_964559875.1 uncultured Acidobacteriaceae bacterium
GAAGCGATGAAGAAGGTTGGTAAGGACGGCGTCATCACCGTGGAAGAAGCCAAGACCATGGAGACGCAGTTGGAAGTCGTCGAGGGCATGCAGTTTGATCGCGGCTACCTGTCGCCTTACTTCGTGACCGATGCCGAGCGCATGGAAGCGGTTCTCGAAAACGCCGTGATCCTCATCCACGAAAAGAAGATCAGCAGCATGAAGGACCTTCTGCCGCTGCTCGAACAGGTTGCCAAGGGTGGCCGTCCGCTGGTCATCATCGCCGAAGACATCGAAGGCGAAGCGCTGGCCACTCTGGTGGTCAACAAGCTGCGTGGCACACTGAACGTGGCCGCCGTCAAGGCTCCTGGCTTTGGCGATCGCCGCAAGGCTATGCTGCAGGACATCGCGATCCTCACCGGCGGCAAGGCCATCACGGAAGACCTGGGCCTGAAGCTGGAAAACCTCACCCTCGCCGATCTTGGCCAGGCCAAGAAGGTCACCATCGACAAGGACAACACGACCATCGTCGAAGGCAATGGCAAGTCCGAAGACATCTCCGGCCGCGTCAAGGAAATTCGCGCCCAGATCGACAAGACCACCAGCGACTATGACCGCGAGAAGCTCCAGGAACGCCTGGCGAAGCTCGTGGGCGGCGTTGCGGTGATCAAGGTCGGCGCAGCCACCGAGACCGAAATGAAAGAGAAGAAGGCTCGCGTGGAAGACGCCATGCACGCAACCCGCGCTGCCGTAGAAGAAGGCATCGTCCCGGGCGGCGGTGTTGCCCTGATCCGCTGCATTCCCGCGGTTGAGGCCCTGAAACTGCACGGAGACGAGCAGATCGGTGCCAACATCGTGAAGCGCGCTCTGGAAGAGCCACTACGCCAGATCGTCGCCAACGCTGGCGAAGAGGGTGCAGTGATCATTGGCAAGATCCGCGACAACAAAGACACCTCCTACGGCTACAACGCCCAGACAGGTGAGTTTGTTGACCTGGTGAAGGCCGGCGTCATCGACCCGACCAAGGTGACCCGCACTGCCCTGCAGAACGCAGGCTCGATTGCGGCCCTGATGCTTACCACCGAAGCCCTGATCGCCGAGATTCCGGAACCGAAGCCGGAAATGCCCCCGCAGCACGGCGGTGGCGGCGGTATGGGTGGAATGTACTAAACTCCTGCAAGCTGACGAGAGCCCCACGCGCAAACGTGGGGCTCTTTGCATTTGGTGCACTCTTCGCAGCAGCGGCAAAATAATTTGTTAAGGATGCACCCCAGGTTGCCGATGTATCTCGAGCGATTGCATTGGCACTTTCACGCTTCCATGCTTGACATGCAGCATTGTATTCGTTATCGTCAAAGATACTTACATGCGAATTACCAACACATCCCGGATAACGTTTACAGGCACAACAGGCCTGTTCCCGGGCGCATGTGAGTTCCGCGAAGAGATCAGCTAAAGAACACTGATTCGCACCCTTCGAGAACCCACCGTCCGGCAGACGGTGGGTTCTTTGTTTTGCGCAGTGCCTTAAGGAGCCGGGAATGATTGTTATGAAGTTTGGCGGCAGTTCGGTGCAGGACTCGACTGCTATTCGGCGCGTCGCCTCTATTGTGGCCTCGCGATTGACGGAGCAACCGCTCGTAGTGGTGAGCGCCATGGGAGGGGTCACCGACAAGCTGGTACAGATTGCCGACGTGGCCTCGCGCGGCGAACTGAGCGCGGCGCGTGCATTGTTGGATGTCATCCGGGCTCGGCACTTGCAGGCTGCCGGAGAGATGCTGGACCCGCCTGCGGCTGCCGCCTTTGCCGAGGCACTCGACGCGATTCTTGCCGAAACTGCTGCCTTGGTTGAGCAGATCGCCGCAGAGGAGTCAGCCTCGCCTGCGCAGCACTCGCACATGCTTACCTTCGGCGAGGTGCTCTCTAGCAGACTGGTGGCCGCCGCCTTCGCCGCCCTCGGAGTTCCCTCGGCCCACGCCGACGCCCGAAAGCTGATCGTCACCGACTCCCGTCATCCTGCCGCTTCGCCTCTGGCTTCTCCCACCCGCACCAAACTTCTTGAAGAAATCCCGGCGTTGCTGGAGCAGAATCTTGTTCCCGTTCTCGGGGGATTCATCGCGTCCAGCGATTCCGGCGAGATCACCACCCTCGGGCGCGGCGGCTCGGACTATTCCGCCGCCATCATTGGCGCAGCTCTCATGGCCGATCGTATCGAAATCTGGACTGACGTCAGCGGCATTCTGACCACCGATCCACGCATTTGTCCCAAGGCCCAGCGCATCGCCGAAATCAGCTTCCATGAGGCGACCGAGCTGGCCTGCTTCGGCGCCAAGGTGTTGCACCCGGCAACCCTGCTCCCCGCCGTGGAGCACGATATTCCCGTGGCAGTGCTCAACTCTCATCAGCCCCACGATGCAGGCACCATTATCCGCGCCGTTGCCGCGCGCGGACCGTCGTCCTTCCGCGCCATTGCCGTCAAGCGCAACATCTCGGTCTTCAACGTATGTGCGCCCAGCCATGTGGGTTCGCAGCGCTTTCTGGATGATCTGTTCAGCTTCCTGCGCTGGCATCATCTGCAGAGCGAGCTTGTCTCCATCTCTGGAGCTTCCGCGTCGGTCGCCGTCGAAGGAAGCCGCGATCTGGTAAGGCTAACCTCTGAGCTGGAGGCGCTGGGTGAAGTCGATTTCCAGCCAGACATGGCCATCATCTGCCTGGTTGGCGAGGACATTCGCGGACGTGTCGGCATCGCCTCCGAGGTCTTTGGTGTGATCGCCGCAGCGGGAATCAACATCCGCATGATCGCCCAGGGATCTTCTGAAATCAGCGTGAGCTTTGTGGTGGACGGAAAGGATGCGGTAAAGTCAGTACAGCAGCTACATCGCCACCTCTTTGAAGAGTGTTCCACTACGCCCTCGCACGCTTCGCCTGACACGGCGCGTGAAACGGCGCAAGCATAGTTGTTCTTATGCCTCAGAACTGGAGAAACAGATTGGTTACCAAACCTGCAGTCGATCGTGCCTCTGCATCGCAGGCTCCCGCGTTGAAAATCGCCATCCTCGGATTTGGCACCGTAGGCAGCGCCGTGGCGCGCATACTCAGCGATCAGCCAGCAGATTCGCCCCTCCGGCTGACGCACGTATTCAATCGCGATGTGGAACGCAAACGCGTGGATTGGGTCGCCGGAGACGTGCGCTGGTCCAGCGATGTTGAGCATGTGCTCGCCTCCGATGCCGACATTATCGTGGAACTGGTGGGCGGCCTGGACCCTGCGCATGACTGGATCACGCGCGCCCTGGCCTCAGGAAAGTCCGTGGTCACGGCCAACAAGAAGTTGATCGCCCAGCACGGCCCACAGCTTTCCGCGCTGGCCCGCAAGCACGGCGGCGCAATCTCTTTTGGAGCCTCGGTAGCTGGCGGAGTTCCGGTCATCGACGCGCTTCAAGATGGACTGGCCGGCGACCAGCTCTACAAGGTCTGCGGCATTCTCAATGGAACCTGCAACTACATCCTCACCAAGGTGGAGCGTGAAGGCGTCTCCTTCAAGGCCGCGCTTGAGGAAGCGCAGCACGCGGGCTTTGCTGAAGCCGATCCCACTGACGACGTGGATGGCTATGATGCACGCTCCAAGCTGGTCATCCTCACCCGCATCGGTCTCAAGGCCATCGTGCAACCAGAACAAATTCCCTGCACTTCTATTCGCAGCCTGGACGCGATTGACTTCACCTACTCGCACGAGCTCGGCTGCACCATCCGCCAAATCTCGCGCGCCGAGCGCCGCGACGGCCAGATCTGTGCCGCGGTACAGCCCGCACTGGTTCCCATTGACTCACCCATGGCCCACATTACCGGTAGCCTGAACCTTGTGCTCTCCGGCGGAAAGTACGGCGGTCAAACCGCATTCAGTGGACACGGCGCCGGCGGCCACTCCACGGCCGTGGCCGTCGTCAGCGACCTGCTGGACATGGCGCGCCGTCGAAATCGAGCGCCACGGCATCCCGCTGCAGACGTGCTTCCGGTCAGCGCCAACTTTGCCAGCGAACACTATCTCCGCTTCGTCGTGCGCGACCGCCCAGGCATTGTCGCCGCAATCGCAAACACGCTGGCGGCACACGCCATCAACATCGACGCGCTGCTGCAGAAACCCGGCTTTGACAAGGACGCACTGCCCTTTGTCGTCACCCTCGAACAATGCCCTGCCGAACAGTTGGCGGCGGCGATGCGCGAAATTAGCAAGCTTGATTTCCTGGTCCAGCCCCCGCTGACCATGCCGATTCTCACCAAGGAGCTCTGATGCAACTGCGTTGTTTTGATCCGGATTGTGCCGTTAAGCTCGATTTACACTCGCCTGCGCTGGCTTGCCCCACGTGCGACGGACTGCTGGAGGTCGATGTCGATCTCCCTTCGATCGACGCGTCCGCAATGAAAGCACTCTGGAGCGAACGCCGCAAGTCGCGCGATCCCCGCGACGTCAGCGGCGTCTGGCGTTATCGCGAATTTCTTCCTGACTATCCGGCAAACGAGATCGTAACTCTTGGCGAGGGCAACACGCCGCTGGTGCGCGGCCACAAAACTGCCGACTTTGCCGGCGTCTCCGACCTGCAATTCAAACATCTTGGATGGAATCCCACAGGCTGCTTTAAGGACCTTGGAATGACCGTGGGCATGACCGAAGCCGTGCACATCGGAGCCCAGGTTGTGGCTTGCGCCTCCACGGGAAACACCGCGGCGTCACTGGCCGCCTATGCGGCGCGCGCCGGACTAACTGGCCGCGTCTATCTTCCCGCTGGACAAGTTTCGTTGAACAAGCTGGCGCAGGCATTGGATTTTGGCGCGGAGGTGGTCGAGGTCGAAGGCAGCTTCGACGACGCGCTCAACACGCTACTTGCCAAGACCAACGAAGGGATTTATTTCCTGAATTCAATCAATCCGTTCCGCATTGAGGGCCAGAAGACTACGATGTTCGATCTGCTCGACCAACTCGACTGGAAGGTCCCCGACTACCTGGTCGTCCCCGGCGGCAACCTCGGCAACTCCTCTGCCTTCGGCAAGGCGTTCGACGAGCTGCTGCACTACGGATTCATTGACAAGCTGCCGCGCATGATCGTGGTACAAGCCGCCGGAGCCAACCCGTTCGCCCAACTTTGGCGCGACGGCGCAGAGGAGCTCTCGCCAGTAGCAGAGCCCGAAACCGTTGCAACCGCGATCCGCATTGGCAATCCGCGCTCGTGGAAGAAGTCTCTGCGTGGAGTGCGCAACACTGGAGGCCAGGTGCTCGACGTTACCGATGACGAGATTGCGGCAGCAAAGGCCGTGATCGGACAAGACGGTATCGGCTGTGAGCCTGCCTCTGCCACAACCATTGCGGGACTCCGCAAATTGCGCGCCGCAAACGAGATTCCAGAGAATGCCAGTGTAGTCGCCATTCTCACCGGTCATGTTCTGAAAGATACCAACTTTATCATCCGCACTCATCAGCGGGAGGAAGTACATGCGCACGGATAAAGATGAAATCGTCATACGCGTGCCAGGCTCCATCGCCAATCTGGGACCGGGTTTTGATACCCTTGCCGTGGCCGTCCAGCTCTATCTCACCCTGCACGTGCGAGTGCTGCCGGGCAAGGGAGACTTGCGTTTCGAGTTTGTGAATCAGCGGCTGGACGGCGAAAACTATATTGAGCGCGCCTTCCGTTTCATCGCCGACCGCTACAACTACCCCATCCCTTCGCTCGATATCAAAGTCGAGAGCGACATTCCGATGAAGGGCGGCTTGGGTAGCAGCGCCGCCGCCACCGTTGCTGGTCTGCGCCTCTTTGAAGCCATCGCCAGTCCGCTTGTCGGCCACCATGTTCGCCCCATCGACGAGCAGGTGCTGCTAACCACGGCCTGCGAGTTGGAAGGCCATCCTGATAACATCGCGGCCGCGCTGCTCGGCGGACTTACCGTAAGCTGCGAGGTACCTGGAGCGTTGCGCGTGTTGCGTGCCATCTGGCCGGAATCACTGGCTATCGTCGTCGTGACGCCTGAGCAGCACCTGGCAACCAAAGCCTCGCGCGCCGTGCTTCCGGAGATGATTTCGCGCGCCGATGCCATCTTCAACGTGCAACGCGTGGCCTTTCTGCTGGAGGCGCTGCGCACCTCGGACTTTGCCCTGCTACGCGAGGCGCTTGAGGACCGTCTGCATCAGCCCTACCGGGTTGCTATCGTTCCCGGACTCAAGGAAGCTCTTGAGCTGCGCCATCCCAGCCTGCTCGGAGTCTGCCTCAGCGGTGCAGGCCCGTCCATCGTCGCGCTGGCGCAGCAGAATCTCGACGAGATCAGTGCCCTTTTGTCAGAAATTTTCATACGTAAATCTCTACCCTTCCGCATTCAGACGCTGCTCGCTCATCCTACTCACGGCAAAACGCCGGCTGCCTTGCAGGCGCGCAGCTGCTGCGCAGAAGCAGGCAGCTGGAAAGCCTAGCGGCTCAATCCTAGAAATGCGCCAATAAAGAAGACGGCCCGCCGGCCGCCTTCTTTATTGCACAAATGCTGTTCGCTTAGGCGCTGGCTGCCTTAGCGGCACCCAGGTATATGTTCACGCTAGCTGCGGTCTTGCGTCCTTCGGCAATCGCCCAAACCACCAGCGATTGCCCACGGCGCATGTCGCCGGCAGCGAAGATGCCCTCCACCGAAGTCATGTTGCGTTCATCGGTAGCCACGTTGCCGCGTCCATCCAAAGCCACGCCGAGCTGCTCCAACATGCCGCCGCGCACCGGCCCCGTAAAGCCCATGGCCAGCAGCACTAGGTCGGCCTCAATTGCAGTCTGCGTGCCTGCCACTGGCTCAAACTTCGGCGGTGGGCCCACCTGCACTACTTGCAACCGCGCCACGTTACCGTCGGCATCGCCTTCGAAGCAAGCCGTGTTCAGGCTCCACTCCCGCGTGCCGCCTTCCTCGTGCGAGCTCTCGATGCGCAGCTGCAGCGGCCACAGTGGCCACGGGGTCTGCGGAGAGCGCGTCTCCGGCGGCTTGGGCATGATCTCAAATTGCCGCACGCTGGCCGCTCCCTGGCGCAAACAGGTGCCAAGGCAATCGGCCCCGGTATCGCCGCCACCAATGATGACAACTCTCTTTCCCGTTGCCAGAATCGCAGATTCTGAAAACACTGTGTCGCCGAGCACGCGCCGCGTTTGCTGCGGCAAGAACTCCATCGCGAAGTGAATACCCTTCAGTTCGCGCCCCGGCACCTTCAGGTCGCGCGGAGACTCTGAGCCTCCCGCCAGCACAATGGCATCGAACTCCTTGCGCAACTGCGCCACGTCCACGTTTACGCCCACGTGCGCATTGGCTACAAACTTCACACCTTCTGCTTCCATCTGCGCCATTCGCCGATCAATCAGATGCTTTTCGAGTTTGAAATTCGGGATGCCGTAGCGTAGCAGGCCGCCGATGCGATCGGCTTTTTCGTACACCGTCACGGAGTGTCCAGCACGACACAACTGCTGCGCCGCTGCCAGTCCAGACGGTCCCGAACCGATCACTGCAACTTTCTTGCCGCTCTCTTCGGGTGCAGGCTCAGGAGCAATCCATCCCTCGTCCCATCCGCGCTCCACAATCGTTTTTTCAATCTGCTTGATTGTGACTGGAGGCTGATTGATTCCCAGTACGCAGGAGGCCTCGCAGGGAGCGGGGCAAATGCGTCCGGTAAACTCCGGAAAGTTGTTGGTCGCGTGCAAGCGCCGCACCGCTTCTTCCCAGCGTCCACGATAAACAAGATCATTCCAATCCGGAATGTGGTTGTTAACCGGGCATCCGCTATGGCAGAAGGGGACACCGCACTCCATGCAGCGCGCGCCTTGCTGCTGCACGCTAGTGAGCGGGAACTCGTGGTAAATCTCAAACCAGTCCTTCACTCGCTCTTCCGGCGCACGCCGGGTTGGTAGCGCTCTTTCAAATTCCATGAATCCAGTTGGCTTACCCACGCTGCACCTCCAAGGCTGCGGCGGCCTTCATCTCGCGCACCCTGCTGTATTGCATTGCCTTACGTTCTACGCCCAGCACGCGCTTCAACTCGTGCGGATAGACCTTTACAAAATGCGAAAGCACTGAGGTCCAGTTGTCGAGAATCTTCCTTGCCTGCACACTGCCAGTGCGCCGTGAATGCTCCTCGACCAGCGCCGTCAGGATGCGTACATCCTCGGCGCCCATGACCGGCTCCAGGTCCACCGAAGCGAGGTTGCAGCTCTTGTCGTGGAAGTCCCCGGCCTCGTCATACACGTAAGCGATTCCTCCACTCATGCCGGCCGCAAAGTTTCTGCCGCAGCGGCCCAGTACCACCACCACGCCCTTCGTCATGTATTCGCAACCATGGTCACCGACGCCCTCTACTACCGCCGTCGCGCCCGAGTTGCGCACCGCAAAGCGCTCGCCAGCGATGCCGCTGAAGTACGCCTCGCCACTGGTGGCGCCGTAAAGAACGACGTTGCCGACAATGATGTTTTCCTCGGCACGGAAGCGCGATTCGCGCGGAGGAAAGACCACGATGCGTCCGCCGGAGAGCCCTTTGCCCACGTAATCGTTGGCTTCGCCCTCCAGTGTCATCGAGATTCCCTTTGCCAGAAATGCGCCGAAGCTCTGCCCAGCCGAACCGTTAAATCGCAGCCGGATGGTTTCGTCCGGCAGCCCTGCGTCTCCGTAGCGCCGAGCCACTTCGCCGCTCAGCATGGTTCCCACCGTGCGATGAATGTTACGGATGGCGAAGGACACATCTATCGGTTTTGCTGCGTCCAGTGCAGGTTTTACCGCGCTCAGAAGCTCGTGATCGAGCGCCTGTTCGAGGCCATGATCCTGCTTGTGAATGCAATGCCGTGCAACGCGCGTAGGCAGTGCGGGCGAATACAGAATCGTCGACAGGTCGATGCCCTTGGCCTTCCAGTGGTCGCTTGCCAACCGGGCCTCAAGGCGATCCACACGTCCCACCATCTCGTCAAAGGTGCGGAAACCAAGGCGAGCCATGTATCCGCGCACCTGCTCGGCGAGGTAGAAGAAGAAGTTGACGACGTGCTCAGGCTGTCCGCTAAAGCGCGCACGCAGCACCGGGTCCTGCGTAGCGATACCCACGGGACAGGTGTTGAGATGGCACTTGCGCATCATGATGCAGCCCATCGCAACCAGCGGCGTGGTCGCAAAGCCAAACTCCTCGGCACCCAACAGAGCTGCGATTACTACATCGCGGCCGGTCTGTAGCTTGCCGTCGGTCTGCACGCGAATGCGGCTGCGCAGATCGTTCAGCAGAAGCACTTGCTGCGCCTCGGCAAGTCCAAGTTCCCACGGAATACCGGCGTGCCGGATGGAACTGACCGGCGATGCGCCGGTGCCTCCACTGTCGCCGCTGATCAGCACTACGTCGGCGTGCGCCTTGGCAACGCCGGCAGCAACCGTACCCACGCCCACTTCGGAGACTAGTTTGACGCTGATGCGCGCCTGCGGATTTATGTTCTTCAGGTCGTAGATCAGTTGCGCCAAATCTTCAATGGAGTAGATGTCGTGATGCGGCGGCGGCGAAATCAGGGTTACGCCCGGAGTCGAGTGGCGAAGCTTCGCGATCACCGCGTCCACCTTATGCCCCGGCAACTGTCCGCCTTCGCCGGGCTTTGCACCCTGCGCCATCTTGATCTGCAACTCGTCGGCGTTTACCAGGTAATTCGCGGTAACGCCGAAACGCGCCGAAGCAACCTGCTTCACCGAACTGCGCCGCAAATCGCCGGAAGCATCTGGCTTGAAACGCTCTGCATCTTCGCCGCCCTCGCCGGTGTTGCTGCGGCCACCGATGCGGTTCATCGCAATCGCAAGAGTCTCATGCGCTTCCTTGCTGATGGAGCCGTAGGACATGGCTCCCGTGGCAAAACGCTTCACAATTTCCTTTGCTGGTTCCACTTCCTCCAGCGGCAGTGGTTTGTCGCGCTCCTTCAATTGCAGCAACCCGCGCAGCGTGCAGAGCTGCTTGTTCTGCTTGTCGATGAGGTCGGTGTATTCCTTGAAGACCTCGGCACTGCCCTGCCGCACCGAATGTTGCAGCTTACTGATCGTCTGCGGATTCAGCAGATGATATTCGCCATCGACGCGATGGCGGTAGGCCCCGCCAACTTCCAGTTCCAACTCCGACGCGGTACGCGGACGGAAGCCGTGCTCGTGACGAAGAACTGCTTCGTGCGCGATCACTTCCAGGCCCACTCCTTCAATGCGGGAGACGGTGCCGGAGAAATACTCGCGCACCAATTCGCGACTGAGGCCGATGGCTTCAAAGACCTGCGCGCCGCGATAGCTCTGCAAGGTGGAGATGCCCATCTTCGAAAAGGTCTTCAACAATCCCTTGTCGATGGCCTTGATGAAATTCTTCACCGCTTTTTCCGCCGTGATCTCCGGAGGGAGTAATCCGCGGAACACCATGTCTTCCAGCGTCTCAATCGCCAGGTAGGGATTCACCGCGCTGGCGCCGTAGCCGATCAGCAGAGCAAAGTGCATCACCTCGCGCGGCTCGCCGCTCTCCACGATCAACGCGATCTTGGTGCGCGATCCTTCCTTCACCAAGTGGTTGTGCACAGCGGCCAGGGCCAGCAGCGAGGGGATAGGCGCATATTCCTTATCCACGCCGCGGTCAGAGAGAATCAGCAGGGTGTAACCGGATTCCACGGCGAGCGAGGCCCGGCGGCAGAGGCCATCGAGTCCGCGCTTGAGTCCCGGACCATCTTCATCCACACGGAACGCAGCCGTGAGGGTGGTAGCCAGCAGATCGCCACTGGAGACACGGCGCAGTTTCTCCAGGTCGCGATTGGTCAGCACCGGCTGGGGCAGCTTCAGCGTGTGGCAGTTCAGCGGAGTCTCATCGAGAATATTGCGCTCGGTGCCGATGTAGCTGGTCAGCGACATTAGAATATCTTCGCGAATGGGATCGATAGGCGGGTTGGTGACCTGCGCAAAGAGCTGCTTGAAATAGTTGAACAGGAGTTGCGGCCGATCAGAGAGACAAGCCAGTGGCGTGTCGGCGCCCATCGAACCAGTGGGCTCCTCGCCGTTGCGCGCCATCGGCTCCATGATGATCTTGATGTCTTCTTCCGTGTAACCGAAGGTGCGCTGCTGCGCAATGATGGTTTCTTGACTGGGACCATGCACGCGCGTGGGCTCGGGCAAATGCTCCAGTGTGACCTGGTTCTGTTTGATCCACTCGGCGTAGGGCTGGCGTGCGGAAAGCTTTGTCTTGACCTCGTCGTCGCTGATGATGCGGCCGGCAACGGTATCCACCAGGAACATGCGGCCCGGCTGCAGGCGGCCCTTGTACTTCACACGCTCGGGCGAGAACTCCAGCACTCCAGCCTCGGAAGCGAGCACAACCAAGTCATCGGTGGTAACCACGTAACGGCCCGGACGCAGACCGTTGCGGTCCAGGGTTGCGCCGATCACGCGGCCATCGGTGAAGGCCATGGATGCGGGTCCATCCCAAGGCTCCATCAACGACGCGTGATACTCGTAAAATGCGCGCAGCTCCGGGTCCATGTGCGGATTGCGCGACCAAGCTTCGGGAATCAGCATGGCCATCACGTGCGGCAGTTCACGCCCGGAGTGCAGCAGTAACTCAACTGCGTTGTCCAGCGAACCGGAATCGCTGAGGCCGGGAGTAATGACCGGGAAAATCTTCTGCAGGTCGGCGCCAAAGAGTGGAGACTCCAACAGGCGCTGGCGCGCGTTCATCCAGATGACGTTGCCCTTGACGGTGTTGATTTCGCCGTTGTGCGCGATGTGACGGTAGGGATGCGAAAGCGGCCAGCTGGGAAAGGTGTTGGTGGAGAAGCGCTGGTGAACCAGGCAGAGCGCGCTCTTTAACAACGGATCACCCAGCTCGGGATAAAACTTCGTAATCTGCGGAGCAAGCAACAATCCCTTGTAAACGATGGTGCGGCAGGAGAGCGAAGGGATGTAGAAGTTGCTGCGGCCTTCGATTTCGGCGTGCGCGATTTCGTTTTCTATCCGCCGCCTTGCGACGTAAAGCTTTCGCTCGAACTCAAGCTCTTCCAGTGGCTGAAGGGTCTTCAGGATGATCTGCTCGATGTAGGGCTGAGAGCCGCGCGCCACGCGGCCAATCGCACTTGGGTCTACCGGCGTGTCGCGCCAGCCGAGCACCTCGAAGCCTTCTTCACCGAGAATTTTTTCGACCACGCCTTCGCACTGCAAGCGTTCCTTTTTGCCGACGGGGAGAAATACCATGCCGACCGCGTAGCCACCGGGCTCAGGCAACGTCATGCCCAGCGCGGCGCACTCGCGCACAAAGAACTCGTGCGGAATCTGAATCAGCACACCGGCACCATCGCCTGTCTCGGGATCGCAGCCGCATGCTCCGCGGTGTTCCAGGTGCGTGAGCACCTCGATTCCCTTCTCTACGATGGAGTGGCTCTTCTCGCCGCGAATACTGGCGACGAAACCAAGTCCGCAAGCATCATGCTCGTTCGCCGGATCGTAAAGACCCTGCGCCGGCGGCAATCCGCTGGCGTGCCGTTGCTGCTGATCGTCGTGCAATTCTCTGTCGTCTCGCATTGCTCTCCCATGTGCTGCTGCGCATCTGCAGATGGACCATGCGCTGGAAACATAAATCTAAAAACACAAAACCCGCCTGATTTGATTGGCGGGTGAGTAGTGCTCGGGCTGTTTAAGATTGCCTGATTCTATCCCCCGCTGCCGGTGGTAATTCGCTTCGGTACGCCAGTTGTGCGTACGTCGGCGGCTGTCGGTGTTGTAAGCGGGGATGTGGCCATGTGAAGCATAATCGGTAATTAAGATTACCTAAACTCTGCCGCCAGAGTCAACAGATACGGGGACAAAATCCAGCTCTGCTTCGCATTTCGTAAGCGAGACGCTACCTTCGGCTGCCGGAATGTCATCCACATCCATTCTCCACTTAGTCAATCGTTAGGAAGCGGGGGTTGTTATCTTGGTACATGGTTGCGCGGAATTTGAACGATGGACTGATTTATCATTGAGTTAGAGGTAACTGTTCGCTATTTGGTTAATCCTTCACGGCTAAAACCAGAATAGCGGATGGCATCACAGGGGTTTGTGATACTATGCAAGCAGTATCTCGCGAAGTTGGATGCGCGATTCTGAGTTGACCCCGCCGAGCAGTAACTGCGATTCGATCTCAAAATCTCCTCCCGACAGAAAATTGCAGGATATGTGTTTCCGCGCGCACACATCCAACTCGCGCGCACAGTAAAAGAGAGAAGAAGACACCCATAGAATGAGTACATTCCAAGAAATGCCGCTCCAGGCGCAACTACAACAGGCGCTTGCGGCAAAGAACTTTGTAAACCCCACCCCAGTTCAGATTCAGGCGATTCCGCCGGCCCTTGAAGGCAAAGACGTGATTGCGACAGCGCAGACCGGTACCGGTAAAACGCTGGCCTTCTTGATCCCCGTGATGGAAATGCTGGCGGCAACGCCAGCGGGAAAGATCAACGCGCTGGTGCTTGTGCCCACGCGCGAACTCGCCATTCAGGTACATGAGCAATACGAAGCACTGCGTTCGAAGAAGGCTCCGCCAGCGGCATTGGTCATTGGTGGACTGAGCGAGAAGGTTCAGATCCGCGCACTGCGCGCGGGAGCACGGATGGTTGTGGCAACACCGGGACGACTGGAAGATTACATGCGCCGCAGGATTGTAGATCTGAAGACGGTGCGCGTACTGGTGATGGACGAAGTGGACCGGATGCTGGACATGGGCTTTTTGCCCGCGATTCAGCGCATCCTGGCCGCACTGCCGGCAGAGCGGCAGACACTGTGCTATTCGGCAACGCTGGAAAAGTCAGTACACGGATTGCTGCAGCGCTGCACGCGCTCGGCGGTTCGGCTATCACTTGGCAACGTGTTGAAGCCCGCTGAAACCGTACAGTTGCAGGCCTTTGAAGTTCCGGCGATGCAGAAGGGCAACGTGCTGCGCGAGCTGCTCTATAACGAAAGTGGCAAGACGCTGATTTTTGCCCGTACGAAGCGCGGCACCGAGCGGTTGGCCAAGGATCTGATACGCGACGGATTCGCCGCGTCGATGATTCACGGCGACCGCACGCAGAGCCAGCGTTCTGCGGCACTGGCAGGCTTTGAAGCAGGCCGGTTCCAGGTGCTGGTGGCCACCGATGTGGCGGCACGCGGCATTCACGTGGACGATGTTGCACACGTGGTGAACTACGATTTGCCGGCGATCCCGGAAGACTTTATCCATCGCGTTGGCCGTACGGGGCGCATGGGCCTTTCAGGCATTGCGTCGACGATCGTGAGCGGAGCCGAGATGATCGAGTTGCGGCGATTTGAGCGCACGCTCAAGCTGCGGATCGAACGCAAGGAGCTGGGCAAGATGACTGCTTCAGAGTCGCGGAAGATGCCGATTCCGATCAGCAACATGCGGAAGAATACGAACACGCTGAAGTCGCGCACGCTGAACAGCCTGCCGGGCGAGATCTTCGCGTAGAGCAAAATCGATTGATGATTGTGGCCAAGGGAAAACAAGACCTTGGCCCTTTCTGTTTGTGGAATGGGTGATGGGTAGGTCAAAAGCAAAGTCCCACTCAAGCCAACAGAAGGCTTGAATGGGCATCCGAGGCATACCGCCGTCCGCCTCAATCCCACATTCGCCAAAATAAGGCGAATATGGGCCACCCGAGCTTCTGTTTGCGGAGACGGGCGGGGGCAAAATCAAAAGCAAAAGCGCCACCCAAGCCAATAGAGGGCCTGAATGGGCCACACTCAAGTAAAGCTTGAATGGGACACCCGCGCTGGAGGGCTTGAAATGGCCACCCGCCGAGCGAGCCACACCACTCAACTTGAATGGGCGGCAGGTCGCTGACGGCGGCTTGGAAGCGTGGCCTTACGATATATAATGCTGAGATAGAACGAGCTTGGAACTATCTGGATGAAAGCCGGTTATGCGGCAGCCCGCAGGAGGGCTGAGTGAAGAATCACATCGACTTATATTTTCAGGACCTCTCCGATGCCATCGAGAAGGTCCAGTGCACCGGGCCGAAAGGACGCGTGTTGAGCCGCGGCGAGGCCTATGAGCGCACACTGCAGATTGCGCTGGAAGCAACCGACGGCGGCGGCAAGCTGATGTTCATTGGCAATGGCGGTTCGGCGGGAATTGCGAGCCACATGGCGATTGATTTCAGCAAGAACGGCGGGATACCGGCGATGTGCTTCAACGACGGAGCAGCGCTTACATGCCTGGGCAATGACTTCGGCTATGAAGAGGTTTTTGCCGGACAGCTACGATTCCACGCACGCAAGGGCGACGTGCTGTTCGCCATCTCCAGCTCCGGCGCGTCACCGAATATTTTGCGGGGCGCTGAGGTTGCACGCGAGATTGGCTGCAGACTGGTTACTATCACCGGCTTCCGGGCTGACAATCCGCTGCGCGCGCTGGGCGACGTGAACTTCCACGTAGGAGTGAGCGAGTACGGCATTGTGGAAGTGGCGCACACGGCGCTGATCCACGCCGTGGTGGATTTGAAGCTGGCCGTCCGGGCACTGGATCGCGCGCAGGTTGCGGACTAGACACGCATGATCATCAGCAAAACGCCATGCCGCCTGAGCTTTGCCGGAGGCGGTAGCGATATTGAAAGCTATTACCGCGAACACGGCGGAGCGGTGGTCAGCGTCACCATCGATAAGTACGTCTATTTAACCCTTCAGCAGAAGTTCGACGATCATATCCGCATTGGCTACTCGCGCACGGAAGAGGTGGAGCGGGTTGGCGAGATTCAACACCCGATTGTGCGCCACTGCCTGGAGATGCTGGGGCCGCGAAAAGGTATCGAGATTACCTCCCATGCAGACATTCCTTCCAGAGGCAGCGGGCTAGGCTCGTCAAGTTCATTTACGGTGGGGCTGCTGAACGGCCTGTACGCTTACCAGGGGCGGCACGCGTCTCCGCAGGATTTGGCGGAGCAGGCCTGCCATGTGGAGATCGGCCTGTGCGGCGACCCTATCGGCAAGCAGGACCAGTTTGCAGCGGCCTTTGGCGATCTGAGGATGTACCACTTTCATCCTGACGGTTCGGTGAAGGTGGAACCGCTGATTTGCCGCACACGAACGCTGGAAGAGCTGCAGCGCAACCTGATGATGTTCTACACGGGGATCACGCGCAACGCGGGGGAGATCCTGAAGGAACAGACGCAGGTGCTAGGCGAGCAGCGCTCGGCGATTGAGAAGATGCACCGCATGGTGGAGCTGGCGCACGCAGTGCGGCACGAGTTGGAGAGCGGCAATGCGGACGGGGTGGGCGAGATTCTGCACGAGAGCTGGCTGCTGAAGAGGAGCCTGACGGATCGCATCTCAAACTCGGCGATCGACGGCTGGTACGAAGATGCTCGCAAGGCGGGCGCGCTGGGAGGAAAGATTCTGGGTGCGGGCGGCGGCGGATTCTTGCTGCTGTATGTTCCGCAGGAGCGGCAGATCGCGGTAAAACAGGCGCTGAGCGGGTTGCGGCGAATCCCCTTCAGCTTTGAGCGCGAGGGAAGCAAGATCATTTTCTACAACCCGACGACGCTTGATCCTGAACGCGTGGAAGAAGAGATCAAAACCCACTCCGGGCTGTGAGGCGCGGAAGCTTTGCAGTCAGGTACGCGGCAATAAGCGGCTTGGCGACGGGTACGGGCCAACTGATGGCCCTCCGGCCGCTGACGCCAGGCAAAAGAAAGGTATAGATCGTGAAAGCAGTTATTCTGGCGGGAGGCAAAGGTTCCCGGCTGGCCACGCGCAGCAACGGGTTGCCGAAGCCATTGGTTCCGGTGAAGGGACGGCCTCTGCTGGAGTATCAGCTTGAGTTGCTGAGGCGGCACGGGGCGGAGCAGGTAACCGTGCTGTGCGGATACGGCGCGGAGGCGATCCGGGAGTTTTGCGGTAAAGACCACGGGCTAGATGTGCAGTGCATTGACGAAGCGACACCGCTGGGCACGGCAGGCGCGGTGATCGCGGCGCTGGATCAACTACCGGATGAGTTCCTGGTGCTTTACGGCGACACGATGCTGAATGTGGATTTGAAGCGGCTGTACGCGGCACATGAGGCGAACGGCGCGGCGGCTACATTGTTTCTGCACCCCAACGATCATCCGCAGGATTCCGATTTGGTGGAGACGGATGAGCACGGGAGGGTGGTTGCGATTCATGGATATCCTCACCAGGGCGTGGCACTCAATCAGGTAAACGCGGCACTGTATGTTATGAAAGCCAGCGCGTTGCGGGGAATTGGAGTGCCGGAGAAGCCTCTGGACTTTGCGAAGGACGTGTTTCCAAAGCTGCTTGGCGAAGGGGCGCACCTGCATGGATACCGCAGCCTGGAGTACATCAAGGACGCGGGGACTCCGGAGCGGCTGGACCGCGTGGCGGAGGATGTAAGCAGCGGAGTGGTGGCGCGCGGAAGTTTGGATGTGAAGCGGCCAGCAGTTTTGCTGGATCGCGACGGCACGATCAATGAAGAAGTTTCCTACATATGGCGTCCCGACCAGTTGAAACTGATTCCGGGCGCGGCGTCGGCGATAAGGAAATTGCGCGAGGCGGGGTACCGCATTGCGGTGATTACGAACCAGCCGGTGATCGCTCGCGGAACGTGCACTACGGCGGAGCTGCTGCGAGTCCACGACTACATGGAGATGGAGTTGAGCCGCGAGGGCGCGTTTATCGACGGCATTTATCATTGCCCGCATCATCCGGACCAGGGATTTGAGGGCGAGCGGACGGAGTTGAAATTCGACTGCGATTGCCGCAAGCCAAGTGGCGGCATGGTGTGGCAGGCGGAGCGTGAGCTGAATCTTGACCTGAGCAGAAGCTGGTTGATTGGCGACCGCACGAGCGACGTGCAGACAGCCCACAATTGCGGCGTGCGCTCTGTACTGCTGCGGACCGGTGTTGGAGGACGCGACGAGCGTCACAGTGCGACTCCGGATTATGTGTTTGACGACTTGGCCGCGGCTGCGCGATTTATCGTGCAGCAACAGGCGGCGGCGGAAAGATAGACATTATGCATGAGTTGGCAATTCTGGCCGCCGTTGTTGCTACGGTCGGCACGCTGTCGTCCAGCGTCTTCCTGGTGCTGGCGCTGATCGGCGCGCGGCGCTTCCACGCGATTGCAAGAGAGCAGAAGGATTTTGAGGCCACGCTGGGCGATGCGCAGCTTCCTTTTGTGTCGCTGCTGAAGCCGCTGCATGGAGTGGAACCACAGTTGGAAGAAAATCTGGAGAGCTTCTTTACGCAACAGTATCCGGAGTTTGAGGTGCTGTTTGCCGTGGATGAAGAAGACGATGCGGCGATTGCGGTGGCGCGGCGGGTGATGGAACGGCATCCGGAACGAGCATCGCGGATTGTGGTGAACGGCGAACCGCCTTGGCCGAATCCTCCGGCGTACTCGTTTTATCGCATGGCGGAGGTGGCGAGGGGCGAGATTCTGGTGACCAGCGACAGCGACGTGATTGTGGCGGAGGACTACCTGCGCCAGGTGGTTCCTCCGCTGCTGCATGAGAAGACGGGACTGCTGACGTGTGTGTATCGCGGACTGAACCGGGGCGGCTTCTGGTCACGGATGGACGCAATTGGCATGAGCGTGGAGATGACGGCGGGAGTGGTGATCGCAAACTGGATGGAGGGGATGAAGTTCGGGTTGGGACCGACGATTGTGGTGCGGCGCGACGCGCTGACGGCGATTGGCGGCTACAAGGCGATTGGCGAATACTTCTCCAACGACTTTGTGATTGGAAAGTTTGTGGCGGACCAGGGCTTCGACGTTGCGATTTCGCGGCACATCATTTCGCACGTAGTGCCGCCGATGACCTTTAAGCGGATGTGGCAGCGGCAGGTACGGTGGGCGGCAGGAACGAGGAGATCGCGGCCTCTGGGACATCTGGGGTCGGGACTGGTGTATGCGGTGCCGTATGGATTGCTGGCTCTGCTGGCCGGAATTGGGCTGGGGCACGTGGCGATGGGCGCGGCGGTGCTGGGGTGGTCGGTGGTGAACCGGTGCATTGAGGCAGAGGCGATTGGGTGGGGGATTACACGGGACCGCGAGTGTTTGCGGCGGCCATGGATGTATGCGGTGCGCGACCTGCTGGGCTTTACGGTGTGGGTGGCCAGCTACATAAGCCGCAAAATCAGCTGGCGCGATGGACGGTTTGAACTGATTGAAGACGGCAGAGTGCGGATGCGGGATCGGCAAGGGAATATCGTAAACATCCAGAATGTGTGAAGAGCAGGAGCACTTCCCTTCCCGCGAAACTTAGCAAGAAGTGCGGAGTGAAGAGCAAGTTCACTCCGCAGAGACGTTGCTGTTAGGCAATCACTTGTTATGCAATTGTTATGCAATTACTTCGCTACAGGGTCCAGTCCAGTCGACTTAAACTTGGGCTCTACGCCCGGTGACATAAGGAAGTCGATGAGTCCCTTGGCCGCGGCCTGCTGAGTTGTGGTGGCAGAAATGCCTGCGGCGAAGACCGTGGTGTCCTGCAACTCCTTGGGCAACGGACCGACGTAGGTGATACCGGGGACGGGCAAGAGCTCGCTGGTCATCTGAATGGCAATTTCGGTTTCGCCTTTTGCCGCAACCTCGCCTACGTTCCCACCTCCTCCTACCAACTTTGATTTTGACTTCATCTGGTCGGCGATTCCAAGCTGCTGCAGCACCTTGGCAAAGTGGATGCCGCTGGCAGCACCATCTGCTGGATCGGAATAAGAGATGGATTTCGCGGATAGCAGCGACTTCTTGAGCGCCTCAGCCGAGCTGATGTCGGGCTTGGGTGTGCCGGTGCGGACGGCGACGCCGATGCCGGTGCTGGCGATGGAAACATTGCTTCCGGCGACGAGTTTGCCGGTCTTCACCAGGTTTTGCATGGCGGGAGCAGTGGCGATTACGAGGTCGGCAGGTTGGCCGCCATTGATGAGCTTCACGATATAGCCGGTGGTGCCCCAGGTGAATACGAGTTTGTTTCCGGTCTGCTGTTCATACTGAGGGGCGACCTGGGTCATGGCCTCCATGAAAGCATGGGTGCACAGCACCTTTATCTCGGAAGCTGACGTGACGGATGGAGTAGCTAACATGATCGAGAGGCCCCCAACGAGCAATAGCGATTTTAGAGTAGCAGTTCTCAAGACTCACTCCTCTTTCGTGAATTCAGCCGGCCATCACTGGAGTTGGCTGAGGTAAGGTTGCAGTCTGCATTGCAGGCGAGTAGATGCCTGAGCGAGAAACATCCAGATTCGCTTTCCTGAGTAGCGCACGCGATTACATCAGATTCGGAGTGCTTTCGCAACGAATTCCTACGAGTGACAACTGGAACTGTAACGGCCAAGGCGGAGATCTATCCGGCGCAGGTCACCGCAGGATTCGAATAGGCAGCTATCACGCATTGCGATGAAATGTTCGGATATGACCTCATATCGCGGATATAACAGCCCTCATGACTCTCTGGACATCTACTGGGAAACCAATTGCGCAAAAGAAAAGGAGGACAAGATGAGACACAAACTTGCTGCCATTG
This sequence comes from uncultured Acidobacteriaceae bacterium, assembly GCA_964559875.1. GTDB lineage: Bacteria > Acidobacteriota > Terriglobia > Terriglobales > Acidobacteriaceae > TOLSYN. The sequence goes on from CAZLJQ010000013.1 coordinate 20,520, forward strand.
CTTTCGGAATAGCGTTGATAGCCTTGTTTGCCGCTGTCCCAGCCGTGCGGGCGGATACGGCCAACGAAAAGATTGTCTTCACGGTGACGGTTCTGGTCAATGTACCGGGACAGGTGCTGGCTCCGGGCAAGTATGAGATGAAGTTTGCCGAAGATGGAGATTACAAAGTCGTCCAGATCAGCACGGCGGACGGGGCACGGCCCGTTGGGCTGTTTGAAGTGATTCCAGTGGAGCGCTCCAGGGACTTGAGCCAGGTCGAGGTCGAGTTCACGCAGACGGGTGCGAGAGAGAGGCCGCGACTCAATGAGTTTTTCTATCCGGGAGATAAGACCGGTTACCAGTTCGAATATCGGGGCACACCCAGAACCTGAGGCGTTGCGGCGACGGGCACTGGAACGATAATTCTGAAGACGCGACGGGAGGACCATCTGACGGTCCTCCGGGCGCAGGTCAGTGGTTGATGTAGATCACCTTGCCGGAGCTTTCGGTAAAGACCCTGGGAGCGGGAAGCAGCGTTTCGACCTTTGAGAGGTCTTGCTGCGGCACGAAGAGATAGACACGGGTTGGCGACGCCCAGAGTTGGCGAAGATCGGAATCGTCAAGGAAGATGTGGGGGGCGTCCGGGAAAGTTGAACCGAACCAGAGGGAACTGCTGCGTCCGTTGACGAGTTCGACGGGATGGTGCAGGTAAAAGACAAGAGAAGAACCGAAGGACTCATCGCCGTAGATGAGAACGCGATCCTGCGGCTGCACCTGCTGCTGAATGCGCATGGCCAAGACGTGTGAGCTGAGAAATGGATCGAAGCGGAGCAGCGCAACGTGTGCGGCGATGAGAAAGACCATCATGGTGACGGCCAGCGCCCAGGTGGCGGCCTGATATCGGCGACGGAGGCAGAGGATGAGTTCGGCGAGCGAACCGAAGACCAAGGCAATAACGGCGAGGATGGCCGGGAGGCGCAGCGCGGCAAAGGACTGTCCGGTGAGATTGAGGATGTGTCCCATGGAGAGCGTGTCGGTGTTGAGGTTTGTCTGGGCAAGGACTGCGCCGATATCGGGGACAAAGGGCAGGTGACGCGAGGACCAGAGACCCGCGATGAGGACCGCGGCGAAGGCGAGGCGCACGGTGACACTGACGGCAGAGGTAGCGAGCAGCCAGGGGCGAAGCGGCGTCGGCGCTATCTGTTGGCCAGTACCCGTCGCTGAGTCCGGCGTATTCCCTTCCCCATCGAGCTGTTCGGCGGCGAGCGAATCGGCCAGGAGCAGGAAGAAGGCGAGATAGGCGGGGAGGGTGTAGTACTCCTGATTGGTGGAAAGGGCGAAGAAGACGAGCGTGACCGAGGCCCAGAGGATGCAGATCAAGCGGGTGCGGGAGCGGAAGTCGAGTGGAGTGAACTTCCCACATTTGCCAAAAGACGGCGGATGTGGGCCATCCGAGCCGCATTGACTGGGCGCTTCGCGGTCGGGTACGCGGCGACTAACGCCGCTCCGGCCGCGGGCGCATAGGCGCCGAAGAGCGAGTGGGAGATAGAGGCTCCAGGGAAAAAGCCAGACGAGGTGCAGGGACCAGTAGAGATAGCCGGGAAGCTTGTTGTAGTCCTTGGGAATGCGCTTGCCGAGGAAGCGCAGGAAGTGTTCGTTGACGAAGTAAAACCAGAGGAAGCCGTGATGATTGCCGAAGCCGGGATTGCGCAGGCTGGCGAGGATGTGCCAGGGAGCGGCGATGACCAGGAAGAGAAGCAAGCCGCTGAAGAGATGAAACTCACGCCAGCGCCGCCATTCTCCGGTGATGGCGAGATAGACGGGGAGGGTGAGACCGAAGACGACGAGGGCGAGCAGTCCCTTGGTGAGGACGGCGAGGGCCAACAGGGCGTAGATGGCATACCACGTCCAGCGCGCGTTGGGACGGTCGAGAGCACAGACCAGGCAATAGAAGGATGCGGCGATGAAGAGGCTGAGAATGGCATCTGGAATGAGGACGCGGGTGAAGAGAAAGAAGCCGACACCGGTGGCGGTGAAGAGTCCGGTGTAGACTCCGGCACGAGAACCAAAGGCGCGGCTGCCCCAAACCATTCCGAGAAGGACCATGAGAAACATGGCGGCAAGGGTGGGCAGGCGGGTGGCAAAATCAGTGACGCCGAGAAGGCGGTACGATCCGGCGACGAGCCAGTACATGACCGGCGCTTTTTCCAGGTAGCGAACGCCGTTGATGTGGAGGGTGACGAAGTCGTGACGAGTGAGCATCTCGCGGGCGGCGATGGCGTGCGAGGTGTCTACATCATCCTGAAGGGCGGGAGAAAAGGCGGAGCCGAGATATACGGCTAGAAATAAGGCAAGAACCGCAGCCCAAGCGAGGCGGCGCGATGAGGTGTTGGTCAGAACGTCCAAGTCAAGATTCCCTGAATAGCTTCAGTTCCTATGCTACCAGCTTGGGAGTGGGGGCAAGGGGAATTCCGGCTTGGGGATAGGTGGATGTAGGGGCTGTTCTCGACAACTATCCCTGTTCCGCTGTGCTCTCTGATTTCAGGTGGGAGATGCTTGCGACTGCAATGGCTCACACGGAATAGGCCGCCGTTCGGACGGTGGGAATGATGAAGACGGTGTAGTTCGCCATCGCCGCCCTCGATACACCGTTGGACATATCGAGGCCGAAGAAGTTCCAGATGGTCTCCGAGCCCGCAATTACTGATCCGTGAGGAGTTGTCTCAAACAGTATGGCTCTGAACAATAGTGAAACCACAGGTGCAACCCATATCCAGTTGGCCGCGCTGGATTTCCTCCAAAGTGCATTCGCTACCCTAGCGCAAGCGCTATAACAGCGCTCGTAAGGAGTTCCTTGATCACGACGCCGTTCGGCGACGAGGGTTTTCCGTTCAATAGACCCCATTCTAGCTTGCCAAAAGAGGCAAGCTAGAATGGGGCACCCGCCCGACCTGAGCAGTCAGTTCGCATCGACTGGGAGGTGCGGTACCGGGCACTGCGGAAACGATGTCTCAGAAACGACGATTGGTATGCCATCCGGCCTGAGGTGCCCTGATTTGAGTGGCTTCGTGCGTGTGTTGTCTTGCCGCGCTTCCGCACACGTCACATTTTGAAGTACGAAAGTTGGACTGTCTGACAGAGTTCCGCTCTCGAAAAAGTAGTGCTCGTTCGCTGCCAGATCCATGGTGATTTGGGCCCTGACCCTGAAGTTCGCGCTCTTACTCATCCATGATGTCGCAGTGAATACATGAAGGCCAGGACGCACACGGAAAGTAACGAATCGAGCTGGCACCATAAAGGCAAGTTCGTGATCTCCATCGAAGATTCGACCCATGAATGCGCCGGGTTTCTTGCCGCGAGTCCCGCCGGTCAACGTGATCTTATTCGAGTAAAACGTAATCTTCGCATCTGAAACCGAGGCGGTCGCGTCTTGAGTAGCGGTCACGTCTTGAGAATGAGCTGGCCCCACCAGAATGAGTGCACAGAACAGGACCTTTATCGCCAGTCGCCTAGAGGGTGATTGGTAGGAATACATTTCGATGTTGCGCGCTCTTTTCGACATCAGGGCAATCCTTTGACCTGGGGAAGATGTGGTTGCTAGGTCTACCTGCATCTGAGATCTCTGAATGAGTTCCCAGAATAGCCGATCCTTCAATTAGGAATAGTCGCGAATCATGGCATCTTCGCGGGACGGGCACTGGCTTTCTTGATTAGGGCGGCGGTGCGGTCGGCGACGAAGTCCATCATGGCGGGGGTGATGCCGGGGTAGATGCCGAGCCAGAAGGTTTGGTTCATGACGATGTCTGTGTTGGTGAGTGGGCCGGAGATGCGGTAGGCAACGTCTTTGTAGGCGGGCTGGCGGGTGAGGTTCCCGGAGAAGAGCAGGCGGCTGCCGATTTTGCTGGCGTCGTAGAAGGTCAGCAGTTCGAGGCGGGAGACCGGAGCCGAGGGACGCACGGTGATGGGGAATCCGAACCAGGAAGGGTCGGAGTTGGGGGTGGGCTCGGGGAGGATGAGGAACTCCTCGAAGGGCTTGAGCCGGTCGCGAAGGTAGGCGAAGTTGGCGCGGCGCTGGGCGATGAAGCACGGGAGGCGGTCGAGTTGCGCAAGGCCGACGGCGGCCTGGAAGTCAGTGATTTTGAGGTTGTAGCCGATGTGCGAGTAGACGTATTTGTGGTCGTAGCCGAAGGGAAGGCTGCCGTGCTGCCACTCGAATCGCTTGCCGCAGGTGTTGTCATTGCCGGGATCGCACCAGCAGTCGCGTCCCCAGTCGCGGAAGGATTCGACAAGGATCTTGAGCTGACTGTTGTTGGAGAAGACGGCTCCGCCCTCGCCCATGGTGATGTGGTGGGCGGGATAGAAGCTGAGGGTTGCGATGTCTCCGAAGGTTCCGACGAGCTGGCCGTTGTAACGGGAACCGAGGGCGTCGCAGCAATCCTCGATGAGCCAGAGATTGTGTTCGCGGGCGATGCGCGTGACGGCGGCTAGGTTGAAGGGATTGCCGAGAGTGTGGGCAACCATGATGGCGCGCGTCTTCGGGGTGATGGCGGCTTCGATGGCGGCGGGCTGAATGTTGTAGGTGGGGATATCGACATCGACGAAGACAGGGGTAAGCCCGTGCTGCACGGCGGGATTGACGGTGGTGGGAAAACCGGCGGCGACGGTGATGAGCTCATCTCCGGGACGCAGGGCTTTTTCCTCCAGCTTGGGTGAGGTGAGAGCGGCGACGGCGAGCAGGTTGGCGGAGGAGCCGGAGTTGGTGGTGACGGCCCAGCGGATGTCTAGGAATTCGGCGAGGCGGCGCTCGAAGTCGGCATTGAAGCGCCCGGTGGTGAGCCAGAAGTCGAGAGCGGCATCGACGGCGTTGCAGAGTTCTTCGGAGCCGAAAACTTTGCCGGAAGGAGGGATGACAGACTCTCCGGGAACGAAGGGGCGCGGTGCGTGACGCTGCGCGGCGTACTGGGTGACGAGTTGGAGAATCTGCTGGCGTAGCTCTTCGGTTGTCATGCACTCACATCCGGCGCGGATTGACGTTTGGCTTGCTGCATAAATAATTCGATCTGATTCAAGGTGCAGGCACGGACATCTTGACCGGCGTAGAAGGCTTTGTACCACTCGACGGTGCGGGCGAGAGTCTGGTTGAAGCTCCAGCGCGGAGTCCAGCCAAGTTTGGCGCGGGCTTTGGAGGAATCGAGGCGAAGCAGGTTTGCTTCGTGGACGCTCTCAGGAGCGGAGGATTCCCAGGAGGCGCAGTCTCCCCAGAGATAAGCCAGTTCGGTGACGAGGTCGCGGACAGGACGCGCGTCGGAGTCGGCAGGACCGAAGTTCCACGGCTCGGCAAAGGCGGGGCCGTCGGAGTAGAGGCGCTCGGCTAGGGTGATGTATCCGGAGAGCGGCTCAAGGACATGCTGCCAGGGACGGACGGCCTCGGGATTGCGGATGATGACCGGCGCGGCTAAGGAAAAGGCTCGCATGATGTCGGGCACGAGGCGGTCGGGAGCCCAGTCGCCGCCGCCAATAACGTTTCCGGCGCGGGCGGATGCGATGGCAACGTGGTGGCTGGCGTAAAGATCGGGATGAAAGAAGGAGCGGCGGTAGGCGGAGGTGACGAGCTCGGCGCAGCCTTTGCTGCTGCTGTAGGGATCGTGTCCGCCCATGGGCTCGTGCTCGCGATAGGGCCAGTGCCACTCCTGATTTTCGTAGCACTTGTCGCTGGTGATGACGACGACGGAGCGGACGCTGGGAGTGTGGCGAACGGCGTCGAGGAGGTGCACGGTGCCGAGGACGTTGACGGCGTAAGTCTCGACCGGATTCTGGTAGGAGAGACGGACGAGCGGCTGGGCGGCCATGTGGATGACGACTTCGGGAGCGAAGCCGCGCATGGCGGATTCGAGGGCGGCGAGGTCGCGAATGTCTCCGCGAATGGAACGGAGCCGTGCGCTCATCCCACATTCGTCAAAGGATGGCGGATGTGGGCCACCAGCGTCCAACCCGAGGAGGCGGTAGAGGCTTGGGTCGGTGGGAGGGTCGAGGGCGTAGCCGCAGAGATCGGCTCCCACGGAGAGCAGCCAGAAGGCGAGCCAACTGCCCTTAAACCCGGTGTGTCCGGTGAGGAAGACCTTGCGGGAGCTCCAGAAGGTTGGGTTCATGGTCTATGTGGGAATCGTAACACCGGAGGGGCGCAGATCGCCAAAAACGGGCCTCATCTACCCGTGAGAATCGATTGGTGGCTGGGGTGCCTCTGGAGCGGCAACGAAGATTTGAGCCGTGCTGGGGTCCTTCGCTAACTCTCAGGATGACAACTTAAAAAACGAAGGCAAGAGCAAAATCAATAAGCAAAGTCAAAGGCCCCGCCCAAGCAAAAGAAGCTGAACGGGGCACCCTGGTGAGTTCTCTAGCTTTCGACCTAGTAGCGGTAGCTGTCAGGCTTGTAGGGGCCGGAGACGGGGACACCGATGTAGTCGGCCTGTCTCTGGGTGAGGGTGGTGAGTTTGACGCCGATCTTTTCCAGGTGCAGGCGGGCAACTTCTTCGTCGAGGTGTTTGGGGAGAGTATAGACATCGACTGCGTAGGTGTCGCGGTGGTTCCAGAGATCAATTTGCGCGAGGGTCTGGTTGGCGAAGCTGTTGGACATGACGAAGCTGGGGTGTCCGGTAGCGCAGCCAAGATTGACGAGGCGGCCTTCGGCAAGCAAGAAGATGGAGTGGCCGTCGGGGAAGGTGTACATATCGACCTGCGGCTTGATGTTGGTGCGGACGACGCCGGGAGCATTGTTGAGGCGATCGACTTCGATCTCGTTGTCGAAGTGTCCGATGTTACAGACGATGGCCTGATCCTTCATGCGGGCCATGTGCTCGAAGGTGATGATGTCGACGTTGCCGGTGCAGGTGACGTAGATGTCGCCGATGCCGAGAGTTTCTTCGACGGTGGTGACCTGGTAGCCGGCCATGGCAGCCTGGAGAGCGTTGATGGGATCGACTTCGGTAACGATGACGCGGGCGCCAATGCCGCGCAGGGATTGAGCTGAGCCTTTGCCCACGTCTCCGTGTCCGCAGATGACGGCGACTTTGCCGGCGACCATGACGTCAGTGGCGCGCTTGATGCCGTCGGCGAGAGATTCGCGGCAACCGTAGAGATTGTCGAACTTCGACTTGGTGACCGAATCGTTGACGTTGATGGCAGGGACGAGCAGCGTTCCCTCTTCCTTCATGCGGTAGAGGCGATGGACGCCGGTGGTGGTCTCCTCGGAGACGCCGCGCCACGCGGATACGACCTGATGCCAGCGCTGAGGGGTTTCGGCGTGAATCTTCTTTAGCAAATCCTTGATGACCTTTTCTTCGTGCGAGCCGCTGGGAGTATTGACCCAGTCGGAGCCGTTTTCGAGCTCGTATCCCTTGTGGATGAGCAGCGTGGCGTCGCCGCCGTCATCGACGATGAGCTGGGGGCCAAGGTTGCCGGGATGGCTGAGGGCACGGTAGGTGCAATCCCAATACTCTTCGAGCGATTCGCCCTTCCAGGCGAAGACCGGTACGCCGGTGAGGGCGATGGCGGCGGCGGCGTGGTCCTGAGTGGAGAAGATGTTGCAGCTTGCCCAGCGAACGCTGGCGCCGAGCTCGGCGAGGGTCTCGATGAGGACGGCGGTCTGGATGGTCATGTGGAGCGAGCCGGTGATGCGGACGCCTTTGAGCGGCTTCTCGGCAGAATACTTGCGGCGGATGGCCATGAGGCCGGGCATTTCGGACTCGGCAATGGAGATTTCCTTGCGCCCCCAGTCGGCTAGAGAGAGGTCGGCAACTTTAAAGTCGGTGACTGCGGGCGTGAGCTGAGAAGCCAAAGGGAAAATCCTCCATGAGATGGGCTGCGTTACGGGCGTGAATAGATCCCACATTCGCCAAAAGAGGGCGGATGTGGGCCACCCTTGTGTGAATCTTGATTATATCGTTCCGGGAGAATGAAGGGAATTCCGGCAGTGGGCGCGAGGAGTCTCTCATCATGAACCGGGTTTGAGGATGACGCCGACGCCGCGGGCGCCGCTGATGGCGACGGTGAAGGGAGATTCAAAGCGGAGGTGGCGGACGGGGCCGAACTCTTCGAGCGCGGGCTGCGAGGCGAGCCAGGACCAATCGACAAGGCCTTCGCCGAGATCGGGGTTGATGGTGAAGTAGGCGACGCGGAAGGCGGTGAGGTTCTGAAAAAAATGGCTGCCCTGCGATGGGGTGACACGGAAGTCGCGGAAACCAGCCTCGACAATGACACGCGCGCCGGAGACCTGATCCCAGGTGACGGGGATGCCGAGCCAGGGATCTTTGGAGCCCCAGCGACCTACTCCAATGAGGATGTAAGAAGTGTTGGCGCTGACGAGTTGGGCATTGAGGCGGGCGACGATTTCGGCGACCTGGACGCTGTTGGCGCGATGGAAGCTCTCGTAATCGACCACCACTACATCCTGGATGTCTTCGATGCGGCCATTGCCGAGGACGTGGGAGCTGCGGCAGAGGACGGTGGAGGGCTCGACGAGTTCGAGGGCGAGGTCTTCGGTATCGCGCGCGCAAAATAGGGGACGCATCTGGAGAAAGCCGAGCTCGGCGGACTCGGAGGCGCTGCCCATGCGTACGGCAAACTCAATCTCCACGGGACGGCCAAGGGCATCGGCACCGAGCTTCTGGAGGTAGTCAAGCAGCTCGGCGAGCGGAAAGAGATCGTGTTTGAGGATGGGCGCAAAGGTTACGACACGCGGGCCGGGACGGCTGACGCCATCGTAGATAGCCGCATTGTCTCGCGAGTAGGTTGAGGCGACGTAGTGCAGAGTGCCGTCTTTTTCGGCATCGCGCAGAGAGTAGGAATGCTCGCGCAGACGTTCGACGCTGCGGGAGCGCGGCGGCTGGGCGAAGTCGTGATGAGAGCGAGAATCAGGGGAGTGGGAATCGTGGTTGGGAGCGAGATCGAGCGCCATGAATTCGGTTTGCGAGTTGCGCAGGATGTCTTCGACGCTGGAGAACTGGATCATGTTGCGGGGAAAACGGGGACAGAATGAGAGCGACTTTCCGCCATCGACGACGGTGCGCCCGAGTCCGAGAGCGACGGTGGCAATTCCATCGTTGGGCTGCATGGGTTCGGCGGGATAGAAGTTGCGGGAGCGGACGACACCGGAGAAATCCGGGTAGTAACGCGTGCCATGGCCTGCGCCGACGACCTCCTGAATGATGACCGCCATCTTCTCCTCTTCAAGGCGGAAGGGCGTGGCGTGGATATAGGCCTTGGAATGCTGGGTGAAGGTGGAGGCGTAGACGCGCTTGACGGCTTCGATGAGTTCTTCGAGGCGAGTATCGAGTTCGGAAGCGCGGTTGCCGAGCATGAACGTGTCATAGACGCCGGTGAATGGCTGGTACTGCGAGTCTTCCAACAGGCTGGAAGAGCGGACGGCGAGGGGGACATGGACCTCAGCCACGAAGGCGGCAAGAGCGGCGCGGAGCGAACGCGGCAGAGCGGCGGCGAGAAAGCGGTCGAGCAGCTCATCGTCGCTGTGGCAGTGGATGGCGAAGGACTCCAGGTTGTTCTCGGCGAGAAACTGCTCGAAAAGATCGGTGGCGAGGACGAGAGTGTTGGGCACGGAAACGCGCACGCCGGGAAACCGCTGGCTGACATTGTATTGGTGCAGCAGGTGTCGAACGAAGGTGAGGCCGCGCGCTTTGCCTCCGAGCGAGCCGATACCGAAGCGGAGAAAAAATCCACTGGAGGCGTGGAAGTGGGCGGGCTGGAAGTCACCGACGAGAACCTGCTTCTGCTCGCGGCGATAGTCGAGGATGGTTTGGACGCAGTGAGCACGCAAGGCTTCGGCATCCTGATAATCGACGACGCGACGGGGACGGAGTTTTTCGGCCAGCGCAAGCTCGGTGCGGGCAATGAGCCAGTGCGAAATGTCATTGCGCTCGCCATGGTAGATGAGCGACTCGACGGGAATGCGGCGAAGCTGCGACTCCATGGCATCGAGATCGGCGGCACGGGCAACCTCGGTGCCGTCGGCGAGACGGAAGACGAAATCTCCAAAGGCAAACTCGTGAGTGAGGAGCTGGCGCATGTCGGCCAGCAGGGTGTCCGATCCTTTGCGGAGAAAGGCGAAGCCTTCACGATGAGCACGCGCCTGGAATTGCGAGTCGCTGGACTGGAGAACGATGGGAATGTCTGGGATGGAGCGGCGGACCAGGTGCGCGAGTTCGAAACCGGCAGCGGGATCGAGGTGGCGGGCGCGGGGAAATTCGACGTCGGAGACGACGCCGAAGAGATAGCCGCGGTAGCGTTCCACAATGGCGATGGCGCTCTCGTAGTCCTGGGCCAGGAGAATTTTGGGACGGGCACGCATGCGCACGAGCTTGTGCGCGAGGTTGTAGCCCTCGCTGAGGACGCGGCGCGACTGGGTAATGAGGGCAGTGTAGATCTCCGGCAGCAGGGCGGAGTAATAACGCACATCGTCCTCGACGACGAGGACGACAGGGACACCAATCTTGAGCGAGTCATGCTCGACGTTGCGGCGGTCTTCGATGGATTTGACGATGGCAAGCAAAAGACGGGGATTGCCCTCCCAGAGAAAAATCTGTTCGATACCCTCAAGCGGGCGGGCGATGAGGGCCTGGACTTCCTGATGGTCAAAGGCGAGAACGGCAACGGGAATGTCGAGTCCGGCCTGGCGTACGGCGGCAGCGAGGCCGAGGCAATCTGTGTCTGCGAGGTGGACGTTGGAGATGATGAGGTTGTAGCGGGACTGGGTGCGCGCGAGTTCGACGGCCTCGGCGGCGGTTGAGACGTGGGTGATTTCAGGGGTGTGCTGAAGATGGAGCTCCATGGACTGGCCGATGAGCAACTCGTTCAGGCGTCCGTCTTCGCGGAGGATAAAGGAATCGTAAAGGCTGGAGACGAGCAGAATATCCTGCACGCGAAAGGGCATGAGATTCTCAAAGCCTTCAAAGAGGCGTTCGGGGTCGGCGAAGAGCTTTGAGGTCTCGACTGGCGGCATGGCGTGAAGCCTGCGAAATCATTCCATCAACTGCGCAACATAGTATATGGCGCAAAGGCCCAGCGCAGGTGGGAATCATCTCATGCGGGAGGTAAGATTCGGGGCACAGGTGGTGGATTCCCGGCCCCGCGTTACATTACTTCATTTGCGCCCACGAAGGCCCGCGCGGGTGGCACATGCTGCAATTGTTGAGCGGGAAGGCGACCTTCAGATGACATGCTCCGCAGTGATGGCCTTCGACGTTTGAAAACATGGTGTACTGGACCGCGGATTTTTGGGCGGTTGCGAAGATTTCCGGATGGCAGAGTTCACAGCCATTCCAGACGGAATGCTTTTCGTGAGAGAAGACGACGGGATGAACCCATGCGAGGCCGGCTTTGATGGTGAAATCTTCCCTGCTCTGCATTGGCTTCTGCTTCACGGTGATGCCTTCGAGGAAGTCGACCGGTTTGACGGCCCCGGTGTGCTCGGCAGCCAGCCAGTCAATGCCATAGCTGGATTTCGGAAGTGCAGCGGTGAATGATTTGTATTCGTATTTGCGAACGCCTTTTTTGCCAAGGGAATGGCAGCGTGCGCATTGCGGGCCGGGAGCATCCGCACAGGAGGCGAAGATCGGCTTGCCATCGAAGACCCTTTTTCCGTCGTGACAGGCTCCGCAGTGGAAGCCTTGACGGTTGGTTTCAGCACTGACTCCGGTGGCCTTTGCCTGCATGGCAAAACCGATATCGACGTGGCAGAGGCGGCAGGTGAATTTGGAGCGGTGCAGCCAATGATCGAAGACCACGGCTCCGGGCCCCTTGGAGGCGTAGTTGTCCAGAATCACCTTGCCGTAGTCGGAAGGCTGCGCGGGCGGAGCTGGAGGCAGATAGATTTGGGCTGACGCAATGGCGGTGAGGAAGGAAATCGCACAGGCCAGCAGAAGCAGAGAGAGCCCGAAACTATTTCTTCTCATTCCTTTTCGATTCGAGTACGTACGCATAAAGGCCTCGGCAGCTTCGAAGTCGTACCGTGAAGACTTTCTTTCGCGTTTCATCCAGCTTTTCGATCTGCGGCAGTAGGGCGTCGCATCTCTGGATCAGAGCTGCGAGTTCTTCTTGCGAGAGGCTCATGGCTTCTTGAGTCCGGGAACAGACGCTGTCGAATTCGTTCTGCCATGGCTCGCGCGCAGGAGCCGGTTGCGAAACGGCTGGATTGGGCTGGGCGATGGCAGACACGCAGACCAAGCCGGCAAGGCCCGTAAACAGCAATCCTGCGACGATCATGCGCTTGAAGGTCATAGACGGTCTCCGCTCAGGGGTGTACCGGTTTGGAGTGGCAGCGCTGGCAGTCGACGAGTGGGAACGCCACGGTGTTGTGGCAGGTGCCGCAGGACTTGCCTTCGGAGATATCCACCATGGAGTAGTGGCTGTTGCCCTTCTTGACTCCCATGAAGATCTCAGGATGGCAGAGTTCGCAGCCGTTCCAGACAGTGTGCTTCTTGTGCGAGAAGATGATCTCGGGCATTCCCTCAACCTTGGGGTTCAGATTGAAATCCTTCTGAACGACGAGGGAGTGGTTGGGAATGGAGAAGCCGTCGAGAAAGGCGGCCGGCTTGATGAGTCCTGACTCTTCCGCTTTCTCCCAATCGATACCGTTTCCGTAGCGCTCCTTGGGAAGTGGCTGACTGAAGGTGAAGAAATCGATGTCGCTTGCGACCTTCTTGCCAAGAGAGTGGCAGCGATCACATCTCTTCTGATCTTCGTAGGTCACGATTTTGGAACAGGCGGCAAAGACGGGTTTTCCGTCGACGACCGTTCTGCCATTGTGGCAGGAGCCACAGTAGTAGCCGCGCTCATTATCCACGGCACGAATGCCGGTCGATCCGGCTTTCATGGCAATGCCCACATCCACATGGCAGACACGGCAGGTGAACTTTGAGCGATGAATCCAATGCTGGAAGACGACAGGCGCAAGTCCGGCACTCTCAGAGTAGTTGTTGATGACAACACGGCCGTATTCGTAGGGGAGCGGACGCTTCTTTTTAGTGCCTGTTTGAGAAAAGGATTGACCACAGAAAACAAGGACTAACGCCAATGCGATGAATAGTTTTCGGTTCATCGAGAACCTCCCGATTGAACTTAGCGCGCCCGCATTGGCGATGCCGGGCGGCTCGTCCGTTATTTTCTGTGTGCCTAGCCGAGAACCTTACTGCTCATTTCGTTACATTGCGGTGATTGTGCTCACGAGGCATCGTGATTCCTGGGCGGAGGGGTGCGGGCGAGATGCGAATTGAAAGGATGGCGGAGGTTTTCGGAGCGCGACGGTTCCCTGCCGCGCGGTCACTCCTCCGGCTGCCGCAGGCGTGGTTTTGCGCAGCGGCAGCCGGAGAAACGGTTGGACTAGACGAGTCCCTGGTCCATCATGGCGTTGGCAACCTTTAGGAAGCCACCAATGTTGGCGCCAGTGACGAGATTGCCAGGAGCGCCGTAGGTGGCAGCGGTCTCAAAGCAATTACGGTGAACTTCGATCATGATGTTGTGGAGCTTGTGATCGACTTCTTCACGGGTCCACGCGATGCGCTGGCTGTTCTGCGCCATTTCCAGACCGGAGACGGCGACGCCACCGCAGTTGGCGGCCTTGGCCGGACCGTAGAGGATGTGGTGCTCAAGGAAGAGTCGAGTTGCAGGCAGAGTGCTGGGCATGTTGGCGCCCTCGGCCACCAGCTTGACTCCGTTCTTGATCAGGTTCTCAGCGTCCTTCAGGCTGATTTCGTTCTGGGTAGCACTGGGGAAGGCGCAATCGCCCTTCATGGCCCAGAGCGGGTTGTGATCCGTCTTCATATCCGTAGGGACGAAGATGGCCTTCTTGAATTGCTTGACGTATTCGCTGATGCGCCCGCGCTCGATGTTCTTGAGTTCCATGATCCAGGCGAGCTTTTCGCGATCGATGCCGTCGGGATCGTAGATGACGCCGTTGGAGTCTGACATGGTAACGGCCTTGGCGCCGAGATCGAGGAGCTTTTCAACCGTGTACTGGGCGACGTTGCCGGAGCCGGAGACGAGGCAAACCTTGCCCTCGAGCGAGTCCTTGCGAGACTTCAACATCTCCTGCGCGTAATAGACGCAGCCATAGCCAGTGGCCTCGGGACGAATCAGAGAGCCGCCCCATCCGATCCCCTTGCCGGTAAGCACGCCAGCGAACTCATTGCGGATGCGCTTGTACTGGCCGAAGAGGAAACCGATTTCGCGGCCGCCCACGCCGATGTCTCCAGCGGGAACGTCGGTGTCAGGACCGATGTGACGCTGGAGCTCGGTCATAAAGCTCTGGCAGAAGCGCATGACTTCGTTATCGCTCTTGGCCTTGGGATCGAAGTCAGAACCACCCTTACCGCCGCCCATGGGGAGGGTGGTGAGGGAGTTCTTGAAGGTCTGCTCGAAGGCGAGGAATTTGAGGATTCCGAGGTTGACCGATGGATGGAAGCGCAACCCGCCCTTGTAGGGTCCGATGGCGCTGTTCATCTGGATGCGGAAGCCGCGGTTGATCTGCATGTTGCCGTGATCGTCAAACCATGGGACGCGGAACATTACGACGCGCTCGGGCTCCACGATGCGCTCAAGGATGCGGGCCGAACGGTACTCCGGATGTTTGTCGAGGACGGGGCGCAGGGATTCGAGAACCTCCTGCACGGCCTGATGAAACTCCGGTTCGGCGGGATTCTTCGCCTTCACCTGGGCAAGTACTTCGTCAATGTAGCCGGCCGGATTCTTGAATCCGGGAACTGCGAGATTCACTTCAGTTGGCATGTATAACGCCTCCAGGTTGCTGTAAAAGGCTCCCGGCGGCCGTTATCACGAAGGAGGAGAGGATGGAGCGGAGCAGCGCGGAATCTATCTGTGCGCAAGATGACGCACCGCGCTACAGCGTACCAGTACCACCACTCCACTGGGGTAATGGTTGGCCCGGAGGCCTTCTGTTCGAGGGGGTTGCCCCTCGATCCGGGACAGCATTAAATCCTCTGCCACGGGACTGCGCCATGACGCAAATCACCCGTGGTGGTGACTAGCATCCAGATTGCAATCAGGCGGCAGAGAGCTGTACCGCGAAGGATAACGATGCAGCAAAACAACAGGCGGGATGTTCTCAGGTGAGCAGTTTCGGAACAGAGGAGCATGACGAGGCAGGTACGCGGCAACGGACGCCGCTCCGGTCGCGGACGCTGGCGGATACGGGCCTACAGTACCCCTCCGGCCACGGGCGCGAGGCGAGTACGGGCCAGATGTGGGCCCTCGGCCGCAGGCGCAGGGCGGGTACGCGGCAACAGACGCCGCTCCGGTCGCGGACGCTGGCGGACGCAGGGGTTAGCGGGAGAGTTTGGAGACCCGGCTTTCGGAAGAGAGGCTCTCGCGAAAGTAGTCGAGACTCAGAGTCAGACCGGTCCGGAGGTCGATGGTTGGCTCCCAACCGAGCAGGGCCTTTGCCTTGGAAATATCGGGACAGCGCAACTTGGGATCATCCTCGGGAAGTGGCTCGAAGACTAGTTTGCTGACTGAGCCGGTAACTTCCAGCACGATCTGGGCGCATTCGAGCATGGTGAACTCGCCGGGGTTGCCGATATTGGTCGGCAGGTGCTCGCCGGAGGCCGCAAGACGCACGATGCCTTCCACCTCATCGCTGACGTAACAGAAGCTGCGGGTCTGGCTGCCATCGCCGTAGATGGTGATGTCGTCGCCGAGCAGTGCCTGCTTCATGAAGTTGGAGATGACACGGCCATCGTCGAGTTGGAGACGCGGACCATAGGTGTTGAAGATGCGCACGATGTGCGTGTCCACCCCGCGATAGCGGTGATAGGCCATGGTCAGAGCCTCGGAGAAACGCTTGGCTTCGTCGTAAACCGAACGCGGACCAATGGGATTCACTCGGCCCCAGTAGGATTCGCTCTGAGGATGCACTTCCGGATCGCCATAGCACTCCGAAGTGGAGGCGACCAGAAATCCAGCCTGGTATTTCTGCGCGAGTTCAAGACAGTTGCGGGTTCCCGAGGAGCCCACCTCCAAGGTTTCCAAGCCCCACTTCATGTAACCCTCGGGACTTGCCGGTGAGGCAAAATCGTAAACGAAGTCCACGGGACCAAAGTCGAAGGGACGGCAGATGTCGTGTTGCTCAAAACTGAATCGAGGTTCGGAGGAAAAGCTGCGCAGGTTTTCGATCCGGCCAGTCAACAGGTTGTCGACACAGAGCACGGTGTGCCCGTCCGCCAACAGGCGCTCACAAAGATGAGAGCCCAGAAATCCGGCGCCTCCGGTAACTAGAATCCGCATGAAAACCTCGAAAGAGATTGGCTTGCATCCGCTCGCTCGACGGCCCGGCAATTGGAGCAGAGTGACAGCGACAATCTGCGATCATAAACGATCGAAGATCGTATGCACCACTTTTTGGACAAAATTCAGCGCAATCGTGTCGAAGCGTTCAGCGTATCAGCGCGGGCGATCTTATACTCTTGAGTCACTCAGGTTGAAAGCTGCGCTCCGCGTTGTATGCTGCATATGAGCCATTATGGCCAAATTGGACGTCGTGAGACCAGAAACGTTTCATCCGCCAAACTGGCCGTTGCTCGATTTTCGTCTCTCGCCGGAAGCTGATATGCTTTTGGACATTATCCGAAACGTACCTCTTCCACAGGCGCCTGTATCCTATTGATAATTCAAAACTGATTGGTATCGATGGAATGGAAATGAAGAAAGCTTTGATCACCGGCGTCACTGGGCAGGACGGAAGTTATCTTGCTGAACTGCTGCTCTCCAAAGGGTACGAAGTTCACGGGTTGAAACGCCGCAGCTCTCTGTTCAACACGGACCGCATCGATCATCTCTACCAGGACCCGCACGACTGCGAGCGCCGCTTCTTTCTGCACTACGGCGACATGACGGACAGCGGCAGCCTGGTGCGCATCATACAGTCCATCCAGCCGGACGAGATTTACAACCTGGCGGCGCAGAGCCACGTAGCGGTTTCTTTTGAGGAACCGGAGTATACGGCGAACGCCGATGGCCTGGGCGCGCTAAGAATTCTGGAAGCGATCCGGATACTGGGGCTGGACAAGAAGACGCGATTCTACCAGGCTTCCACCTCGGAGCTGTACGGGAAAGTACAGGAGACTCCGCAGACCGAGACGACGCCGTTCTATCCACGTTCGCCCTATGCGGCTGCGAAGATTTACGCCTTCTGGATCACAGTGAACTACCGCGAGGCCTATGGCATCTATGCCTGCAACGGCATCCTGTTCAATCATGAGTCTCCGGTGCGTGGCGAGACCTTTGTCACGCGGAAAATTACGCGTGGGCTTTCGCGCATCAAGGCCGGACTGCAGTCAACCCTATACCTTGGCAATCTAGATTCCCGGCGCGATTGGGGACACGCCCGCGACTACGCGGAGATGCAGTGGCTGATGCTGCAGCAGGACAAGGCCGAGGATTTTGTGATTGCCACGGGCGAGCAGCGTAGCGTTCGTGATTTCGTCAACATTGCCGCCGAAAAGCTGGAGATCAAGTTGCGCTGGGAAGGCGAGGGCGTGGATGAGAAGGGCTACGACGAGCAGAGCCGCCTGGTTGTCGCGATCGATCCGCATTATTTCCGTCCTACGGAGGTAGAAACTCTGCAGGGCAATCCCGCAAAAGCCAAGGCAAAGCTGGGTTGGGTGCCAAAAACAAGCTTTGACCAGCTGGTGACGGAGATGGTGACGGCAGACTACGAGTTGGCAAGGCGCGACGCCCTAGTACACGCCAGAGGGTTCAAGATACTCAACCACCATGAGTAACTACATGCAGGCAGGAGACAAGATCTTTGTGGCAGGACACCGCGGTTTGGCGGGGTCTGCCATTGTGCGCAAACTACGTTCGCTGGGCTATGAAAACCTTG
The DNA here is from genome assembly GCA_964559875.1 of uncultured Acidobacteriaceae bacterium. Taxonomy (GTDB): domain Bacteria; phylum Acidobacteriota; class Terriglobia; order Terriglobales; family Acidobacteriaceae; genus TOLSYN. The sequence continues at coordinate 38,404 of CAZLJQ010000013.1, forward strand.
TGCTGCGCACGCGGCAGGAGGTGGACCTGGAAGACTGGGATGCGGTGCGGCGGTTTTTCGACGAGCAGCGCCCGGAGTATGTCTTTCTGGCGGCGGCCAAGGTCGGCGGCATTCTGGCCAATCGTAACTTCCCTGCCGACTTTATTTCGCGGAACCTGCGCATTCAAAGCAATGTGATCGAAGGCGCGTGTCGCACTGGGGTGAAGCGACTGCTCTTCCTGGGTTCAAGCTGCATCTACCCGAGGCTGGCTCCGCAGCCGATCAACGAAGAGCAACTGCTGAGTGGACCGCTGGAGTTCACCAACCGCTCCTACGCGGTGGCAAAGATTGCCGGGATCGAAATGTGCTGGGCATTTAACCGGCAGCACGGAACGCGGTATTTGGCGGCGATGCCCACCAACTTGTATGGACTGGGAGACAACTACGATCTGGCGAGTTCGCATGTGCTGCCCGCACTGATTCGGAAGGTGCACGACGCCAGGCTCAAGGGCGAGCCGCTGACGGTATGGGGCAGCGGAAAACCATTACGCGAATTCCTTTTCAGCGACGACATGGCCGACGCCTGCGTATTTTTGCTGAATCTTGAGGAAGAGAGATTTCAGGAGCTGATCGGAAATCCCGAGGCGGCACCGCTGGTGAACGTGGGCAGCGGCAGCGAATTGACGATCGAGGAACTCGCGCGGAAAGTATGCGCGGTACTGGATTTTAAGGGCCAGGTCGTATTTGACGCCAGCAAGCCGGATGGTACGCCTCGGAAGCTGATGGATAGTTCCAGGCTGTTCGGATATGGCTGGCGGCCAAAGGTTTCCCTAGAGGAAGGAATCCGGATTGCTTATGACGAATTCCGGAGCACGGTGGCAGACAGGGATGAGGCGCTGACTTCTGATTTACGGGGGGCCAAGAGATGATCGATATTCATTGCCATGTGCTACCCGGAATCGACGACGGAGCCAGATCGTGGGACGTGACTTTGGAGATGTGCCGCATAGCCGCAGAGGATGGCGTAACGCACATTGTGGCGACTCCACATGCGAACTATGAGTATCGCTATGACCGCACCAGCCATCTGGCGTTGCTGGAAGAGCTCCAGTTACGGGTTCCAGGGATAACGTTTTCGTTGGGATGCGACTTTCACCTCTCGTACGAAAATATTGAGGACGCGATGAACCACCCGGAGCGGTATGCGATTGGCGATACTCGCTACCTGTTGGTGGAATTGTCCGAGTACAGCGTCTTTGGATTTATGCAGTCGGCTTACCAGTTGCAGACCGCCGGTCTGGTGCCAATCCTCACGCATCCCGAGCGCAATCCGGCGATCCTGAGCAGTCCGAATTTAGTGAGCGAGTACGCGGACGCAGGCTGCCTGATGCAAATTACGGCGAACTCTCTAACGGGGTTCTGGGGAAAGACCAGCCAGAAGATGTGCGAGATGATGCTGAAGAACGGTATGGTTCACTTCATTGCCAGCGATGCCCACGGCACCAAAAGCCGGCCTCCGATTCTTTCGGCGGCGCGCGACGCAGCAGCGAAGATTGTCGGCCGCGATGCGGCGGATGCACTGGTGAATGCCAATCCCTCCGCGGTGGTAAATAATCAGCCTACCGAGCAGATCACACTGCAATGAACTAGAATGGACGAGCGCGCCTGTAGCTTAATTGGATAGAGCACGAGTCTTCGGAACTCGGGGTTGCAGGTTCAAGTCCTGCCAGGCGCACCACCCCTTCACCCACGCCAGCAATGTTGCATTACTTGCGGATCGCAGCGAAGCGGCTGTACGAGTACCATCCGTCATCCCACCAGTGCAGATCGAGATAACGCGCCTCAGAAGCTTCATACAAGCACGGTACGTTCCGATAGCCCTTCTTGTCGCGCCAGACGGAACCAAGGCCAACTACGGAGAATTGGCGCTGTATCTCGGGGTACTCTGCTCCGAATGCAAGGAACTCAGGAAGTTCGGCAGGACGCAGAGCTTCCTTCTCCAGTTCGCAGAGCACCTCCTCAGATGTCATGCGACGACCATAGCGGACGAGTATGATTTCCAGCTGAGCCTGACCGTGCCGGGTCGATGGGAAGTTCTGGCTGGTGATGGCAGAGTGGACTCCCTGGTACATCCCCGCTTCCACCGCCTCTGTTAGCGGCAGGTCATAGTTCACGGTCAGCGGAAACAGGTCGCTGGGCTTGCGCACCTTTTCTGTCATTGCGTCGGCAATCTTATCCAAGAGAACATCGCCCTGCGAGTCCACGACCCGGGCAATATCGGCCTCGGAATGGCCGCGCTGCTTTAGCTTGCTGACCAGGCCCTGTACGATTGCAGATATATCGATTGCCATTCCTGTTCTCCTTCATTACTTCGCTTAACTTTTGCTATCTTCCAGCATTCACAGAACGGCATTTCAAACAGTAACGCCCGCCTTACTACCGGTCGAGCGGCAGTGTTTATCTTATCCGACAAAGGCTCAGGGACTGGCGGGCAGCGGAGAAATACCGATGAAACTCTCTCTTAATTTAGAAATCTTTTACGGACCTTTTAGCCTTTGTTTAGCCTATCGAGAGTCTAATAAATCCAGTGCTGTCGAATACCCTCGATGGTACTGACTGATGCGTCTGCCTGCGGGTTAGGGGGGCCATGAGCGCTGGAATGCGGCGACCGCCTATTCAAGTGATTTTCACGAAACTTTATTTTTCTTTGACCGCTGCGCGTGAGAGTCACTGATTCAATCGGGTTGAGCGTATCCGTCTTTGCTAGCAAGGTTCCATCTTGGAATATAACCGAAAGATAGCCTTTCCACTTTGTTCCAAGTCGGTGATGATAAGTGCTGAGTGTACGTACTCAGATCTATGACCTCGATCGACACGAACGAGAAATTCAATACGCGCAATTGAATGGAGTGCAAGGATGGAAAAGCTGCGTTGGCTGTGCCGCATCGTTGTTCTGTTGACCAGTGTTGGTGCTGTGGCTCAGACACCGTCACCCATGACGTGGGACCAGGTGCGTAACCGATTCGAACAGAACAACCCAACCTTGATGGCGGGCCAGTTGAACATCGATGAATCCAAGGCGGAGGAGATTACGGCGAACTTGCGGCCGAACCCGAGCGCTTCGTTGACCGCCGATCAGTTCAACCCATTCAATGGCGGCCCATCGCATAGCTGCTGCGGAAGTCTGTTGACAGTGGCCGGTCTCAGTTACCTGCACGAACGCGAGCACAAGCGGGAACTACGGCTGGAAAGCGCGAAGAAGGGTACGGCTATTGCGGTTTCAACCCAAGCCGACTTAACCAGGACACTCCTGTTTGGGCTGCGCAGCGCATTTGTATCGACGTTACAAGCTAAGGCCGTATTGCAACTTGCGAAAGACAATCTGGCTTACTACGACCATGTGCTCGACATCAGCCGGACGCGCTTCAAGGCGGGCGACATCGCGCAGATCGATCTGGACCGGCTGGAGTTACAGCGGGTGCAGTATGAGTCAGACATAGAAACCGCCGACGTTAACCTGCGCACAGCGAAGATCGCTCTACTTACTCTGCTCAATGAGCGCACGCCGATTGATAAGTACGACGTTATTGGAACGTTCGATTTCAGCGAGCAACGCAAATCCCAGGACGAGTTACGGAAGATTGCACTGGATAGCAGGCCCGATCTGAAAGCTGCGTTACAAGCCGTGGATAAGGCCCAGACAGACCATAAGCTGGCGGTGGCAAACGGTTCCACAGACCCGACATTTGGGATTGATGCAGGGCGTAACCCACCCATTGACCAGTATGTTGGTTTTAACGTGAGCATTCCGCTGCGCATCTTTGACCGCAATCAGGGCGAAAAACTGCGCACGAAGCTCGATATTACGCGCGATGAAAGATTGCGCGATGCTGCCGAAGCCCAGGTGTTCAGCGACGTGGATTCAGGCTACGCCACCATGGAGAGCACTGTGAAGTTGCTAATGCCATACAAGGCGAAGTACCTGCAGCAATCCGTGCGGGTGCGCGACACGATCTTTTTTTCCTATCGTAACGGGGGAGCTTCCCTGCTTGATTTTTTGAATGCCGAGAGCGACTACCGGGCCGTGCAACTGAATTACGTCAACCTGGTCGGCTCTTACTTGACGGCAGCAGCCCAACTGAACCTGGCCGTAGGCCGTGAGGTGATCCAATGAAAAACAGAGTCGCTAGCCTGACTCTTACAGCGATGGTTTGTCTGCTATTGAGTGTGCTCTTGATTAGCTGCAAGGAGGGAAAAGCGGACCCGAAGGCAGAGGCTCCGCCGCAGGCCGTTGTTATTCCAGACACGGATGCCAATCACTTCAAGGTGGACCATCCGGACCAGTTTCCGCTGGCCACCGCGGTTGAGCACAAGGCAGCGCCAGAGCTGAATGTGACCGGCGTGGTACAGCCCGACATTGCTCGCGCCGTGCCTGCGATTTCGCTTGCCACAGGCCGGGTGGTGGAGATCCACGCGAGGCTGGGCGACACGGTGAAAAAGGGACAGCTGTTACTGAAGGTGCGGAGCAACGATGTCTCCGGAGCGTTCCAGATTTACCAGAAGGCCGAGAACGATGAGCGGCTGGCGCGGTTGCAATTCGAGCGCACGAAGGTTCTTTACGAACACGGCGCGGCTTCCCAGAGCGCTCTTGAACAGGCCGAAAACGCGGAGAAGGATGCCAAGGTCGATCTGGCAGCCGCGACCGAGCAATTGCGGCTGCTCGGCGTGGATAAGAATCACCCATCGGGAATCGTCGATGTTGTTGCCCCGATCTCGGGCATCATCACAGACCAACAGGTTACCAACGCTGCGGGCGTTCAGGGCCTGAGCGGCCCGAACCCGTTCACGATCTCCGATCTTTCGTATGTGTGGATCATCTGCGATGTGTACGAAAACGACCTTGATGCCGTGCACGTCGGCGAATACGCAGACGTTCATCTGAACGCATATCCCAACAAGGTCCTAAAGGCCAGGATCGATAACATCCTCCCGATTATGGACCCGACGATTCGCACCACGAAGGTGCGCCTGGAAGTGGCGAATCCGGGAATACTGCGGATTGGAATGTTCACTACCGCGACCTTCTATGGCAAGCAGATGCAGACCACGGCGGCGGTTCCTGCGAGTGCGATTTTGCACATACATGACCGCGATTGGGTGTTTGCGCCGCTGGGCAATGGAGCTTTCAAACGGATGGAGGTTAAGTCCGGCGGCATGCTTGCCGGAGGTATGCAGGAGATCATCTCGGGGGTTAACCCTGGAGCCAAGGTAGTTCAGAATGCGCTCGTCATGCAGAACACAGTGGAGCAATAGATGATCCGGAGAATCGTTGATTTTGCACTCGACCAGAAGCTTCTGGTGCTTTCGTTCACGGTGCTGCTGATCGCGGGTGGGGCGGTCGCATTTCACCGGCTTCCGGTCGACGCGTATCCCGATGTTGCGGATAACTATGTTGAGGTGATCACCCAGTGGCCGGGAATTTCCGGCGAGCAGGTTGAGCAGCAAGTTACGGTGCCGCTGGAAACCGCGTTGAATGGCATTCCGCACGTAGTACACCTGCGCTCTTTTTCGATCTTCGGTCTCTCCGATATTAAGTTAATCTTCGATGATGCCTCCAGCAATGACTGGAACCGCGAGCGGGTTCTCGAACGATTGACCCAGGCAACCCTGCCAACTGGAGTTACGCCACAGATCGGTACGGACTGGAGTCCGGCGGGGCAGATTTACTTCTTTACCCTGCACAGCAGCAATCCGCAATATGACGTGATGGACCTGAAGTCGCTGGAGGACTGGGTCGTCGAGAAGAACTTGAAGGCAGTCCCCGACATTGTGGACGTGAATACTTTCGGCGGGCCGACACGCGAATACCAGGTTCGAGTTGATCCGAATAAGCTGATCTCTTATGGGCTGAGCCTTGCCCAAGTTGAACAGCAACTGACTAACAACAACACGAATGCGGGCGGCAGCTTCGTAGAAGCCGGGCTGCAACAGATTAATGTCCGGGAAGTTGGCCTTGTTCGAAATGTAAGCGACATTGAGAACACGGTCATACTGACCAAGACAGGTACGCCAATTCGCGTAAAAGATATTGCAGTGGTTGCACAGGGGCCAAAGATAAGGCTGGGCCAGTTCGCGCGGGCGATTCGACGCGAGGATGGAAAGATCGTCGATAACGATGACGTGGTTTCGGGCGTGGTGCCAATGCGCAAAGGCGCCGACGCCGAAACGGCGCTCAGGGGTCTTGAGGCAAAGGTGAAGGAGATGAACGATCATATCTTGCCTCCTGGAGTAAAGATCGTTCCTTTCATTGACCGCAGTGAACTGATTCACTTTACGACCCATACGGTTCTGCATAACCTTACCGAGGGCTTTATTCTGGTAACGCTGGTGCTGCTCCTGTTACTGGGAAACCTGCGCGGCGCATTGATTGTCGCCCTGACCATACCATTCTCCCTACTGTTTGCTTCGATCTGTTTGGACATCCGTCAGATCCCCGCCAATCTGCTCTCGCTGGGTGCCCTGGATTTTGGAATGGTTGTGGACGGCGCGGTGGTGATGGTAGAGAACATCATCCGTCACATTGGCCAGGACCACGAGAAGAAGCCCGTGGCGGAAAGAATACGAGCCGCGGCGCACGAGGTGCAGAGGCCGGTATTTTACGCAATTACCATTATCATCACCGCCTATCTCCCTATCTTCACGTTGCAGCGGGTAGAAGGCAGGCTGTTTCGTCCAATGGCCTGGACGGTGGCCTTTGCCCTGCTCGGCGCAGTGATCTTCTCGATGACCATTGCGCCTGTACTGGCGAGCTTTCTCTTCCGCAAAGAGGTGAAAGACTGGCAGAACCCCGCGCTGGTTTGGCTGACGGAGCGTTACCGGCGAGCACTTTCCTGGTCGGTCGATCATCGTTGGGCCATGATTGTGGTTGCGATTGCAGCCGTCTGCATTAGTGGATATCTCACCTTAAGCGACACGGTGGGTTCGGAATTCCTGCCCCATCTGGATGAAGGCGCACTATGGGTGCGTGGCACACTTGCTCCCAGCACCGGACCGACCGAGGGAATACGGGTCATGAACCAAGCACGAATCGTGCTTTGCTCGTTTCCTGAAGTCACCGAGTGCACGAGTCAAACGGGGCGTCCGGATGACGGAACCGATACTACGGGGTTTTTCAATACCGAGTACTTTGTTGGGCTAAAGCAGAAAGAGCAGTGGCGTCCTGTGTTTCACGAAGACAAGGATAGGTTAATCGCGGCGATGCAACGCGAGTTGGACAAGATTCCTGGTGTGGTGTGGGGCTTCTCGCAGCCGATCGCAGACAACATGGAAGAGGCTGTGAGCGGCGTAAAAGGGCAGCTTGCTACCAAGGTGTATGGCGACGATCTGAAAACTCTGGAGGATAAGGCGACTGAAATCACCGAGGTCATGCACCAAGTGAAAGGAATTGAGGACCTGGGAGTCTTCCGCGTGCTCGGCCAGCCAAACCTTAATATCACCGTGGATCGCAAACAGGCCGCCCGCTACCAGATCAACGTGGCCGACGTGCAGGATGCGATCCAGACAGCAGTGGGCGGCAATGCGCTGACGCAAGTTTTGCAAGGTGAAGCGCGGTATGACCTAGTGTTGCGCTATCAGCAGCAGTTCCGCGATCAGAAAGAAGCGATTGGGAAGATTCGTCTACTTTCACCCAGCGGTGAACGCGTCTCACTGGCGCAGCTTTGCAAGATCGAAGAGCGGGATGGTGCTTCCGAAATTTATCGCGAAGGGAACCAGCGCTATATCGCTATCAAGTACAGTGTTCGCGGACGCGACCTCGGTAGCGCTGTCGAAGAATCGATCAAGAAGGTGAATGCTCAAGTCAAACTGCCGACGGGTTACCACATCGACTGGGAGGGTGAGTACGAGAGCCAGAAAAGATCCACGGCGCGACTCATGATGATTGTTCCTGTAACTATTTTTCTCATCTTCATGATCATCTATGGTGCGTTTGGCTCCTTCAAATGGGCGCTATTGAATCTGGTAAACGTATTTGTTGCTCCTTTTGGAGGTATTCTGGCACTGCTCGTGACGGGTACGCATTTCAGTGTTTCGTCGGGAGTTGGCTTTTTGGCGCTGTTCGGGGTCTGCGTCCAGACCGGGGTCATCATGGTTGAGTACATCAACCAGTTGCGCACTCGAGGAATGCCGGTAAGAGCCGCTGCCATTGAAGGAGCAACGCGCAGGCTTCGTCCGATCATGATGACGATGCTGGTCGCTACGCTGGGATTATTGCCGGCGGCCACGTCCCACGCTATAGGATCGGATTCGCAGCGGCCGTTTGCAATTGTGATTGTGGGCGGACTGATCGCCGACCTGCTGATGAGCATCTTCCTGTTGCCAACCTTCTATGTGTGGTGGGCGAGACCAACAGACCACCTGCCAACACCAGAGGAATCCAAGAGCGTGTATGAACACTAGTCGCGCAGGAGTAACAGTTACTACGCAGTGCGGGCGCAGAGGGATGCGCTAAGGAGACGACTTTCAGAACGAAAGGACGAGTCATTTGACTAAGAACGAGATTCGAAAGAAGATTCGGGACGTTGGGTTGATTCCATCGATCCGTGTGGATTCAGTGGAAGCGGCGATTTTTGCAGCAGAGAATGTGGCGGCCGGAGGAATTCCGATTGTTGAAATTGCGGCCACTATTCCGAATTCAGATCAAGTTATAAGGGACCTTACACGAAGGTTTCCATCGCTCATTGTCGGAGCGGAAGTACTTGCAGGATTCGACGAGGCGCACCGTCATCTCGACGCGGGAGCAATGTTTCTGACTGGGCCGGGCTTTGATCCGGATATGACTGTTCATTGCGTTGCACAGGAGATCGTCGTAATCCCAGGAGCGCTGACGCCGACGGAGATTATGCTCGCCTATAATCTCGGCGCTGACTTTGTAAAGGTCTTTCCCTGTTCGCATGTTGGCGGAGCAGGTTATATCCGATCGCTTAAAGCTCCGCTACCCCATGTGCCACTTGTTGCTGCCGGCGGAGTAACGCAAAGCACAGCGCCACATTACATCTTAGCTGGGGCAATTGCCTTGGGGGTTGGCGAGGATCTGATACCGCGCCAGGCGGTACGTTTTAGAGAAGGTGCGTGGATTCGAGAACTGGCTGGACGATTCGTCAGCTTTGTAAGTAAGACCCGCGCCGAGATGGAGTGACCTTGAGGTCAGGGCCAATCGCTTGCGCCGATTGGCCCTTGGCATAAGTAGGCTGCGTTATTTCCCTGCACGATAGAATGGAACTTGTTGTATTTGCGATTTCTCCAAGTCTTTGACGTCGACAAAACCGTCATGGTTCGTGTCAAGCCTGTCGAATTCCGCACTCATGAAATTCATCCACTCTTCCTTGGATACCTTTCCATCCTTATTCTTGTCCATAAGGAGTAACAACTGCTTGGCTGCGGCTTGTCCGGCGACAACCGCACCCCGCTGTTGGCTTGGAGGCGGCGCGGTACTCTTTTGGGCTGCGACGGCTCTAACCAATCCTCCTATGGTTAACAATGCCGAGATTACCAACACTACTAACGCGAGATTTCTTCTTTCAGACATCGTGCACCTCCATACTCAATAAAAGACGATGCCCCGTCCCGAAGCATCGTCTTTCTCTGCAGCAAATCGGACGTAGTAACAGTCAAGGTCATAACTAGAACTTGATCATCCAATCGACGTCAATCAAGGACTCGTCCCTGCGAAGATCCGGCTTCCAGAGCCCACCATGTCCACCATTTGCGATCGATCCATTTCCACAATACCCAGCAGCAGCCAGGACGGAGTCGCTGATGTTCGGGTCCGAGGAGCCGTCATTGCATGCGAAGAGTTGCGGGTTGTTGTTATTGGTACCCGGCTGGTAGCCAAAGGAGTTAGGCGGAGTCACGCCGCCGTGGCCAGACCAATAAGGCACGCTGGCATGGCGGAAATCGTACTCCGTGCGAAAGGTGAGCCACTGCCTCGGCATCCAATCGAAGGTAACCGAGGTATCCCAAGCCTTGAAGGGATCACTGGGGTTAAAGCTGAAGTATGGCGAGTTGAGGGCCGCAGATGCCGAGGTTTCGCCGTTGATGGGTGGAACCAGTACAAGGTAACGTCCTGGGTTGTTGATAGCACCGCCGCCGATGGTCAAAGCGAACTTATCATTCTTGAACCAGTTCCGGTCGTACACCATGTACCCGAGGAAACTTTGCTTGGGATTGATTCCTGGCTTGAAATGACCATAGGAGTCGTTGGGATTCTGATTGCTTGCTGTCGTGTTCAAGCCGACTGAGTTCTTGTCCTTCGTGTCACCAACGCAGCTCACGCCTTGTATATATACGTTTTGCGCAGTGGTCGTGCTGGGGCCGAATTCGCAACCTGCATCGAGGGTGACGGTAAACGCGGACTTGTCCCAGAACTTTGCCTTCGGATTGTCGTAATACTTGACCTCGAAGCTGTTGTCGGTGTGGATACGGCCGCGATTGGGTGTGTACAGATCGTCGTGGCCCAAGCCGTAGTCGTTGCTGAGGACGTTTAGCCAAGGCCGCGGAGTCCACTTAACTTGACCGCCCAGGCCCTTCCTGGTGTTGGATGAACCGTAAGATTGCCAGCCATTGATAATCCACGGCTCGATCTTCAGATGTGCGGTGGGGAAGATCTGGATCCGAATGCCCTCGAAAAACCAGGGGGTGTTGGAGGAAACATACGAGGGCTGATAGGCCCAGTTATCGAAGTTGTAGTAGCTGAACAGGCCGACGTAGGACATGAAGATGCCGGCATCAAGATTGATTCCGTGCAGAACGTTGAGGTGGTATCCGCCGTAGGCTTCAGCCAGGTAGCGATTCGCGTCGTTAAGATTCCACTGGCCCTTTGAGGGGCTGGGGTCATTGCGGATGGTAGCGGTGGAGTAGGCGCCAAACTGTGTCATGAAGCGGGCGCGAACGTTATCGAGGTGGAAGTCTCCGCCGATGCCAAGCTGCTCGAGCTGAATTTCATTGGAGCGGAACAGTTCGCTCGACCCGCCCATCGAATCATCGATCGGTTTGTTGAAGTCGTAGGTGTAGGTGAGGTCGGCCCTGATTTCCGGGGTGAAAAACTTGGAATCGAAAGCGACGTCCTTATTGCGAGGATTGCCATTCAGCCAGGTCCAATCCCAGTCGGAGAAAGGTTCGATCTTGGCGGGCTTGGCGGGAACGACTGGCGTCTCGGTGGCGGCAACAACTGGAAGTGGCGCTGCGGGTGCGGGCGCCGGAACTACCGGCGCAACAGCGGTCGCGGGAGCAGCGGGCGCTGGCGCAGCGGGCTGCGCGGTTGATTTGCTCTTCAGTTCGGCTTCAAGCTGCGCGATGCGTGCTTCCATGTCAGCAAGTTTTTTCAAGATCACATCTGTATTTGTATTGGAAGCTGTTTGCGTCTGGGTCTGAGCGTAGACGGGCTGTGCCGCAGCTAGTGTAAGACCGACCGTCAGTAACAGAGGGAAAGCAACAATTGCAACATACTTTCGCACGAGTATTCTCATTACGCAGTTCTCCTTAGAGCTGCTCCAATTTGAGAATACGCAACCTTAGATAAAGGCTGTCTAAAACGTTTCTAAAGAAATTCTAAAGAGAAGATTCGTTCTAGATTGGGAAACCGAAAAGCGTCAAACGATCTAAACGGTTGAAACACCAGAGCGCTGTCCCACCCTTTCTCTTTTCTCTCGTACGACAAATCGAACGCAATGAGCGAGAACGAGGCGGTCAGATCCCCGCGGAGCGAACAAATCTTTTTATGGGGCTCATAAGAGATTGCGTGGTTGCGACCATGGATAGTGAATCGCGGAAGCCCGAGGCGACGCCACAAGAATCCGGAATGACATCCTAAGTACTTCACTATATGGAGAAAGCGGGCTCAGAAAAAGCCGCTGTGCATATTTATGCAGCCCAGCACATATTGCACCGACACAAGCGCAGGCTCGGCAAAAACGTTCTCTTATCAGTGCGATAAATAAAAGGAATTGGCATGGAAGCAGGAAGTACGGCTACTCTCGGCAAATCATATTCATTGAATGTTATTGCACAAAACGGAATTTTGCGAATCTGACTTTTAAACGGGAGAAAGTTTACATGCGTATGGCTCGCCTCTACAAGATGGCGCTAGGAGTCGTATTACTTGCGTGCACCCTACCTGCTGGACTTGCAGCCCAAACCTCAAGCACTGATACAGACAAGAAGATCTCCGACCTTGAGAAACAACTTGAGGCGATTCATGCAGAGCTAAACGCGTTAAAGGGCAAGCCTGCTACTACGCCTGCTGCGGCAACACCCGAGGCGGCTGCTCCTGCGGCCGCGGCACCGGCGGCGGCACCGAATCCGCTGGCTGGAATTACCAGCGTGCTCGGCGGAGTGAACATGACGGGACTGGCGGACGTCTACTATGGCTACAACGCCAATCATCCCGCCGGTGGCACGGTCACCGAGCCATTCTCATTTCGCAACGATCGCTTTGGATTGAACCTGATCGAACTTCAGTTAGACAAGCCCGTCGATAAGACTACCCCGCTCGGATTCCGCGTCACGCTTGGATTCGGCGATGCGATGAATGCGATTAACAACGCTAGTCCTAACGATGGCAGCAACACTGCGACACAGTACCTGAAGGAAGGTTACTTGTCTTATATGGCTCCTATCGGTAAAGGCCTGCAGTTCGATTTTGGTAAGTTCGTCACTCCGGCAGGTGCCGAGGTGCTTGAGACCAATCAGAATTGGAACTACTCGCGCAGTCTTCTGTTCTACTATGCAATCCCTTACTACCACTTTGGAGCACGCGCCAAGTACACCTTCAATGACAAGTGGTCGATCACAGGATATGCGACGAATGGCTGGAACAACATTGCGTCCAGCAATTCCGGCAAGACCGGCGGGGCGAGCATTGCATGGAATGCGACGAAGAAGCTTACGCTCACGGAGACCTATCTGGCAGGGCCCGGAGGGCCAGGCTTTAATGGGAGCAATGGGGCATGGAATCATCTCTCGGACACCGTGCTTGCCTACAACCCCACCGCAAAGCTGTCTTTACAGGGCAATATTGATTATGACCGCCAGGAAGATTTCGTCGCAACGAAAAAAGCCGCGGACTACACCGGCATCGCTGCTTACATCAAATACGCTGTGAGCCCGAAGGTGGCCGTAGCGGGACGCTACGAGTACTTTAACGACCATGACGGCTTGGCCACCTATGGCGTTGCCGGCCCGCTCATTCCTCACAACCATCTGAACGAGGTCACGGGAACCATTGAGCGCAGGCTCGCGGGGCATCTGCTCTCGCGGCTTGAGGTGCGGCACGACGATTCGAACCAGAACTTCTTCCAGCGTGGCCTTCCCACCTTTGTGAAGGGACAGACAACGGTGGATGCCGGATTGGTATTCGTACTGGAGCCCAGCGACACCAAGTAATAGAAATTTTGGCGGTGAATCAATGGCCGCCACACCGTAATCGCGGAGGTTGCATTGCCGGCCGGAAAACTTCCGGCCGGTGAGTAACCGCAAATGCTAACCCCAGCAGACTACTTACGACGAGGAGATTGGGATGGCCGACGAAACGAAGATGGGATCAGTTGAAATGCAGAAAACTCTGGGCCTGACCGGGCTAACGATGAATGCCATGGCGCTCATCGCTCCCGGTGCGTTCCTCTGGCTCACTTTCTACATCCAGGCGACGACCGGCACGACCGGCCCCGCCATGTGGGCGGGCATTGTGCTCGCGCTGCTGCTGTGCCTGGCGACAGCAGTCTGTTACGCGGAGATGGCGAAGCTTTATCCCGGCACTGGAAGCTCTTACTACTTTGCCGAGCAGTCGTTCCTGAATCACGACAAGGTATGGCGGTATGCGCGGCTGTCGAAGTTCATCGTGGGCTGGGGCTCGCATCTGTATTACTGGATCTACCCAGGCGTGATGGTGGGCGTGATGGGAATCCTGTGTGGATACCTTGTCGGCACGATTTGGCCAAGCTTCATGAGTGCCTCCAATCCAGGACCGGCATTCATGATGGCGGTGGCAGTTGTGTTCTCCTTCGTAATTGCCTACATCGGTTATAGGGGCGTGAACGGCTCGACGGCAGTGAACATTGGCATCAATGTCATCCAGATTTCGGCACTCGTGGTCTTCGCGGTGCTGGCTCTTGGCTATCGCGCGAATCATCCGGCGGGCAGCCAGGGCTTCCAGTTTGATTCCACTTCGGGTGCGTCCTATAACTACGAGTTTGCTACCGCAAAAACGAAAGCTGCGGATGGGACTATAACCGAGACCATCGTTCGCGACGCCAGCCAGGTGCCACAGCCAAAGCTGGACGCGGCGGGCAAGACCGTTCCGTTTATCGTCACCTACCCCGCGGCGGATGACAAAGGCAACTTCCTGACGCACGGCAGCGCTGGCTCGGTCGTCAGTCCGCATAAAATGAGCTGGGTGTTCCTGCAGGCGACGGTTGCGATTCTGATCCTGGTGGGATTTGAATCGGTGACGGCGATGGGCGGGGAGGCTAAGAACGCGAAGCGCGATGTTCCGATTGCAGTCATCGTTTCGCTGCTGGTGCAGGGATTGTTCTGCTACCTCTTTGAATATTTTGCGGCGAATTATTTCTTGAACAGCGGGTACACGATGCAAAGCGCATCGGGATCCGCAGCTCCCATCGGCGACATGATGATCATCGTGGGCGATTCGCTGTTCGGTGCGGGACGCGGACGGATCTTCATGCTGGTGGAGGCCTCCACGGTCTTCCTTGCGCTGATTGGAACCACGCTCTCCTGCATGAATACTGGAGCTCGCGTTACGTATGCGATGGGCAAGGATCGCGAGGTACCAGAGCACTTCGGCTTTCTGCACGGCGACAATTTGACGCCGCATCGCGCCATCTGGACGCTGGCCGTGATCTCTGCCATTGTCGGCTGCATTGCGGTGGTGATGCCCTTTGGGAACGCCGGAGCTCCGGCAGACTCAGTGATTGCGGCGATTCCGCATGGCTTCTGGTCAAGCTTTGGCTACTCTACGAACGCGAAGATGGCGGCATTGCCAAATTCTCTGCTGACGGTGACGCTGGCATCGAATTTTGGTACGTTCCTGCTCTATGCACTGAGCTGCGTGACCTGCATGGTTGCATATCACCATCATCCAAAGTTTAACCTGGTGCGCCACTTCCTCATTCCGGTGTTCGGACTGCTCGCCAATTTGGCCTGCATGCTGACCTATCTGGTAGGTCCGTTCCTTGGTATAGGCACCAAGGCGGAGCCGCTGCTGGCACTGGGGATAGCGTTAGTATGGGCCATTTATGGCGGAATCTACTTTGTGACGTCCTCGCGCAGTAGTGGGAGGACGACGCTGGTGGGCAGCCGTAGCTTGGGCATTTAATCGTAGGTTGGATGCAGGCGGGCGGGTTCGCGACCGGGTGAGCGGCAACCAACGCCACTCCGGCCGCGGGCAGCGGTCCGCCTGCATCCTAATTGATTGGGAGGAATCTGTTTTGCCGCGTTACCGCTTAAACACCGCGCTCACTGGTGCACAGGAGACGGGATTGAGGCCGGCCATGGACGTTGAATTCGCTGAACTCAGCGATTGCGGCCCTGTACGGACAAATAACGAAGATTATGTCGGACATTGGCTTCCCGGAAATCCACAGCAGGGGCGAAACCGGGGATGGGTCTTTGCGCTGGCAGATGGAGTGGGTGGGCAGGACAAAGGCGAAGTCGCTTCTCGAATGACAGTGGAATCCGTGGTGGAAGAGTTTGCCAAGCCGGCTGCGGGAGAAGTTCCCTCGACGCTGCTGGCGAATGCGGTTAAAGCGGCCAACACGCGCGTCTATGAGGCCGGTCACGGAGCCATGGCCTCTACCCTGGTAGCGGTTACTCTGCGGTTTGATCGCGCAACGATTGCGCATGTGGGCGATTCGCGTTGCTACCTGATTCGGAACCGGCGGCCACAGCTGCTGACGCGGGATCATACGGTGGTGAACGAGCAGGTGCGGCTCGGGTTGTTCAGCGAGCAGGAAGCCAAGAAGGCGGTCACTCGAAACATTCTGACGCGCTCGATTGGAAACCGGCTGTTTGTGGCGGCAGATGTGAGCGAGCACAACGTGAAGGCCGGAGACCTACTGCTGCTCTGCTCCGATGGTTTGCACGGGGCCGTGCCGGAGGAGACAATCGGGCGCATTGCCGATGGCGGTGGCACCTTGCAGGACGCGGCGCGGCAACTGATCACGATTGCCAACCAGAGCGATGGCGGAGATAATGTGAGCGTTCAGCTCATCCGGGTGAAAAACGTGGAAGCCGTGGGAATGTATCGCGGGCGACCGTACCGGCTGCACTGAACTGGAATGGAGTTCCAAGCTAAGCTTCGCACCCGGGTACGCGGCAAGTTCCGCCGCTCCGGCCGCGGCGCTCGGCTAATCTTCTACCGATGATTTCTGTCCACGCTGGAGAACAACTCGACCACTTCCAGATTGAGCGCCTGGTAGCCCGAAGCGGCATGGCTTCGATCTACCAGGGTACCGATCTGCGCACTGGCCAGACGGTGGCCATCAAGATTCCCCACCCAGAGATGGAAAGCGATCCGATTTTTTTTGAGCGCTTCCAGCGCGAGGAAGAGATTGGGAAGAAGCTCGATCACCCAGGTGTGATGAAGGTGTTCCCGAACCCGGACCGGCACGATCCGTACATCGTGATGGAGTGGGTGCCAGGGCGGCTGCTGCGCGAGATTATTGCCGAGAACCGCAAGATGCCGCAGGAGCGCGCCATCGGGCTCGTGACTAAGATATGCAAGGCACTGGACCACATCCACAGCCACGGCGTGATTCACCGCGATCTGAAACCGGAAAACATCATGGTCGATGAGCATGACAACATCAAGATCATCGACTTCGGGATTTCGGCCAACATCGGTGCGCGGCGCATCACCTTTGCCAAATTGACGGACACGCTGGGGACTCCGGACTACATTTCGCCGGAGCAGGTGAGGGGCGGGCGTGGAGACGCGCGCAGCGACGTGTATGCGGCAGGCGTGATGCTTTACGAGATGCTCACAGGCTCGGTTCCCTTCACCGGTTCAAATGCCTTCACCATCATGAATGACCGTCTGCTGAACGACCCGGTGCCGCCGCGTGAGTTGAATCCCGAGATTTCTCCGCAGCTGCAGGAGGTGCTGTATCGCGCCCTGGAGCGGAATCCGCAGCACCGTTACGGAAGTGCGCGAGATTTTGCTCACGACCTGGAACACCTGGACCAGGTTGGCGTGGAAGAGCGAGCCGAACTGCAGAATTGGAAGAAGCGGCGCTCTCCGTGGGCGCGGCGGGTTGCGATGTACGTTGCGCTGGCACTGATTCCGGTCATCATCTTCGGATTGTTGCTGTATGTTGCACGCCATGCTTGAGCGGCGGGCGGGTGTGGTTCGCCAGCTTAAATTCTCTACTGGAAGACAATCATGAAAGCTGCCGGGTTCCTTCTGCTGTTTGCGGGATTTGCGATTGTGCTGAGCGTCTTTGTGCTGCTTTCGGCGAAGGCGCCGCGTAGCGCGTTCGTGCTGGCCGGTATCGCGGTGCAGATTCTGGGGCTTGGGCTCGCCTTCCGCTCCCATATGACTCTGGACGAGGAACGATGATGCCGACACAGGCAGTGGCACTGACAGAGACGGGAACCGCGATGTGCATGGCTTGCATCTTCCTGGTGCCGCTGGTGGGAGCGGGGTTGGCGCTGGTCAACACAGGATTTGGACGGGGGCGCGGCGCTGCCCACGCCATGCTGAGCGCAATGTGCGTCTTTGCGGTTGCGGTGCTGGTCTACTTCACGGTTGGCTTTGCGCTGCAGGGTTGGAGCGGAGGCGCAGGGCGGTTGGTGAACCTGAGCGGGCGGCAATGGAATGCGCTGGGAGCCGAACGGCTGATGATGCGTGGCGTCCCATTCTTCAATGGGGCGGCTTCGAATGGAACGTCCTTCAATGCCCCAACGATGTCACTGGTGGCCTGCCTGCAACTATTCAGCGTGGGAGTGGCGGCGATGATTCCGCTGGGAGCGGGGTCTGACCGCTGGCGGCTGGGAGCCAGTTGCGCATCGACGGCACTGCTGGCCGGCATCACCTATCCGATCTTTGCGCACTGGGTGTGGGGCGGCGGCTGGCTGGCACAGCTGGGAACACTGAGCGGCTGCGGCAGTGGCGCTCTGGACGCCGGCGGCGCGGGCGTCATCCAGGCGGTGGGGGGACTGGCGGCACTGTCGGTGAGCTGGATTCTGGGAGCGCGCCATGGCAAGTATGAGGCGAGCGGCATGGCCATCCCCGGACACAACATGGTATTTGTTTTGTTTGGCTGCACGTTGACCCTTGTGGGATGGCTGGGACTGGACACGGCAGGGGCGATGCTGTTTGCCGGTGCAGGTATCCAAAGCATTCCGCTGATTGCAGTGAATAACCTGGTGGCGGCCAGCATGGCGCTGCTGACGGCATTGATTGTGACCAGGGTTCGCTTCGGCAAACCGGACGCTTCAATCAGCGCCAATGGATTTGTGATCGGCCTGGTTTCGATCTCGGCCGCCTGCTCACTGGTCTCACCAGCGGAGGCTGCGGCGATTGGATTGGTGGCGGGGCTGCTGGTTCCGTTTGCGGTGGAGTGGCTCGACCGGCTGGGAGTGGACGACCCGAGCGGCGCGGTTCCGGTACATGCGGTGGGCGGACTGTGGGGGGTGATCGCAGCGGGAGTGTTCGTTCAGGGACGCGCGGGACAGTGGCTGGCCCAGGCGGCGATGGTCGCAGCCCTGCTCGGCTTTGTATTGCCGCTGACGTACGGCCTCAATCTGCTGCTGAACCGGGTGTATCCGTTGCGCGTAAGCAAGGACGGAGAGCGGCAGGGACTGGATATGTGCGAGCTGGGTGCGGGCGCGTATCCGGAGCTGACACCAGTGACCAAGGATTATCTGTACAGGTAGGAAAATTACAACCCCAAGAAGAAAGGGCACCTGAGCTGGTGCCCTTCACTGTTTACAGTCCGTGCGGCTAGTGGGTGGTGGGTGCGGTGGGTGCGGCAAGACGGGCCTGGTTGCGCTCGGCGATGGTCTTGCGCGCGTTGTCGGCGAGTTCCTTGGCCTTGGGCATCAGATCCAGGGCTTTGAGAACGCTCGGATCGTCTTCGGCCTGAACCCGCATGCCCTCCCGTTGACCAAAGGCACCGACAAAGAGTTCGCTCTTGATGCTGGCGCGTACCCAGTCGTCGTTATCCACCAGATCCTTTTCGGTATAGGGCAGCTTGGAATCGGAGAGGAAGGTGCGGAACTCCTGCATAACGCCGTCATCCACCTGGAAGTTCTTATCGACCTTGTGGTTGATTGAGTAGTGCTTGGAGAAGTTGAAGAAAGCATACTTACGCAACAACTCTTCCTGGAACTTGTTGGCCTTGGGCGGCACGATCTTTACATCAGGGGTGATTCCACCACCACCATAGACGGTGCGTCCGCTGTCGGTGAGCTTGACCTCGCGGCTGGCGTCATCCGGTTTGTCGCCGTTGATGGAGTTATCGTCGGCGTTGCGGTTGTAGTAGTAGTCGTAGAGCGAGACTCCGTTGTAGTTGCGCTGAATGAGGCGCCCGCTGGGAGTGTAGTACTTGGCTGTGGTGAGGGCCAGACCGGTGTTCTCGCTGAGGCGATAGACGGTCTGCACCAGTCCCTTGCCGAAGGTGGTTTCGCCAGCAATTAGCCCGCGATCATGATCCTGTATTGCGCCGGAGACGATCTCGGCGGCAGAGGCGGTTCCGTGGTTCACCAGCACAACGATGGGATAGTCCTTGGTGCTTCCGTGGGCGGCGCGATAGACCTTCTCCGGTGAGTTGCGGCCATGGTGGCTGACGATGACCTGCCCCTTCTTGAGGAACTTGTCGGCGACGCCGACACCCTCGCTGAGCAGGCCTCCGGGATTGTTACGCAGATCGAGGATCAAGCCCTTGAGCTCGCCCATCTGGTCCAGCGCTTCCGTGGTCTCGGCTTCGGTGGTTTCCTGGAAGCCGCTGATATGCATATAGCCGATGCCGGGACGGATAAGGAAGTGCAGGTCCACCGAGTAGCGAGGAATCTCATCGCGAATCACGGTGAAGTCCATGGGCTTGGCAGTGCCTTCGCGCAGGATAGCGATGTGCACGGTGGTGCCCTTGGGACCTTTCAGGAGGTCGGCGACATCGCTGGTGGTCATGTTGTCAGTGGGCTTGCCATCGATGGCGACAATGACGTCGCCGGGACGGATTCCGGCGCGGTAGGCGGGCGCTCCGGCAAAGGGAGCAATCACAATGACCTTGTTATTACGCGGCCCCACCTGCATGCCCACGCCGTAGTAACGGCCGCGCTGCTCTTCCTGCAGAGCCGAGTACTGCTTGGGATCGAAAAAGTTCGAGTGGGGATCGAGCACGCGCAACATTCCTGGGATGGCGCCGTCGTAGATAGCCTTGTCGGCATCCACCTTTTCGGCGTAATTCTGCTCAATGACGCTGTAAACCTGCGAGAAGTCACGCACGGAATCGCGCATGTCATTGTCGCTGTTCGCGGGAGTTTGCCCGGTGCGTCCAAAGACGACTCCGAGAAAACCGCAAGTCAGAATTACTAGAAAAACAGCTACCAGTGAGCGACGGGAACGTCCAGCCATTGATACTTCCTTCTTTTGCCCTGTGCTTGAGCGCAACGTGGATATTTGCCGCGCCTCGAACTGGCGAAAGGCGCAACCCTAGATTTCACAAGAGTATAGCAGTTCCGGTGGAATTCAGTGAACGGCGCACTGATGCTCGATTCGGAAATACTTCACCTTATGCCGCAACGGAAGGCACGCTGAATAGGATGCCCGAGCGAGGCTCCCGGCTGCGAAACTTCTCTGGGTCTGGGGTTGGCGCTCAACCCAGCCATCGACTCGACTTACAACTCGCAAACGGTATCTTTTCCACCCTGGGGCGGTCTCCGTTTCTGTCAGCGTGAGGCGTTGCCGTGTATGATAGCGGGGTATGGGATTTGAGATGATTTTCATCTTCTTGTTGGCCTTGATCCTATTTGGCCCCAAGAAGTTACCAGAAATAGCGCGCGAGGTCGGCAAGTTCGTGGCCGAGTTCAAACGTGCGTCCAATGACTTTAAGTACCAGTTGCAAAATGAGATAGAAAAAGCGGGTGCTGAGACTATATCTACGGACGCGGCGGGAGCACAGTCAACGGCTCAGCAGACCACCTCGTTTACTCAGACCTTGCTGCCTCCTGCGGTAAAGAACGCGATTTCCGCCATTGACAACGCCCATGAACGGCTGTTGAATACCGCCCGAGTGGCCTTCGACACGCAAACCATTGCCCCGCGCCCGTCTGAAGCGGCGGCGGAAGAAACGGCCGAGGCAAAAGAGCCTGCGATCATCTCTGCGGAGTCAAGCGCGCCCGGCACAGATGCCGTCTCGGTCGCCGCTCACCATGAATCATCTTCGGCTGTGACCGATCAACCTACGCCCGATCCGGCGCCGGCCAAAAGCGACTCTGCCATGCAGAGCAGCTAGCCGGACAACTCGATAAAGGTTCTGATGGAAGATACCGCGACACCGACAGGCACTCTAAAGGAAAGATCGGAACTGGCGTCGATGGGCTTCCTCGATCACCTCGAGGAACTCCGCAAGCGCATCATCTGGAGCATCCTCTCCATCGTCGGCGGATTTTGTGTGTGCTACATCTGGCACGAGAGAATTTTTGGCTGGATACAGAAACCGATTGTTCAGATTCTGAGCAGCCACAAGATGAGCACCCAGCTCGTCTACACAAACCCTATCGATCCTTTCAACATGTACTTGAAGATCAGCTTGATTGCCGGGATCTTCATGGCATCGCCATTTGTGCTCTACCAGGTGTGGGGTTTTATCTCTCCCGGGCTTTACAAGTCAGAGCGCAGGTACGTGGCGCCATTCATGGTCAGTACGGTTGGGTTGTTTGTGGCCGGCGGCTATTTTGCATATCGAATCGTGTATCCGCAGGCGTTGAGCTTCCTGGTTGAGTTCAGCCGGCAGTTCACTCCGATGATCACGATCAACGAGTACGTTGAGCTGTTTATGACGATTGTGCTGGGGTTGGGCGTGGTCTTCGAGATGCCCATCCTGGTGTTCTTCCTCGCCCTCTTTGGGCTGATCAGTCCGCGGTGGATGTGGAAGAATTTCCGTTACTCGATTCTGGGGATATTTGTTGTCGCTGCGATCATTACTCCTACGCCCGACATCATGAATATGTGCATCTTCGCCGCCCCCATGATCGTTTTGTACCTGCTCAGCATCGGAGTTGCCTACCTGGTGCATCCCAAGCAGCGCAAGAAAAGGGAGCTGAACAGCCAATGAGGAACGTGCAGCGCTGCCTGCAGCCGTTCTGTCCGGCAAAACATAAAGGCGCAATGATTCTGGCCGTACTGGTGGCAGCCTCTTCATTGCTCATGGGAAGCTGCCGCGATTCCAAGAATGGCGCGAAAGCGGCGAGCCCTACTGTCGCGCACGCCGCTCCGGCCACGGGCGCTGGGCAACAGCCTGAGTTGCGCGCAGCGGACTTCGATCCACCGCCAGAGACAGCGCCCGCGATGAAGGTTAGCGGACAGAAGGCTTACCAGAACCTGAAGGATTTTGTGGCGCTGGGGCCGCGTTTTCTGGGCAGTGCAGGGCACGCAAAGGCAGAGCAGTTCATTCTGAGCCATCTGGAAGGTGCACAGGTGGAACAGGACAAGTTCACCGGAGATACGGCTGTGGGGCGATTTCCGATGAATAACATCATTGCAAAGTTTCCGGGCAAAAAGGACGGCATCATCGTCCTGGCCGGCCACTACGATACGAATTATCCCCTGAGGAATACCCCATATGTGGGAGCCAATGACGGCGGCTCCAATGTTGGATTGATGCTGGAGATCGCAAGCCAGCTGCGCAGCCATCCGCCGGAGGGATACAGCATTTGGCTGCTGTTTACCGACGCCGAGGAAGCCATGGTGCAGTGGAGCGATGCAGACAGCGTTTACGGCAGCAAGCAACTGGCGAAGAAGTGGTCCACGGACGGCACGGCGGCAAAGATTAAGGCATTCCTGCTATTGGACATGATCGGCGATAAAGACCTGGACATGGACCGCGAAACAAATTCCACGCCATGGCTGGCGGATGTGGTGTACCGTGCGGCTCAGCGCGTTGGCCAGGCATCGCGTTTTTCCGATCGCCACACCGAGATTGAGGACGACCATCTTCCCTTTCGCGCGGTAGGAATTCCAGTTTACGATCTCATCGATTTGGACTATGGCTTTGACAACCTCTATCACCACACCACACAGGACACAGCGGACAAATGCAGTGCGGCAAGTCTGCAGAGTGTTGGCGACATCGTGATGGAAAGCATCCGCGCATTGAATACGCGCTAGTCTCTGGAGAACCTTCGAAAAGAAGAGCACGAAGGCTTAGAACGTATGCAGGCTCCCGCCAACCTGATGTTCTGGATTTTGTTCCTTGCCTTTGTGATCCTCATGCTGGTGCTGGACCTCGGGGTCTTCAACCGCAAAGCCCATGCGGTGGGCCTGGGTGAGTCACTGGGCTGGACCGCCCTCTGGATCGGGCTGGCAGCCGGGTTCGCCGTTCTGCTGTATTTCCACGGACATCGCATAACCGGCGACGCAACGGAGACAGACCGTCAGCTCTCGCTCGAGTTCATCACCGGATACCTGGTGGAAGCGGCACTGAGCGTAGACAATCTGTTTGTCTTCCTGCTGATCTTCCGCCACTTCAAGGTTCCAGCCGAGCTACAACACAGGGTGCTGTTCTGGGGAATTATTGGCGCGATTGTGATGCGCGCCGTATTCATTGCCGCCGGAGTGACGCTGCTGAACCGCTTCCAATGGGTGACATATCTGTTCGGAGGCTTCCTGGTTTATGCGGGACTCAAGCTGGCGTTCCAGAAGAAAAGCGCGCTCCAACCCGCTGACGGATTCATCACGCGTTTTGCCAAGCGGCATCTGAGAATGACCGGAGGATTTGCCGGAGGAGCCTTTACGGTCCGGCAGAATGGCATGCTTTGTTTTACGACGCTGGCCCTGGTGCTGCTGGTGGTGGAGACCACCGACGTGATTTTTGCCGTGGATTCGATTCCTGCAGTGCTGGCCGTGACGCGTCAGCCTTACATTGTGTTCACCTCGAATATCTTTGCCATCCTCGGACTACGCGCTCTGTACTTTGTGCTCGCGGGGCTGCTGGATCTTTTTCATCTGCTGCACTATGGACTGGCTGCGGTTCTAATCTTCGTTGGGGCAAAGATGGTAGGAGCAAATTACTTCGAGATTCCGACCCTTGGCGCTCTCGGAGTTATTGTTGCTGCACTGGCTGGTTCGATTCTGCTTAGCCTGATGCACCCCGCAGAAAGCGCGAGGAGCACAGAATAGAAGCAACAGGCGGGCGACGGTATCGCTTCGACTGCGGAATCCAGAAGCACGTGGCCAGCGTCTATACTAGAGAAGTGAATACGATGTCGATTCGAAAGATAGCAGAAGCCAATTTCCCGACCCGATGGGGAAATTTTCGGATTATAGGATTTGAAGGCTGTGTCCCCGGAACGCCCGCAACCGGATCTCCGGATGGCAAGGAACGCCGCAGAGAAGAGTCGGTCGCGCTGGTGATGGGAGACATTCACTCTGAGCCGCCGCTGGTGCGCATTCATTCGCAGTGCCTGACCGGAGACGTCTTCCACTCGATGCGCTGCGATTGCCGTCAGCAGTTGGAACTTGCGCTGGCAACCATCAGCGAACTCGGCAGGGGAATCCTGATCTACGAGGAACAAGAAGGACGCGGCATTGGACTGATGGCGAAGTTGCAGGCCTATGAGCTGCAAGATCAGGGACTCGACACGGTGGAGGCCAACGTAAAGCTTGGCTATGAGGTCGACTGCCGCGGCTATCACATGCCGGTGGAAATTCTGAAGGCGCTGGGCGTGCGCCGGCTCCGCCTGATGTCTAACAATCCGGAAAAGGTGGATGCCGTGGAGGCCGCCGGAATCGAAGTGGTGGAACGCGTTCCCGCCGACGTGGAAGCCTACGCGAGCAGCGCAAAGTACATCCAGACCAAGCGGGATAAAATGGGGCACCTGTTTACCCCGTTCGAATAAGACGGCCCGCGTTCAGTCACGTTTTTTTATTGCTCTTGCGCCTCGCTGGCGCAGGAGCTTTTTCATCTCATCACTGCGCTTCACCGGCATCATGTCCGTCGCGTAATCCATCAGGGCGCGATACACCGCCGACTCCGGCGAGCCATCGAGTGAGCGCAGGTGCGCCTCCACCGTACGCACATCGCCGCGCGCCAGCGGTCCGCTGAACGACTTCCCTGCCCCATGCCGCAAAACATTTTGCACCGTCCGCAGCACGATTGGCTCCATGATGCGGCGCAGATCTTGGGGGCGAACTCCGGCACGCAGGCCGACCTGCTCAGCGGCGGCAAGTTCGGTAGCCAGCATGGGAGAGAGCATGGCGCCGAATGCGTGGTAGAGAGCCTTTGCAGCGGGCTGAATGGTGAAGCTGTTAGCTCCCAGTTTAGATGCCACAATGCGCGCCGCCCGCACAGCCGCGGGCGCACCCTCCAAGGCAAACCATGCGCCCTTCAAACTGGGCGGCTCACCGGCAACAAAAGTCATCATGGGATGCGCGCTTCCGGTGTGAACGCCAAGGCTGGCGAGCGCGGCGAGCGCGTGACTGCTCAGCGCACCGCTGGCATGCAATACGACGGACGGGGGTGTTGGGCGCATGGCCAAAGCCTGGGCTACACCCTTCGCCACATCCTCGATTGCTGCGTCAGGCACAGCCAGCCACAACAAGTCGCAGTCGATCTTTGCAGAAGCCAGCGTCGCTGCCACCGCGCCCACCTCGCGGGCCAGCGCAACGGCCTTGCGCCGGGATGCGGGCGTGGAACGCGCAATAATCTCAGCCACGGTCCAGCCCTGTTCATGTAGCAGCATCGCAAGAGCACCGGCGAGAGCACCGGCGCCAATAAAGGAGATCGTTTTCACTTGATTCACGACTGCAGGGTAGCACGATGGAGGAAAGATTTGTGTATAGTGTCGGCATGACGAACGCAAGCAAGAAAACCATTGGCAAGAAGCCCACGAAGCGGTCCGCTAGCACAAAGAAAAAGGCATCCGGCAAGACGAAGCCGGTTAAGGTGCTGTCCTCGAAGGTTGTCTATACGGCTCCGGTCTTCCGGGTAACCAGCGATGAGGTGGTGGAACCTTCAGGCGTGAAAGTGCGGCGCGATATCATCCGTCACCCAGGATCGGTGGTCATCCTGGCGCTTGATGAGCGCAAGAAGAAGCCCTCTGTATTACTCATACGGCAGTATCGCTACGCGGCAAACCAGGAGCTATGGGAGTTGCCTGCCGGGCGCATTGACGATGGGGAGGACGCACTGACGGCGGCCAAGCGCGAACTGACAGAGGAAACCGGCTACAGCGCCTCGGAGTGGAAGAACGTTTTGTATTACTACGCCAGCCCCGGCTTTGTTGACGAAACGATGTCCATCTTTGCGGCTCGCGATCTGCACAAGGGAAAGGCAACGCCCGAGGAGGACGAGTTCATCACCTCGAAACTCGTTCCGCTGAGCAAAGCCGTGGAGTGGGTGATGAGCGGAAAAGTGATGGATGGCAAGGCCATCGCCGGAGTGCTTTGGGCAGCACAGAAATTTCATATTTCCGGCAGCAGCAAGGCTGGTAAGCAGAAATAAGAAATTTCTCAGAATCTGCAATCAGAGATGCTGAAACCCTTATAAATTAAGGACTTCCAGCTATATACCATATTGACAACCTCGGGGATCTGGCGGAGAATCGTGAAAATCAGGTCAACAACAGGATTGACCCAAAGTAGTTCAGCAACGCAAGAACAAAACCTGAACTCCGCAGGGTCGCGCCGGTTGCGACCGTCGGCTAACGTCGCCGATAGCAAGACGCTCGGAGGAACAGTAAGTGTCTCGTCTCAAGGGAACCGTCAAGTGGTTCAACAATGCAAAAGGATTTGGATTCATCGGACGCGAAGATGGGCCGGATGTTTTTGTACACTACAGCGCAATCAGCAGTGAAGGCTATAAAAGCCTTCAGGAAGGCGATCAGGTAGAATTCGAGATCGTCGAGGGACAGAAAGGACCGCAAGCGGGCAATGTGACAAAGGTGGCTTAGGCGGTTTAGAAACAACGACGCCCTGCCGTGAAGGCAGGGCTTGTCTCTTCCGGCCTGTAGCGAAACTGCGCATTGAAGGGCTGCTCTGGGCAGCCCTTTTAGTTGCAATCCTCTTACTTACTGGCGGCACATGCGTCAGAGAGTTTGTGAATCTCGGTGACGCGGAATTGTCCGGCAGAAGATGAGGCAGACGACGCCGGGTCAGAAGATGTGGACGATGACATGGAGCCAGCGCCAGTCGCGTTGCCGGTCATCGGAGCACCATCCACTCGAACTTCGTTGCCAATGTAGCTGGCAAGTTGCGAGGTGTCACCGTGGAGCTGGAGCTGTTTCCCAGAGGCGTCGGCGAGAATGAAGTTGCCGTCCGAGCTCTGGCTGAGACATCCTTGGGCCGTGGTAGCCAGCGCACTACTGGCCTGGGTCGGGTCTTGGGTTGAGTCCGGCGACATCTGTCCGGAGGCGTTGGTGTCTGGCGGTAGTGCCGATGGATTGGAAGGTGTTGCCGGATTCGACGGAGTCTGGCCGGTCTGATCCTGCGGGAAGGTGGACGGTGTGGAGGCCGCTGGCGGCTGACCTGTTTGCGCAACAACGGCTAAGCAGCACCCCAGTAAGAGTGTTCCAAGCGTGAGACTCTTCTTCATGTTTGATTCCTCCTGCGGGAAGGATTCGGTGCACGAAGCGTGCCGTTCCAGCAGCCCGGAATTGCAGGGCTAGCCAGAGCACAGGAGGCTGATAGCTACGGAAGTCTTGCCTTGAACAGCCAAAATTACATGGGCGACAGCCCGTTCAGGGGCGGAAGAGACGCATCAGTCCCTGCGGCTTGAGGTCCGGAACTACGAAGCTGTGTTTATCGCCAGCAGCTTTGGAAAGCGCTTCTGCCGTGAGATATCCCGCGCGCACCGCACCTTCCATGGTGGAAGGCCAGCCGGTAGCAGTCCAGTCGCCGCTTAGGAAAAGGCGTGGCCAGGGAGTGGATGGAGAGGAGCGGAACTGATCACTAAGTGGTGCTGGAGCGAAGGTTGCGTGCACTTCTTTGATCACCGTGGCTTTTACGAGCTGGGCGTCACGCGCAGCTGGGAAGAACTCCTCCAGCTCCTTCCGCGCGAGTGCAATAATCTCCGCGCGGCCCATTTCCAGAAGACCTTTCGACGAACTCACAACCAGTTCCAGATAGCTGCCGGAGGATTCCGCGGAACGAGTGAGAGTCTTCGGCGTGAGAATTTTTGATTTCTGAAACATCCACTGAATGTTGCGATCCAGCAGCGCAGCATGTTCCAGAGGGGTGATCTCACGATCGAACCAGAGATGAATTCCGGTAATTGGAACGGTTCGCAGATGGCTCACCTTCTCTTGCAACGCGGCGCTAGCCTCAGATTGCGGAAGGATGCGCCCGAAAAGATGAAACGGAAGCGCACTGATGGCGTAGTCAAAGTGGAAATCGCAATCGTTCGAACGCAGCGTGACCGCGCTTTCGCCAAACGAAAGAGCATCGACACCCGCACGCAGCAGGACCTGCCCGCCGCGAGCAGCGATGTAGTCCGCGGCCACTCCGTAGAGTTCGGAAAGAGGCGTGGTGGGCACACCCATCTGTCCGGCTTCGGCAGATTTCAGAAATGCATCGCGAAAGACCATGGCCGCATACTTTACCGAGGTCTTGTCCAGATCCTCATTCAAGCTGCTGACGAGCACCGGAGCCCAGAAGCGTCCGATAGCCGAGGGCGTCTGTCCTTTGCGACGGAGCCAGGAGAGAAAATCTTCGCTGCTGTCGGAGGGAACTCCGGCGAGCAGTCCAAGCATAATGCGGGCAATCGCAAGCTTATCGCCGGGCGAGAGCAGCTTGTATTGCAGAAAGGAGAGCGCGGAGTGGAAGGGCGCGGGAAGCGACGATGATTCGATGAAACCGGAGCGGCCACCAGGCTCAATGAACGTGATGCGCTTGTACCAGCGTACTTTGTCCTCAACGCCCAGGCGCCGATAGAAATCGCGCAGGTTGGTGCAGCAGCCCAGCAGAATGTGCTGGCAGTTGTCCACCACTTCCCCGGTGCCTGGATGCTCGTAGGATGAGGCGCGTCCGCCGAGGAAGGCGCGTCGCTCAAAGAGCGTGACCTTATAGCCGGCGTCGGCCAATGCACAAGCCGCAGAGAGGCCGGCGAGACCACCACCGACAATGCCTACACTGGCACGCGCAGCATTGGATTCGACCGGTTCGGTCACAGCAGTCTCTTCCCGAATCCTTTGGCGAGGATTTTGAGTTTCTCGCCTAGCGAGAGACGCACACGTTCGGAGTAAACGTCGAACTGTTTGAGTTCGATGCGGTCGAGGATGCCGCGATAAATCTCCACCATCGCCCAGAGCGCAGGCTGGCTGACCTCGTCGATGAGAGGAAGAAGCCGCTCGGCGGAAAGATAAAACTCCCGCGCGCGAGCAGCCTCAAACGCCAACAGCAGACGTAGCTTTTCCATCGGCACGCCAGAGCCCAATTCCGCCGCGCTGACGCCGAACTGCGCCAAGTCCTGCTGCGGAAGGTAGACGCGCGACATCGCCGCATCTTCCTTCACATCGCGCAAAATATTGGTGAGCTGGAACGCGATGCCAAGATGCTCGGCATACTGCTCGGCGATGGGATCGCGATAGCCGAAGATACGGATGCAGACCAGGCCGACGACTGAGGCAACGTGATAGCAGTAGTCGTACAGGTCCTGGAAGCTCTGGTACACCACAAGGGGAGCATCGCCCTCCTCGCCGTCTTCGCGCACATCCATGCCGGTCCCGGCGACGAGATGCTCGAGCAGTTCGATGGGAATCTGATAGCGCTGCTGCGAATCGCGCAGGGCGAGAAAGACCGGATCATCGGTACGGCCAACGTTCAGCGAGCGGCGATAGGATTCGATGAAGCTGTTGAGCTTCTCGCGACGCTCCACCGGCGTCATTCCCGGATCGTCGCTGAGGTCATCGGCGTGACGCATGAAGGCATAGACCGCGCTGAGCGCATTGCGCTTTTGCGCAGGCAACAACATAAATCCGTAATAGAAGTTCTTGGCGGAGGAGCGCGCAATGTGACGGCAGGCGCTATAGGCAACGTTGAGCCGCAGTGCGGCGTGCTCGGTGGTGGTGCTCATCCGGCTCTTCCCAGGGCGGCGCGGCCAGCCAATGCGCGCAAGGCCAGCAAAAACTTGCCCCAGCTGCTCAGACTGGGACGCCGTGCAAGCACGTTGTAGTCCTGCTTCTCGATTGCCTGAAGAATCGCCAGACCTCCCCGGCTGAAAAGTTCAAGATCCAAGGCAAGCGAGCGATTGACCATCTTGACCAGAGGCAGTCCGCGCACGAACCACTGGCGCGCCCGCTCTACTTCAAAGCGCATCAGCTCGCGAAACTGGCGGTCAAAACCGCTTTCCGCAATCTGAACTTCGCTGACGCCAAAACGCCGGAGATCTTCGAGCGGCAGATAGACGCGTCCCTTCTTCCAGTCCACCGAAACATCCTGCCAGAAATTTGCGAGTTGCAATGCGGTGCAGGTGTAATCGGAAAGCTGCTGCCGCTCCTCATCGCTGTATCCGCAAAGGTAAAGCACGAGATGCCCAACGGGGTTCGCGGAGTTATTGCAGTAGCCGAGCAGGTCGTCGAATGTTTCGTAACGCGTGACCGTCTGATCTTGACGGAAGGCGGCAAGCAAATCGCCGAACTCATGCCGCGGAATCGCGCAGCTCTGGATGGTTTCCGCCAGTGCAACGAACACCGGATGGCGCGCGGCGTTTGCAGAGCGGCCTTCAATCGCACCGTAGGTGGCATCCAGTTCCTGCTCCCAGCGGTCGAGCAAAGCGAGTGCAACCTGCGTGTCGCCCACTTCGTCACCCAGATCGTCAGAGATGCGGCAATAGGCGTAAACATTGAAGAAATGCTGATGGAGAGACTTTGGCAGGAACCAAGTCGCGACGGAAAAGTTCTCGTAATGCGAGGTGGCCAGGCGGCGGCAGTAACTGCGCGCTTCATCGAGCGACGGCGCGACAGCCGGAATGGCGTACTCTCGCGGCAGACGAGCCCAGCCACGCGCGAGCAGAAGTTCATTGCCGCCATCCCGATTTGCACCGGGAGAGGCGGAGTCGTTTGAACGAGTGCTGGGCACAAATGCGGTCAATTGTCTTCCCTTATCAGCGTCCGGGAATGATGGCGGTCTTGATCTCGCCGCCGCGTACCAGCATCTCCCGCAATACGGATTGCAGTTTGGAGAGCGGCGCTGCCCCGGTGATGTAATCGGCACCTTTGATCTTACGCTCCACAATCAGCGCAAAGGCGCGGCGCACCGTGTCTGGAGTGTGGTGGAACGTAGCCTTCAGGGTGATCTCCGAGTAGTGCAGGCGATCAGTGTTGAGCTGCACGCGCGACCCCTTGGCGCAGCCGCCAAAAAGGTTCACGTTCCCGCCCTTGCGCACCATGTCGATTGCCCACTCCCAAGCTTCGGGACGGCCAACGGCTTCGATGACAACGTCTGAGCCGCGCCGCTCCGGCGTAAGATCGCGTACCGCCTCGATGGGATTAGAAACCTTGGGGAACTGCACCACTTTGCTGGCCCCGGCATGTTTCGCGGAGATGACCTGCTCATCATGCTTGACCACGGCAATCACGTCGCAGCCCATGATGTGGGCCACCTGGATGAACATCAGGCCGATGGGACCAGCTCCAATCACGGTGACGGTCTCGCCGATCTCCACTCCGGTTTCGTGCAGTCCGCGCAGCACACAAGCCAAGGGCTCGGTGAGGGCTGCGGCTTCCACGCTGACTTCCTTTGGAACCACCAGCATGTTGTTCTCTACAATGCGGCGCGGGATACGAATGAACTCTGCATAGGCTCCGTTGTTGAAGAGCAGGTCTTCGCAGAGATTCTCCTGGTGTTTCTTGCAAAAGAAGCATTGTCCGCAAGGGGCCGAGTTGAGCGCCACAACGCGCTGTCCGGTCTTGAAATTCCTGACTCCCGGGCCCGTCTCCTCGATCACTCCGGCAAACTCATGGCCAAACAAGGCCGGTGGAACGATCATCTTGGCGTGGTATCCGCGGCGATAAACCTTGAGGTCGGTGCCACAGGTCAGCGCAGCTTGAACGCGGATAAGTACCTCACCCTCCTCCAGCCCTGGGATTGGCACCCGCTCGATCTTCACGTCCTCCTTGCCGTAGAGGACTGCTGCTGTCATCTTTCCGTTCACTCTGCTTGTCCTTCCCATGCGCTGCAAGGCTGAATCGCGATTTTCATCGTATCCGGCTGCGGATGCGCAGCGAGCCTCAGCGCCTCCAGCGACTGCTGCAACGGAAACCGGTGGCTATAGAGCCCTGCCAGGTCCATGCTGCCGCTGAAAACAAATTCCGCCACTTCCTCATTCAACTCCACAGATGCACTGTAGGAGCCCAGCAAGGTCTTCTCGTCGACGCAAACCGAGGCGGGATCAATCGTGACTTCACCGCGAACCGTTTGCGCAAACAACAGAACCTTTCCGCCAAACCGGGCCGCATCAATTGCAGGCCGGATGAGCGAACTGCCTCCCACCGCAAGGATTACCGCATCCGCGCCGCGGCCTCCGGTTCTTTCACGGATGGCTTGAACGACATCGCAACGGGATGCGTCAATCGACTGGGTTAGTCCGTAGCGCTCACCAATTGTAAGCCGCTGCGGGAACAAATCGGAAGTAATTACGTCTGCTCCCGCACGTTTGGCTAAAACGCCCAGCATCAGTCCGATAGGTCCTTGGCCGATTACCAGGACAGTCTGGCCCTCCTGGACGGCAAGCGTCTCGATTCCCTTCCATACGGTATTCACCGGTTCCATGTAGCTGGCCTGCTCAAAGCTCACCGAATCCGGAATAGCAATGACGCCGCGATCGACAATCCAGTCCATCACCCGGATGTACTCAGAGAAGCCGCCGCCCGATGGCTCGCCAAAACCCGCCGTGGTGCCTACGCGCTTGTAAACCGGACATTGCGAAAACACCTTGTTCCGGCAGTAGTAACAGGTGCCACAAGGGATGTGGTGGAAGACCATGACGCGATCTCCCTCGCGGAAGCGAGTGACACCCGCGCCGCAAGCCACCACAACGCCAGTCATCTCATGGCCAAAGACACGAGGTGCAGAGTGCGAACCGGTGGAAATTTTCTTAAGATCGGTTCCGCAGATTCCACAGGTGTGGATGCGTACAAGGAGTTCGCCGGGCTCGATTACGGGCACCGGGACCGTCTCCAGCCGCATGTCATTTTTTCCGTAATAGATGGCCGCCAGCATCTGTTTGGGAATCGAGCGCGATGCAAGCACTACGGAGCGGGGACTAATCACTGCCATGTTCTCTCTTCCAATCTAACTTTCGTGGCGGAGGGCGAATGCTTCGCCGAAAAACCCCGCCAATCCGTTATACATTCATCCACGGAGCTTGCCAGGGCCGTGGAGGCTAGTCTGCTGTTCCTGTTCAAAGCCGCCACGCGCGGCCACAAACCAGGACGCAGGGCGATGTGGGCCACAAAGCGCCCGGTCTCAAACCCCTCCGGCGTGATGAAGGCGGACAGAAAACCGAGATCCTCCTCCGCGCCGTCTGAGACAGCCTTGATCGCCGCAAATTTCCGGCTGCACTCGGCAGCGGCGGCGGCGACACCGGCGGCTTCCATGTCCACAACGGTGGCGCCAAAGCGGGCAGCAGCTTCCTGCTTAAGGGCTTTGCCTGCCACGCGATCCAAGGTGACCAGTTGGCCGTGGCCAAACTCGCACTGAAACATTCTACCGGTAGCGGCCTCTAACAACCCGGACGGAACCACCACCGCGCCCGGCTGCAAATCTGGGACACAGGAGCCAGCGAACCCAATTGAAAACACTACCGCCGGCGAGAAGTTCTCAATGAGCACCTTCGCGGCGGCATACGCCTGCTTAACCCCGGTTCCGGCACAGATGAGTGCAGCCTGTTGTTTGCAATAGATTCTGCGCTGCACCCCGGCGACTCGCACATTTACTGTGCTCCAGCCGCGCGTCAGGCCGGAAACCTCCCGCTCCAGAGCAGCGACGAACCCAAACTCGACTGGACTCATGCAGTTGGGCACGTCGCCTCGTAAGCCGGAGCATAGCCTTGGGCGACAAACCACTGGGCGGCGCGGCGTAGGGCGTCCCGGACTGGACCGTGCGTATATTCCAGCTCGCGTTCGGCCTTCGCGGAGTCCACCCACATGAATTTCTTTCCCATGCGAACCTCTTCCACTGTCGCTCTTGGCTCACGATTCCTAATGTATCCATTGAAGGTTTGATCGAAGGCCGCGAAGGCCATCGCCACCGAGTGTGGAACTTTCATGGTAGGCGAGGGCAGACCGGTCAGCTCGCCCAGAATGTCGAGGACCTGCTTCAGCGTAAGGTTCTCACCGCCGAGAATATAACGCTCACCACGTCGCCCTTTTTCAAAAGCAAGGAGATGCCCGCGGGCCACATCGTGCACATCCACAAGGTTCATCCCGGTTTCCATGTAGGCGGGAAAATTTCCGAGCAGGAAGTCGAGCACAATGCGTCCGGTGGGTGTGGGCTTAATGTCCTGCTCGCCAATGGGAGTGCTGGGGTTGACGATCACGACCTCGGCACCCCAGGCCGCAAACTCCACAGCCTTGCGCTCGGCCAGATACTTGGAACGCTTGTAATGGCCAATCATATCGGCCATCTGAACCGGAGTTTCCTCGTTCACCGCCGTGCGGTCATAACCAAATCCGAGCGTTGCCACCGAGGAGCAGTAGACAGTGCGGCGGACGCCAGCCGCCTGTGCCGCCTCAATGACCGCAACGGTGCCATCGACGTTGGTCGCGTACATTGGCTGAGGATCGCGTATCCAGAGGCGATAGTCGGCTGCGACGTGAAAGACGGCCTCACAGCCTTCCATTCCCCTGCGCAGCGATGCCGCATCGGTAAGATCGCCGACAACCAGATCGGCACGCAGACCGGCAAGATTCTCCCGGCGACTCCCGGCCCTCATCAGCAGACGTAGATCGGCCCCCTGCTCTTGCAACAGGCGCGCCACATGACTGCCCACGAACCCAGTCGCTCCGGTTACGAATGCTTTCAAAATCCGTCTCTCCTGGGGAATTGAACGCAGCCCATCCACGCTGTGCTTTGAGGGATGGTTAAACTCGCGGCGCCGAGCCCTAGTCGCCCTGGCTGCGCGCGTACTTCGCCAGCGCCATGAGTGGGAAGTACCACGGATAGGAATGATACTTCAGATAGAAGACGCGGGGGAATCCAGTACCGGTGTAGGGCACCTCGCTCCAGCCGCCGTCCGCCTGTTGCGTGTCCAGCAGATAGGCAATGCCGCGCGCCAGCGACTCCGAGCGATAATCCCCGCCGGCCATCAACCCAAGTACCGCCCAGGCGGTCTGCGAGGCGGTGCTCACGCCGACACCCTTCTGGTTCACGTCGTCGTAGGAGCCGATCGTCTCTCCCCATCCGCCGTCGGGATTCTGCATCATGCGCAACCACTCGGCCGCCTGCTGCACCATCGCCTCATGATTATCAAAGCCAATGGCTTCCAGTCCGCGCAGCACGCACATGGTGCCGTAAATGTAGTTCACACCCCAGCGCCCAAACCACGAGCCGTCAGACTCCTGCTCCTTGCGAATGAATTCGATGGCTCGCCGCACTGGCTTGTCGTTCAGGGTAAACCCGTGCGCGGCCAGGCACTCCAGCACTCGGCCCGTAATATCGACCGTCGCCGGATCGAGCATGGCGTTGTGGTCGGCGAACGGAATGTTCTGGAAAACCATGCGGTTATTGTCTTTGTCGAATGACGCCCAGCCGCCGTTCTTGCACTGCATGGCAAGCTCCCAATGGATGCCGCGCTGCACGGACTCGCTCTGGAAGCGGGCGTCCTTGGTTTCGATATGGTTCAGCGCGAGCAAAACCTGCGCGGTATCGTCTACGTCCGGATAGAACTCATTGTTGTGCTCGAAGTACCAGCCGCCAGGCTCGGCATTGGGAACCTTAACCGACCAGTCACCCTTGCGGCGGTTCTGCTTCTTGAGCATCCACTCGGCGGCTTTTACCATGCGCGGCTCCGCCGTGTCGGCACCGCTCTCAGCCAGGGCGAAGAGGGCGTAGGCGGTATCCCATACAGGGGAGGCGCAAGGCTGCATGCGGAAAGTGTCACCCTCTTCGATGCCCAGCTTTTCAAATTCATCCAGCGCGCGAATCACCTGCGGGTCGTCGAGCGAGTAGCCGAGGCAGCGCAGCGCAATGATCGAGTTCAGAATGGCTGGATAGATGGCGCCCAGGCCATCGCTCAATTCGAGACGTTCCAGCATCCATTTCTCGGCGGCCTTCAGCGCAAAGGAGCGCAGCGGACGCACATGCACGCGCTCAAAGCCGTGGCAGAGGCGGTCGAGGACAAGGAAGAAGTTCCGCCAGCTAATCAGATTGCTGTCCCACTTCAGACGCAACGAACTGCCATGGCGTCCATGCGGAAAA
Source organism: uncultured Acidobacteriaceae bacterium (assembly GCA_964559875.1). GTDB lineage: Bacteria > Acidobacteriota > Terriglobia > Terriglobales > Acidobacteriaceae > TOLSYN. The sequence continues at coordinate 75,029 of CAZLJQ010000013.1, forward strand.
AGCTCATCGATGTTCCACTCGTCGGGAATCTTCTTGAAAGGCTTTTTGGCGTAGCAGATGGAGAGCGGAATCAAGATCTGGCGCGACCACGAAGAAATCTCGTAGATATTGAACCAGAACCAGTTGGGAAACAGCACGATCTCGGGCGGAATAGCCGGAACCGCGTCATAGTCATACTGGCCGAGAGCGCAGAGATAGACCTTGGCGAAGGTGTTGCACGCGGGCACGCCACCCAGCGCAAGAATGCACTGGCGGGCACGCGCCATAGCAGGCTCGTCGGGCAGACGCCCGCACATTTTCAGCGCGAAGTAAGCCTTCACGCTGGCCGAGACGTTGGAGGGTCCACCATGGTAGGTTGGCCAGCCGCCATCCTCGTTCTGATAGCGAAGAATCTGAGTAGCGCCCTTCTGGAAGCGCAACTCGTCACGAGTGCCGAGAAGAGTGTGGAGAAAGATGTAATCGGAGACGAGCGTGGTGTCGGCTCCCAGCTCGCCGCACCACCAACCGTCTTCATGCTGCCGCCCAAACAGAAATTGTTGTGCGGACTGGATCGACCTCTTCAGCCGGGCACCCAGGCCAGAGATCTTTCCAAAACGTATGGCAGTCGATTGCGTTGAACTTGCGTCCATGAATTCCTACTCCACCGGTCTTGCTTCAGGAGCAGCACCGATTGCGGCAACGATCTCCGGCGGCAGCGCGAAACGCACATGCTCCGGCATCACTTCCACCTCGCGCACATTGGAGAAGCCCTTCTTCCCCAGGAAGGCAATCACTTCCTGCACGAGAATTTCCGGCGCCGAAGCGCCCGCCGTGAGGGCAACCGTCTTGACGCCGTCCAACCATTTCTCGTCGATGTCCCTGCAGGTGTCAATAAGAAATGCGCGAGTGCCGAGATTTCCGGCAACTTCGACAAGCCGGTTGGAGTTTGAACTGTTTGGCGATCCTACGACCAGCACCAGGTCTGCCTGCTCAGCAACGTTCTTCACCGCAACCTGGCGATTCTCCGTGGCATAGCAGATGTCCTGCGCATGCGGCCCGCGGATGTTTGGAAACTTTGCTTTGAGCGCCTCAATGGTGTCCGTCGCCTCGTCAAGCGAAAGCGTTGTCTGGGTTAGATATGCAACGCGATCCGGGTCGGGGACAACGATGTTTGCCACCTGCTCCGGGCTGCTGACGACCTGGGTAACTTCGGGAGCTTCGCCGAGCGTGCCGACAATCTCGTCATGGTTCAAGTGGCCAATGAGAATCAGCGAGTATCCGTCCTTGGCAAATCTGATCGCCTCCACGTGAACCTTCGTAACCAGCGGGCAGGTCGCGTCGATCACCCGAAGCAGCCGAAGTTTGGAAGCCTCCCGCACAGACGGAGCAACCCCGTGCGCGCTATAGATAACGCGCTCGCCGTTGGGTATCTCCTCTACGTCGTCTACAAAGATGGCGCCTTTGCCTTTAAGATCCTCGACAACATACTTGTTGTGCACGATCTCCTTGCGGACGTAGACGGGCGGGCCGAAGGTTTCCAGGGCAATGCGCACAATGTCAATGGCGCGCACCACTCCGGCACAGAACCCGCGGGGCTTCAGAAGAAGCAATGATTTGGCTTCGGTCGTTTGTGTCATCTGCTTTATTCGATGCGGTCCGGGTGCTCCACGAACCGGGCATCATCCGGGCAGCTACTCTGCCCCTGATCTTGCACTATCTTAGCAGGCGAGCCGCCGCCGGGATAGCTGGGGAGAGCACTTACCGTAGCTGGAATCAAGCCCTAGACGTTTGCCCTTAGGAGCTGATCGGCATTCTGCAAACTTGCCTCGGTAATTTTGGCTCCGCTGAGCATTCGGGCAATCTCGCTCCGCCGCTCCTCGGACGAGAGTGGCCGGACCGTAGTCTTGGTTCGCCCTGCACTTTCGTGCTTCTCGATCAGAAAATGGCGGTCGGCAAACGACGCGATCTGCGGCAAGTGGGTGATGCAGAGAACCTGCTTGGTGCGGGAGAGGGCTTTCAGCTTCTTGCCTACGGCGTCGGCAGCGCGGCCACCGATTCCGGCGTCAATTTCGTCAAAGACCATGGAGCGCTGAGTGTCTGAACCTTTGCTATGCAGACGTCCGGCCTCAACACTTGCTTTCAGCGCCAGCATCACGCGCGAGAGTTCGCCGCCGGAGGCAATCTGCTCGATCGGCCCCATCGGCTCGCCGGGGTTGGTTGAGATCAGGTAGGCCACATGGTCAAATCCCGAAGCGCTCCAGTTGCCTTCCTCGTCGGAGCCGGATACTTCGATCTTGAACTTGGCCTTCATCGCCAGGTCGTTGATTTCGCCTTCAACTGTCTTCTCAAGTTTTCGCGCTATCTCATAGCGCTGCTTACTCAAACTGCGAGCCTCTTCGAGATACTTTGCCGCGGTCGCGGCCAGCTCCTTGCGCAGCTTGGCCAGCAGTTCGTCCTTATTCTCAATGTCGTCGAGTTTGCTGGCGACTTCCTGCTGGAATGCCAATACATCGTCCAGGGTCTTTCCGTACTTGCGTCGCAACTTGTCGAGAATGGCGAGGCGATCTTCAACCTCGGCAAGGCGTTCGGGCGAGGCGTCCATGCCATCGGCAAAGTCACGCAGAGTGGTCGCAACGTCCTCGACCGTAATTCGCGCACTCTCAAGCTGAGCCAGCGATTCTTTGAAGGACTCATCGAAGCGCGAAAGCTCTTCCAGATGCTTGGTAGCTGCGCGCAGACGTGCAGTCGCCGACTCCTCTACCTCATACAGCACTTCGAATGCGCCAATCGCTGCCCCGTAGACGCGCTCAGAGTTTGCCAGCACGCGCTTTTCAGATTCCAGCTTCTGATCTTCACCGGCGACGGGATTGGCTTCGCGAATTTCCTTGAGCTGAAATCTCCATAGATCGACAAGACGTAATTTTTCCTGCTCACCCTTTTCCAGCTCCGCAATGCGGTGAGAGACTTCCCTCCACTTTGCGTAGGCTTCTGCTACCGGGCTCAGACGGATTCCCGCGGCCGCATCCAACAACGTCAGGCGCTCCGGAGGATCAAACATCAGGATGGCTTGATTCTGCGCGTGAACGATGGCGAGACGCGGAGCAAGTGTCTTGAGCACGGCCACGGTGGCCGGTTGATTGTTGATAAAGACGCGCCCCTTGCCGTTGAGCGCGATGTCGCGGCGCAGGATGATCTCCGCACCTGCTCCGTCGATTCCGTTTTCCTCCAGCACCTGGGCGATGGCCGGATCATCGACTTCATATACGGCGGCAACGGTGGCTTTCTCCGCGCCGTGGCGCACCACATCGCTATAAGCTTTTTCGCCCAGCAGCAATGCCAGAGCGTCGATGAGGATGGACTTGCCCGCGCCGGTTTCTCCGGTCAGCAGGTTCAGGCCAGCTCCAAACTCAACCACCACGTTATCGATGACGGCGTAGTTTTCAACCCGTAGTTCCCTGAGCACTCGGCACCTGTTCGTTGATGTTTTCCCGGCGAGGATACCACGGCAGGGCCATCCGCGCGCCATGCAAAAACTTTGGTTACCATTGGCGTGCGCCCACTTCGGAATTCGCTGCACCGTATTCGATTGCCCGTGATCGCCCCGGAATGTGTTCACTTCTATTCGGGATTGCTGGATATAGTACCGTTCTGTGCAATCCACGCGCGCAAAGGCCCACGGAGCTGACTATAATTAAATTCATCATGCATCACTGCCTTGGAAACTTATGTGGCTGTGCTGCGACTTCAGCGCTTGCTCTCCAATGAGAAAAGGATGCCCATACCTAGCTTATTAGCATTTGCACTCGGCGGAGAGGTATTGGATATGGTTTCCAATACCGGCTTGGTCGCCAAAATTGTGCTCTTGATTCTCCTGGCCTTCAGTCTTCTCTCCTGGGCCATAATCGTCTCCAAGTACGGACTCTTCCGGCGTGCCGCAGTGCAGAGTGGCCGCTTTGTGCGCGTCTTCCGACGCTCTACTCGACTGCAGGAGCTGGCGGCCGTGGCTGAGCAGTTCAAGCCTTCGCCGCTCGTGGCCGTCTTTGAAGGTGCGGTGGAGGAGCTGAAACGCTGCGGCGCCAACCCTCGAACGCTTTCGGTGCAACGCGCCACGCAGATCGCCGCCTCCGAGGAGCTGACCCGTCTGGAAAATCGCCTGACCTGGCTTGCCACCACCGGCTCCATCGCTCCCTTCGTGGGACTCTTCGGTACGGTGTGGGGCATCATCGACGCGTTCCACGGACTGGGCAATGCCGGCGCGGCTACATTGCGCGCGGTTGCGCCCGGCATCTCCGAGGCACTGATTACCACGGCAGCCGGACTGTTTGCCGCCGTGCCGGCCGTGGTGGCCTATAACTATTTTCTGCAGAAGATTCGCGAATTTGCGGCCCGCATGGATGACTTTAGCCTCGAGCTGCTTAACATCATCGACCGCAACGGCGACGCGCGATAGGAGACTGCGGTGGCGTTTACAAACAACAAGGGACGCACCCAATCCTCCCTTTCGGATATCAACATCACGCCGTTCGTGGACGTGGTGCTGGTGCTGCTGGTGATGTTCATGGTCACCGCGCCGATTCTTCAGTCGGGCATCGAGGTAGAAGTACCCAAGACGAAGACGGTGAAGGAGATCAGCGAAGAGCGGCTGGTCATCACCATCGACAAGGATCAGCGGGTCTACCTCGGTAACGATCCCATCAACATCAATGACATTGCTGGCCTGTTGCACCAAAAGATTCGCGATCCGCAGGGCCAGAGCGTATTTATTCGTTCCGATGAAAACGTTCCTTTCGGCGCCTTTGCCACCGTCATGGACGCCGTGAAGCAGACCGGCATCACCAATGTGAGCATTGTTACGCAACCTTTAAACCTGAAAGCCAATGCCTCTGGACGCTGACATTTACGGTTATAAAGAAGCGGTGGCGCCATCGCTGATGATCTCCACTGCGCTGCACGCCGGGCTGCTGGCCTGCCTTGTTTTGGTCCCTGCCGTCTTCTCCCACACCGGCGAAGACTGGGGCAACAACGGTAGTGGCGGAGCCGAGGGCGGGGCCATCAGCGCACATCTGGTGAGTGGAATTCCTCTGCCTCCCAATCCCCAGGCCAAACCGGAGAACGTGCTGGCGAATGACAGCAAAGGCTTGTCGCAGTCGAAACCTGCGCCTGCGGCAAAGGCGGACCAAGACGCCATTGCGATTCCTGACAAGCTGACCAAGGTGAAACCGGCAAAGGAGAAATCCTCGGCCACCATTCCGGGACGGGACCTTACCCGGCAGAAGCCGACCGTGGTGACGCCCACTCATGAGCAGCCACGCGAGGTGGCAAAAGTTGATAACACCGTTCCATTCGGACAAGGCGGCCCCGTTGCCGGTCCCTATACAACCTTCCAGAATGGCAATACCGCCGGAGGGTTGAAGTTCGGCGAAAATGGCAACGGCACCTTTGGCAGCCGCTTCGGATGGTACACCGACGTAGTGGCCAGAAAAGTTCATCAGGCGTGGCAGAGCGAGGTAAATCCGAGCATTACTTCAGCCAAGCGGGTCTATATCCTGTTCGACATTTCGCGCAGTGGGTCGCCTTCCAATGTTCGAGTTGAGCAGTCGTCCGGCATCCCGTCCCTCGATCAGTCAGCCGTTCGCGCCCTGCAGCGCATTGACACGTTTGGCCCGCTTCCGCCGGGATATAGCGGCAATTACGTCTCTGTAGAGTTCTGGTTCGATTACCGGCGCTGAGTGTCGCGCCAAGGCCGTTTTCAGGAGAGTGGAATGAAGAAAATCGCAATCCTATCCGCCATGTTCTTCGCGCTTGTACTGCCTGCCGTTTCGCAGGATTGGATTCGGACGGGCACTGGCGTTGGCGGTGAGAAGATCCGTATCGCGGTGCCAGATTTCAAGATCGCGAGTGCGGACGCGAAGTCGGTACCCCTCGATAAGACCTTCAATGATGTACTGTTCAACGATTTGCAGCAGGCCGGAATCTTCGAAATGGTCTCCAAGAGCTTCTACCCGGCGACGATTGGAATCCCGGCTGATGCCCGTCTGGACCAGTGGGCCGCACCTCCGCCCAAAGCCGCGATGCTTGCGTTCGGTAACCTTGGCGTCAGTGGGAGCTCGCTGCAGGTGCAGGGCTGGCTCTTCGATGTGAAAAATACGCAGAGCCCGCAGGTCTTGGCAAAGCAATATCGCGAAGCCGCCACGGACGACAATGCCCGCCTGATCGCCCATCGTTTCGCCGACGAGATCATCTTTCGGCTGGGCGGCGGAATTTCCGGCATCGCGGAGACCAAGCTTTACTTCGTGAGTAGCCGCACCGGCAACAAGGAAATCTGGGCAATGGATTATGACGGCGCCGCGCAGCACGCGGTAACCCATCTCAGATCGATTTCGCTTTCGCCCCGCGTCTCGCCCGATAACTCGCGCGTTGCCTTCGCCTCATTTTTCAGGGGCGGTCCCAATATCACCATGTGGTCACTTGAGCTCGGAAGGCTGGTTAAGTTCCCGACCTATGGTGGTACAACGCTGTCGCCTGCCTGGAGTTCGGACGGCGCTCGCATCGCCTTTTCATCTTCGCGTACCGGTGACCCTGAAATCTATGTTTGCGATCAGAACGGAAATAACCTCAAGCGCCTGACGGCGTATCATGGACCTGATGTATCGCCGGTGTGGAATCCCAAGACTAACGCGCAGATAGCCTGGGTAAGCGGACGCTCCGGCCTGCCGCAGATTTACATCATGGACGCCGACGGTACTAACGTGCAGCGAATCACCGATCAGGGCTACGCCGTCTCTCCCTCCTGGTCGCCCAATGGACAGTTTCTTGCCTTTGCCTGGGTTCGGCACTACGGCGCCGGAGCTCCCGGTAATTTCGATATCTACATCATGGACATTGCCAGCCGTCAGTGGGTGCAACTGACCCACGACGGAGGACATAACGATTATCCATCCTGGTCGCCCGACAGCCGCCACATCGTTTATCAATCGAACCGCAGCGGCAGCGAGCAGATATGGTCCATGCTGGCCGATGGCAGCCAGCAGACCGAGTTAACCTTCAGCGGCTCCAACTCGCAGCCCAATTGGAGTTGGAAGTAGCAGAGCGCAGGATATTGTGAGGATTCGTCGTTTCGTTTTCGAGATTAATCTCAACCAACCGGCCCGGCGTGCTCTCCGAGCGCTGCCAAACGCGAGGCTCTCTCGCCTAGGAGGATGAATTGAAGCTCAAGAAAATGAATTGGACTTTTGTCACTCTGGCTTTGGCGGCAATTATCGTCGCCGGAGCTTGCAAGAAGCACCAGGTCCCCCCTGCCCCGCCCGCAACTCCGCCTGCACCTGCACCAAAAGCAACCCTGAGCGTAAGCCCTGAGAGCATTCAGCGTGGCACCTCGGCAACCCTCACCTGGTCCACTCAGGATGCAACATCCGTGAACATCGACGGCATTGGAAGCGTGCAGACGAATGGATCGCAGTCGGTCTCGCCGAGCGCTTCTATCACCTACCACCTCTCCGCGCAGGGTCCGGGAGGCTCGGCTGATGCAAGCACCCGCCTCACCGTGGTTGAACCTCCTCCTCCTCCGCAGCCGGAAGCCGCAGTCACTCCCAGCGATGCAGAGCTGGTTGCGCAGAACGTGAAGGATATCTACTTCGACTACGATCGCTATGATCTGCGTCCAGAAGATCAGTCCATCGTCAACGCCGATGCAGCGTTCCTCAAGGCTCACCCATCGATCAAGATCACCGTCGAGGGACACTGCGATGAACGCGGCTCAACCGACTACAACCTTGCCTTGGGCGATAACCGCGCCAACTCTGCCCGCGAGGCATTGATCAAGGCTGGCGTTGGAGCCAGCCAGGTCAAGGTCATCAGCTATGGCAAGGAGAAGCCGTTCTGCACGGAGAGCAACGAAGCCTGCTGGCAGTCGAATCGCCGCGATCACTTCGTCGCCGGCCAGAACTAAGATTCACCATCGCATCGAAACCGGCGGGGCGTCATCGTGAGCCCCGCCATGTTTTTCTGTTCTTGCCGAAATTGCCAGCTTGCACGACAATATAAGTCATCTGTATTAAAATGAATTTCGAACGGCTGTCCCCTCCCCTCGCCGTGGCGATAGGAGTCCGGCGCCAACGCGCCCGGAGATAAAAAATGAAGTTGAGAAAACTCGCCTCTATGGCGGTCATGACCCTGATGCTGGGTGCACTTGCAACTCCGGCCTTTGCGGTCTCCAAGGAAATCATTCAGCTCCAAACCCAGGTGCAGGACCTGGCCGATCGCATGGCGCGCATGCAGCAGTCTTTCGATGAGCGCATGGGTGTAATGCAAAGTCTGGTTCAGCACAGCACTGACAACGTGAACCAGCTCACGCAGACCATGCAGGAGCTGCAAAAGGCGCTGCAGCAGCAAAACTCTGACTCGCAGACGAAGGTCGATCAGGTCTCAGGCCAAATACAAACGCTCAACGATACCCTCGACGAGTTGAAGGCGCGCCTCGCCAAGGTCAGCAAGCAACTGGACGACATCCAGAACCAGCAGCAGAATCTGCCACAGCCTGCCGCGCCTGGCGCAGCCCCCACAGGCGGAGCAAACACGCCAAACGGAGCAGCCATACAGGCACCACCCGCGGATGTCCTCTACAACAATGCGCTGCGCGATTACAACGCGGCACGTTACGACCTGGCTCTCTCCCAATTCCAGGACTATCTGAAGTACTACTCCAGCACGGATCTGGCCGGCAACGCGCAGTTCTATATCGCGGATATGGAGTATCGCTCGGGAAATTTCGAGGCCGCAGCCAGGGATTACGATAAGGTTTTGGAGCAATTCCCCGGTGGTAACAAGGCTGCAGCCGCTCAGCTGAAGAAGGGTTACTCACTTCTTGAACTTGGACGCAAGGATGCGGGCATTCGCGAGTTGAAGGCTCTTATCCAGCGTTATCCCCGCAGCATTGAAGCTACCCAGGCGCGAGAACGCCTGCAAAAACTGGGCGCGGCCAGTTCGCGCCCGGCAGCTCACAAAACCCACTAGCGCCCCTTACTCCGCGCGATTCTGCATCTTCATCCATCGGCATTCTAAACTCTTTGCGCCACTGGTGTGGCAACTCCCGGCTCGTCCGCTTTCATCTCACTTCGCAGGTCAGAACTCCTGCTTATGACAATTGCCGGCTCACACGAGAAAACTCTTCTGCAAGCGCTCTCAACGCTCTGCCTGGCTCCAAGCCGCGCCGAGCAGGTCTATCCCACGATCTCCGCACTCACTGAGCAGGAGTTTGCCGAACTGATTTCACTGGCCGACTGCAATCACGTTTTACTGCGTGCATTGGCTCCTCTCCACGATGTGGCTGAACGGCTCGGAGACTCTCAACTGGCCGCCCGCTGCCACTCCCGCATCGAGCAGGAGAAACTCCGCATTCACCGTGCAGTGCGGCAGCTGTTTGTCATCACCACAGAACTGGAAGCCGCTGGCTGTCCTACCACCGTAATGAAGTCATTAGACCATTGGCCTGATTTCGGCAGCGATCTGGACCTTTACACCACGGCCAGCGCCAGCCAGGTTTGCCAGGCAATGAGCACGCGATTCCGCGCCTCTCTGGAGCCGCAAAGCTGGGGCGACAGGCTGGCCAACAAATGGAACTTCACGATTCCCGGCCTGCCGGAAGCCATCGAGGTACACGCGCAGCGGCTCGGCCAGACTGGCGAGCACATCGCCATGGCGCAGCGCTTCGTCTCGCGCCGCGTAAAGAAATCGCTGCTCGGTCTCGAATTCATGGTGCCCGCTCCTGAGGAGCGCATCGTGGTGGCAACCCTGCAGCGCATGTACCGGCACTTTTATTTCCGGCTAACGGACATCGTCAACATTGCCGGACTAGTTGAATCTGGCGCCGTCGATTTTGTTGAGCTGCATCGCGCCGCCTCGATGGGCGGAATATGGAGAGGTGTCTGTTCTCTGTTGCGCATCGTCAGCGACTACGTGCTTACCTATCGCGGAACGGCGGTCGTGCTACCTTCCGAGGTCCTTTCCGACGCGCTTTTCGGCGGCGAGAAGGTGTATATCAAATCGCGTTTTATTCGCGTGCCGATTATGCCGCAGGGCGCTGAGTTATATACCGCACAGGTAACAACAGCAGCGCTCAGGGGAGATGTCGCGGGCACCTTCCGCCTCTCGCTGCTGCCATATCTCGCCTCTGCCGCCGCGATCAGCTATAAGCTCACCGGCAGCGATAAAGGAGTCTGGTAGCGGCTACAGGAGCTGAATGATCTCCGGACGCAGCTCGCCGTCGACAATCTCGATTTTCCCCAAGGTGACGGGAAGCGAGAAGCGGCGTGGGCCTGCGCTGCCGGGGTTGAAGTAGAGCACTCCGTTTCGCCACTCAATTGCCGGTTGATGTGAATGTCCAAAGATCACGGCTGCCACTCCGGCTGCCTCCGGCTTCAGGTCCAGATCGGCGAGGCGGTGCAGGATGTAGAGATTTTTCCCATCGCATTCTGCAACCTCTGCCGCATGCAAGCCCTTTGCCCAAGTCTCTACGTCCACATTGCCGCGCACGGCTACCACGGGAGCTATGCGCCTGAGCTGATGCAGTACCTCCGGAGCTCCCAGGTCACCTGCGTGCAAAATCAGTTCGCTGCCACTCAATGCTTCGCTGGCTTCCGATCTCAGCCATCCATGTGTGTCGCTGATCACCCCAATCCCCATGAATTCATTGTACCGGACGCGATCAGTACGAATAGCGCAGAGAAAACTGCTGCACCCGAGGCCGGGTGAGCGTGGCGCCATAGACTCCGAACTCACCGCTGCTGGTCATGTTCTGCAACGAGGTAAGCGGGTTCACGTCAAAGCGAACGGAGTTGGTCACGTTGAAGACCTCCCAGGCAAACCTGAGGCCGCCGCGCTCGCGAATCTTCCAACTCTTTGACAAGCTCGCATCGATGCCAAAGTAGCCATCACCGCGAAAGTTGTTACGGTTTCCAGCCTCGCCCGGATAAGGATTGCGCATATTGTTCAGGGCCTCGGCAGGGTTCGCAAAAGCCTGAACGTCAACGCTGACAATGGGGTTGCCACTGCCGTCCATGGCCGCGGTCTTCTCGATGTGGGCGTGAGTCCGGATTGGTCCGGTCTGAACCATGTTGCTTTTCTCATCCCAGTCGGTTCCCCAGCCAGCTCCGCTGATTACGCTAAAGGGCAGTCCGCTGGTCCAGCGCGCCACTCCGGAAAGCTGCCAATTTCCAATCACACGATCCATCTCTGGGCTGGAAGCACCAAGCAACCGCTTCCCTCTTCCCACCGGCAACTCCATCACCCAGCTTCCGGTGAGCAAATGCCTGACGTCGAAATCCGAGGGAGCGTAGTTCAAGCGCGGCTTCCAGGAGTTGAGAACAGCTCCAAAGCTGCTGCCTGCAGTAGTGCCCGTGCTGGAAGAAAACATCGTGCGCTCGGCGTCGGAACCCATATCGAGCGACTTGGAAAACGTGTAGCTCAGTTCCATCTGCACGCCGCGGCTCATCTTGCGCTGGAGCGTAACCTGGCCTGCGTTGTAGTTGCTGCTTCCAATCGATGACCACGCATAGAGGCTGGCATATTGACGCGGCCAGAAGCGGTTGGTCTGGCCGCCGCAGCCCGGCGTGCACAGAATATCCATCATGTAGAGCGAGCCGGTTTCATTCCCTGCAAGCCATCCGTTATAGATATTCTGCGTGGCGCTGTTGCCGCCTCCGGCTGCATCGGGAAACATATTCTCGAAGTATGGGATCGCCGCAACATTTACGGCTCCCGCATATTTCTGTTTAGAGAGCTGCGTGGCCGCCGCAAAATAGTCCGTACCGGACTTCGAATCCACCAAATCCAGCGGCTGCGCCAGGTCGATCTGCTGCAACTGGTGGCGCCCGAAGCGGCCGATATATGCGACTTCAAGAACGAACTGGCTAGGTAGTTCGCGCTGCAGCGAGAGATTGATCACATGCGAGTACGGCGTCTTCATGTGATCATCCAGTCCATGCGCAATTTCAAATCCCGTCCATAGCGGATTGTTCGGTGCCAGTGCCGGATAGGTGATCGTCGAGGATGGGATCCCCGTAATATTCGGTAGATCGTGCGGGCCAGTGAAGCGCGGCGAGTTGTCTGGCGTAAGCACGTTGGTGGGATTCGTAATGCTCTGGCTCAGTCCGAAGGAGCCGAACTGGTCAAATAAATTTACGATTCCCTCACCGTAGTGATCGTAGTAGATGCCGTACCCCGCACGAATCGAACTCTTCTCCGCCCCGCCAAAAATCATGTGCCAAAAGCCATCCGCAGGCGAAGGAGAAAAAGCAATTGCGATTCGGGGCGCGACATTTCCCTTCTGCATGGGCCAGTAGGATTTCAATCCTCGTGCCTGCCCCGACGGTGCGAAGGAAAGATCAGGTTGCACGCTGTTACCCAGTGCCGCCTGTTGCGCACGGGTCTTGAACCACTGGTCGACGTCCACAGTGGGCTGTACCTGCTGCCCGTGAATCTCGTACGGTGTCTGCAAGAGAGTGTGGCGCAGGCCAAAGGTGAGCGTCAGTCTCGGCCTCACTCGCCACGAATCTTGCAGGTAATACTCAAACTCGTTGTTCTTGAACTCGCGATCGAGCATCGCACCCGCGGGCAGCAGGTTTGCCATCGCACCGCTGCCCGAGATCTGATAATTAGCTTGCGTGGTCACCAGGTCCAGAAGACCTGCAAGGTTTCCCATAGCAAAGTTGTAAGAGTCTGCAAAGCCCGGATCGACGCCCGGCAGTCCGAAGGCCGCTGGATCGAGACTCTGCCCAGTACCTGCGATGCCGGCATCGGCCAGTGCATAGGAGTTCGTGTAGCCGTAGTTATAGGACAGCGCGTCCGAGCGGCGGTGATTGTAGATCAGCCGGTAGTTGGCTCCGAACTGAATCGTGTGCGTCTTGTGTATCCACGTCAGGTCGTCGGTGAGGTTGTTCACCGGGACGTCAACCAACGTTGTCCTGCTCTCGGCATTCAGCGGACTGATGTTGTAGAAATTTGCGTACTGGCCCTGGCCGATGCCTCGCGTTGCATTGCCTTGCCGGATGAATCCGTAATGCAGATTGTTCACGAGATTGGCAGATGCGTTCCAGGTATCCCCAATAACAAAGCCTTTGCTGTTATCCCAGGTAGTGGAACTGGCGGGCTGCCCCGGAAACTGCGGCACACCCGACTGCTTATCATTTTGCAGATTGCCCCGGGCAAACAGCCAATTACTGCGCGATAGCGCGTAGTCGAAGCGCGTGATGTATGTGTCCAACGCTGTCGGATTAGGCGCAGGCCACGTGTAGGATGCCGTGTTCAGGCCATCGCCAGCAGCGTATCCGTTGGGCAACGGATACTGGTTAAACACCGCAAGAACGTTCGGGTCTACGCCCGGCCCCCACGGACAAGTGCCGTTCGCCGAACAGTTGTTATCCATCGCCGCAATTTGTGCGGGGTTGAGCGTAATGTTCTTCGTCACTCCATTTGCTGTGCTGGGATACTGGATGCTTCCAGCCCGCATAGAAGCCGTGGGGACAATCAGCGTCATCTGCTGATCTTCGGCGGTCCTCTGGCCCTCGTAATTGGCGAAGAAGAAGATTTTGTCTTTCCTGATCGGACCGCCGAGCGAAGCTCCGAAGGTATTGCGGATCAGCTTTCCCGGTACATTCGGCAGTCCCTGCGCGGCCTCGGCCTGCTCATTGAACCAGTCGTTCGCCTCTCCTATCGAACTTCGGTTGTACTCATAAAGAGTGCCGTGCAGCTGGTTGGTTCCGCTCTTGGTTACCAGGCTGACCTGCGCGCCGGATGAGCGCCCGGTGTCGGCTCCAAAGCCGACGGTGGTAACGCGAAACTCCTGCACGGAATCCAGCGTGGAGCGGAGCACGCCGGTGAACGCGTAGCCATTCACCTGGTCGTTGTTGTCCACTCCATCCAGCACAATGTTCCCCTGGTCGGAGCGGCCTCCACCTGAGGCGCCAGTGCGGCTGTCGTGGCTTTGGTCGATTCCCGAACCGAGAAACAATACCCCCGGTTGCAGACTGAGCAGATCAGGGACATTGCGGCCCTCTATCGGAAGAGCCTGGATTGTTGCATTGTTGACCGCATCCCCCATGCTGGCATCCACCAGGTTCAGGGCTAGAGACTCGGCGTTCACCTCCACTACCGTGTTCAGGCTTTGCAGAGAGAGTGAAAAATTGACCGTCGCAGGCTGGCTCACAAGTAACTCTGCAAGCTTTGACTGCGAGGCAAATCCCTTTCCGCTAACCGAGATGGTGTAGTGGCCAGCGAGAATCTGCGGAAATTGATACTCGCCATGAGAGTCAGTGACGCGTGAGTTGGAGAAACCCGTCTGCTTGTTCTCCAATCGCACCTCGGCGCCAGCAACGGCCGCGCCGGAGGGATCGGTCACACTTCCACGCAAGGAAGAGACAGAGCTTTGGGCCAATAAAACAGCGGCACAAAACAGCAGCCCGAGGATAACCATCCACCGCGCCGGCTTACGCATTTGAAGTTCGAAACTTGTGCAGCATCCCCTGGCCATCTCAGTCATGGTCCCAGTAGCGCCAGCTTCGGCCATGCCGTGCAAATCCTCTGCATCTCAGTTGCTCGCCTGGTCGCCGCAAATGCTCGCGATGTTCCTGTGGTTCGTTCATTTCTTGTTGGCCCGTGGCTTCTTTGGAATCGAGACTTGGGGGAGCGGCCATCCCGGCGTTCCCCGGCGATCCAGGTTGAGTCGCAAGATAACGTTCGATGCTTGGCCTCTCCACGGAGAATGCGCGCTCCAACAGATCGGATCGCAGCAACTCCGACACCGGCCCCGCCACCGCCGGAGCATCGGGCGTGAGAAGAATTGCCGAGGTGCAGTTGTCGCGAACCAATGCCAAATCGTGTACCGCAGCCACAATCGTGATGCCACGCTCCACCAACCTCCGCAACAGCGCCATCAATTCGATCTGCCGCCCCAGGTCCATGTGCTGTGTCGGCTCATCGAGCAGCATGAGCTTGGGCTGCTGCGCCAATCCAATTGCGATCTTCACCCGCTGGCGTTCACCGCCGGAGAGTTCGGCAAGAACGCGATTGCGCATGCCTGTGATATCGACCGCTTCCATGGCGCTTTCAACCGCCTCATGATCGGCACTGGTGAGTCCGCCGAAAAGTCCGAGATGAGGAACCCGCCCTTGCGCCACAATCTCTTCCACGCGAAAGGCAAATGGAACTTCAAGTTCTTGCGGAACCAGCGCCACGCAGCAGGAGAGCTGACGGCGTCCCCAGTTACCCAACTCGCGGCCACGCACCAGAATTTCACCCGACGCAGGACGCAGGAGTCCGGCGGCCAATCGCAGCAGCGTGGTCTTGCCCACTCCGTTTGGACCGAGCAGCCCAACCGTCTCACCGTACTTTACGGAGAAGCACAGGTCATCGAAGATCGTGCGTGCTCCGTGCGCGAAGGCGACATGACGAAATTCCATGATGGCCGACATCAGACCGTTGAACTCCTTTGCCTGTGGTTCAGGAGATACAAGAAGGCGGGGCCGCCGAGGAATGCGGTCAACATCCCCACTGGAATCTCCGCCGGAGCAAATACGGTGCGGGCAATCGTGTCCGCAACAATAAGAAATACAGCGCCACTCAAGGCTGCTGCGGGAAGCAACCGGAAGTGGTCCGGCCCAAAGATCAGCCGCAGGAAATGCGGCACCAGCAGACCAACAAATCCGATCAGCCCTCCCAGAGATACCGCAAGCGCGGTCAGCACGGAGCCGACAACAACCACCAGAATCTGCAGCCGCGCAACCCGCACGCCGAGCTGCGCTGCGTACTCCTCGGAGAGTGCCAGCGTGTTCAATTGCCGCGCCAGAGGCAGGGCACATACCAGCGCCGCAACTTCCAGAATCGCTACGAATGAGAGCTGCGTCCACGAAGGCACAGTGACTTCGCCGTGCAGCCAGGCCGCCAGAATCCGCATTCCCGGATTCGTTGCCTCCTGCCGCAGTTCTAATGCAGCGGTCGCCGCATTCAGCATGGTGCCAATGGCAAAGCCCGCCAGCAGCATGTTCTCCATCGCAAAATGGCCGCCGGACTTTGCCAGTGTCCACACAATCGCCATCGCCAGCAGCGAGCCTCCAAAGGCCAGCAGTTCAATGGCTCCTACGCCTGCGAATGACAACGCCGGAACAAGGAACACGGCAATCGCACCGCCCAGCGCCGCGCCCCCTGAGGCTCCGAGAACGAACGGGTCCGCCAGAGGGTTGCGAAACAGTCCCTGGAAAAGCACTCCAGTCGCCGATAGTCCAGCGCCGACAAGTCCGGCGGCCAGCACTCGCGGAAGCCGCAAGGTGAACAGGATTACTCCTGCGTCTCCGGCCTCCGCGGGATGCAGCAACGCCCGCAACACCTCGCCAAACGACAGCTTCACCGCGCCCATTCCAGCCGAAACCACGATTGCCAACAGCAGCAACATTGCCGGAACCGCAAAGGTCCAGAGCGTCTTGGGACGTGGCCGAGTTGTTCTTACAGCTTCCAGTTTTCGCCTCCAAAGCTGAATTGCATTCCCGAGCGAATCGTAAACGGCAGCGCAGGATAGCCAAACGCCTGGTAGTAGTGCTGATTCAGCAGATTCTCCATGGTCGCATAAGCGCTCACCCGTTTGCTGATCCGGAAGCTTCCGTGCAAGTCCAGCTTCTGATACGACGGGTCAAGATTTCGGTTGGGCAGCAACATGGTATTTCCGTTTGTGTAGGTGTAGTAGTAGCTGCTGTCGAAGAGGAAGGTGCTGTCATCGCGCCGCGAGACCATCGTCCCGGTCATACGTATCGAGGCACGCCCCGCATTCCAGTCCACCGAAAAATAGCCGGTATTCGGAGCAATGCGGAACGGACGAGCTCCATTCAGCGGGGAGAAAGCTCCGATTGGAATGTTGGGAAACAACGGATTGATTGCCGCGTTGGCAAGCATTCCTGAATACGAGTGCTGCACCACTGCGTCGGTATAGGTCCAGCCGCCACGCACCGCCAGATTGCGCATGATGTGATACTCAGCTTCGACCTCGGCGCCCTGCGCGCGATACGACAAAGTGTTCAGCGCAGCGCCGGAGAGAAATTCGCCACTCGCATTCTCAAGAGCGGTGATCACCGGTCCTGGAATATTAAACTCCGACAGTCCTTGGAATGGGATGAACTCCGCCTGATCGCCGAATTCGTTATGGAAGTAGGTTAGTGAAACGCGAGCCCTGCCATGCATCAGCGTCTGCTGAAGGCCACCGTCATAGGTGCGGGCGAGTTCTGCGCGGAAGGGATGAATTCCATCTTGCTGGATCAGTTGCGGCCCAGTGGGCTGGCCCGCTTGCGGGGCCAACGTCTCCAGTAGATAGTAAAGCGAATTCAACTGGTAATAGATGCTTGGCTCTTTGACGCCTTTGCCGAAGTTGAAGGCCAGCCGTGTTCCGCTGAGAATGCGGTGATCGCTAGGCTTGGCAAGATAGTAAGCCAGCGAGGCGCGGGGCGTGCCCGCGATACCAAAGACGGAGTTGTTCTCCAGTCCGCTGCCCACTGTGTAGTAGAGGCGGTTCCAGAAGCCACCGTTCAGCTGCATCATGTAGCTGTAATTGCCGCGCGACGTCGGAGACTTCGAGCTGCCATACGTCGTGAATCCGCCCTCTGCCTCATAGCGGAAGCCGAAGAGTCCAGCTAGCATACTGTTCAAGCGGAAATCCGACTGCGCGTAAATTGAATCGCGATCGCTGAGCACGGTCGTCTCATAGGCTCCAGGACCATATTGCAGGACTCCCTGCCCGGTAACCTGGTATCCGTTCGCCCCTCGAATCGTTACAACGTTCCCCAAGTAAATCGGATACCCCGTGTCGTAAGGGTCGAAAGGAATTCCGGTGGGCCCAAAGTTGTTGTACTGGGAGCGGAAGCGCAGGCCAGCGTAACGCACCAGGTTGTGCCAGCGCTCACTTGTACGATTCTCCAGGGTCACGCCGAAGGCAGTATCTTCTTCGCGGCTGACGCCGTCATCTGGAATGCCATACAGATCCAGCGCACTGGGAGCGTTGACTGCAGAAACTGAGCGCCGCGCCGTTGCACGCAGCTCCGTACCAGGAAGCAGTTGCCATCCAAGATTGCCGAGCAGGCTGCTGTTGTGAAATTCGCTGTTCGGCGTGCTGTTCTGCGTGTCAAAGCGCGAGGCATCCGTAAAGTAGTCGAAGCGCTTCCATGCGCCTCCCACGTTGCCATCCTGGTGAAGTGTGCCGTAGGTGCCGCCGTCCACAGAATAGCCAAGCTCGGGTAGCGGAGTCACTCCTCGGCGGGTGGTGATATTAATTACTCCGGCCAGCGCGTCAGAGCCATAGAGCGCGCTGTTGGGACCGCGAAAGATTTCCGCCTTCTCGAATCCCGAGGCACTGAGATTCGAGAAATCAAGCGCTCCGCCAATGTCGTTCGCCGGTACGCCGTCAATCAGAACTTTGGTCGAATCCGCCGCACCGCCGCGTACTCTTACCGATGTCTGCCCACCAATCTGGCCTGCCGTGTCCACCTCAACTCCTGGTTCGATCCGAAGCTCATCTTCCACGGCGCGGCGAGTTGCCAGGCTCGGCTCATCCACTACGCTGATCGAAGCTCCAGTCTGCACCTCCGGCGTAGGAACACCGGTCGCCGAAACTACGACCTTCTGTGCCACCACCGAGGGTGAAAGCGTGAGATTGATCTCCGCCGAGTGCGTGGCGCCTGCAAATTTCTGCTCGCTCACTGCGGGCTGGAACGACGAAGCTTCGGCGCGGATGCGAAACCGGCCTTCATTGGGGAGCGTGAAAGCATAACGCCCACTTGCGTCCGTCTTGGTGCTCTGCAAAACCTTGCTGCCGTCAATATCAATCAGCTCGACCTTGGCATTCTGCACAACCGCGCCCAGCGAGTCTGTAATTGTGCCGCGTAGCGTCGCCGCGCTGGAAGCCAGCACGTATGCCGAAAAACCAAGAATGAAAATGACAACCATGATTCTAGTAAAAGACTTCATATATAAAACTCCTCAAACAGTGCAGCGTTTTATGAATGCGTGCTACTTCAGACTCAGCGAGCATCCGCCGAATGTAGTTGACGGGCTAGATCCTCCAAAGCGTCGAAGGCAACCGGGCTCGGATACTGCATCCGGTCATCGATGCGGATCACATGTCCCCTCCGTACCGCTTCCATCGAACTCCATCCGGGGCGCTCCATCATCTCCTTTACCCCGAAGGGCGAATCCTTCAGCAGCAAAACGAAGTCCGGCCTGCGCGGAAGAATCGCTTCGATGTTCACGTTGATCCACTCCTGCGCGATATCGTCGGTCACCGAACGCGCACCGGCGGCTGAGATCAACTCCGTGATAAATGCCCCGCGTCCGGCGGTAATGCAGGGGTCAATCGAGATGGCGAGGAAAACCGTTGGGTGCTTTCCGGCTGCCGCCTGGGAGCGAACCTTGCGCTCCCGCGCTCGCAACTGGGCAACCAGCGTAGCGGCTTCCGTTTCGTGTCCCACCGCTCTGCCGATACTGGCAATCGAGTGGTAGAGCCCCTCCAAGCCAGTGGGATTCACCAGAAAAACCGGAATCCCCATGCGTTCCACTCCGCGAATCGTTTCCGCGTCGTTCAGCGGGGCAATGCCAATCACTATGTCCGGATGCAGAACTGCAATGCGTTCCAACGATGGGCGCAGAACCGCGCCAATACTCGGCTTCTGCCGCGCCTGAGGCGGGTACAGAGTGTAATCCGTAATGCCCACCACATCGGCTCCGGCGCCGACCGAATAGACCGTATCCGTAACGCTGGGTGCAAGGCAGACAATGCGATGAACGTAGTCAGGAAGCGCAACCTTGTGGCCCGTTTCATCCTGAACCACGCGTAGCGCATTGGCCTGCATCGAGAGAGCCAGCAACACAACGCCGGCGAACACCGTGCACCGCAAGGCCGCGCGCCTGTCGGCGAGAGACGGGTAACGCGTGGCTGCGATTTTCATAAGCGGCCCGCCACTGAATCTTTAACCATGAGCGGGTAGCCGGCAACCAACAGCAGAACTCTGTCCGCCACTGACGCAACCTGCTGATTCACTCCACCCAGAAGATCGCGGTAAAGCCGTGCAGCGTCGTTCTCCGGCACAATGCCGCTGCCAACCTCGTTGGAAACCAGCACCACCGACGATGTGGACTGGCGCAATGCATCGCAGAGCCGTGCGGCCCGGACAAAAATCCGCTCGCGATCCGAATCCTCGGCGGCCATCAGGTTTGAGGTCCAAAGCGTAAGGCAGTCAACCAGAACAATGTCGAAGTTGCCGCTACATTGCAGAATCGCATCTTCAACTGCGAGCGGAGCTTCCAAGGTCGTCCACGTGGCTGGACGCTCCTCGCGGTGCCGCGCAATGCGTTGCCGCATCTCGTCGTCCAGCGCCTCTGCCGTGGCAATAAAGGCGACCCGGCCGTAGCCGGTCACCATGTCTTGCGCAAAGTGGCTCTTGCCGCTCCGCGCTCCGCCTAGAACAAGCGTGATCGTCTTACTCGAACTTACTTGCATACCTCGTCCAAACGCACTTGGGCGTCAGGCGGGATTCCAGCGAGCGAAACAGCCAGCCACGCGGCAATCATGCCGCTCCAGCTGTGGCGCTCAGTAAGGCAGCTTCCTATTTCGACCCAGAACAGGTCCTGCAGGACGCACGTCGGCTCTCCCATCGAAGCCAAACTAGCCGTAGATAAGCATCTGGGCAGGTCTCCTGACTTGCGCGTCTTCGGTTTTCGAACTGCCTTCCCGGAGGACACGCCTCCAGTGGCTAAGTAGTTCAAACCTCAGCGCTTACAGTTGCGGGACAGTGGCGGATTCGCACCGCCTTCCCTTGGCCAGACGTGAAAATATATATCTCCATCGGCAAATCAAAGTCAACCGCAAACAACCTACCGCTCTGACTTCGTTTGCATCTCCTGCAAATCGTCCCCGCTCACCCGGCGCCAGCGCCCGCCCTGCAGCCGAAGCTCAAGGCACGAGGCGTATTCACATGCCAAGCCAGCCAGCTCACTCTCTGGCAGCCCAAGCACATCCAGCAGGAATGTCCGAATGACGCCGCTATGCGTCACCACCGCCGCGCAGCCCCCCGCACTCCGCGCCGCGACTTCGGCCAGCGCTCCCCGAACCCGCAGCCGAAAATCGTTAAACGGCTCGCCACCCGGTGCAGGAAGCTGCGGATACTCAGCCATCCAGCGCGCGGCGTAGGCGGCATCTCTCGCGCTTACCTGATCCCAGCTGAGGCCCTCCCACTCGCCAAAGCGCATTTCGCGCAGCGCGGACAACAACTCGATCACCATCCCTTGTTTTGTCGCAATCGCGCTTGCTGTCTCCTGTGCGCGCCGCAGATCGCTGCTGAATATGTGGGTCAGAGGATAGCCAGCCGGTACCTCGGCCAGCCTTGCCAGCTGCAGACGCCCCTGCTCGCTCAGCGGCGGATCGGACTCTCCGCAAAAGCGGCCAGCCATTTCGCTATGAGCATGGCGCACCAGCACAATCGTGCAATCCTCGAGAGGCATCGCTACATCCACACCGCGCACAGGTACACGGCGATCTCGGCTAGCTGATTGGTTGCGCCAAAACAATCCCCCGTAATGCCGCCGAGTTTCGCCCGATACACAGCTCCGCTAACAACGGTGACTGCAATAACGGCGGCGAACGGAAGAATCAGTTGAGCTCTGAGGCTAAAGCCAGCAATCACCAGCGCCAGCGCCGTCCCCACGCACAGCGCACCAATGGAAACTTTGTGCGCAAGTTTTTCGCCGAGACCATCCTTGCGTGCCGAAGGCAGGAACGCAGCAAGCGGCAGCGCTGTCCAGCGGCAGAGAACCTGCGCGGTCAGCACATAGCCGGCAAATCTGCCAGGCGAAATCGCCGCCAGCAACGCCCAGCGCGCCAGCACTGACAAGACGATTGCCAGCGTGCCATAGCTGCCAATGCGGCTGTCGCGCATGATGTCGAGCATCCGTTTCCGCTCGCCACCCGCGCCCAGCCCATCGCACGCATCCGCCAGTCCGTCCTCGTGCATTCCCCCGGTCAGCGTGACCGAGTACACGAGAACCGCGACGGCGGCCACGCCTGCCGGGAGATGCGCCCGTAGCAGCCACTCGATGGCCACTGCTCCCACCCCGACCAGAGCTCCCACGATGGGATAGAGCTTGGCCGATGCCATGACCATATCCGGCTCAAAGCGATAGTTGGGCACCGGAAGCCGCGTCAGAAACTGCACGGCCGCCAGCAACTCCCGCAGCAACCGCACTAGTGACCTGCCTGGCTGACGCCCGCCGACTCGAAGGTCGCCATCTCGTTGTAGATGTGCACCGCGGCCTCAACCACATGGAAGGCCAGTGCCGCGCCACTTCCCTCGCCCAACCTCATATCCAGTTGCAGCAGTGGTTTCAGCTTCATGCTCTCCAACAGAATGCGGTGTCCAGGCTCCTCGGAGAGATGTCCCGCGAAGATTGCATCTCGTGCACTCGGCGCCAAGGCACATGCAACGGCCGCTCCCGCCGTGCAGATAAATCCGTCGATGACCACCGCGATGCGCCGTGCCGCTGCACCCAGCACCATGCCCGCGATCGCCGCAATCTCCAGTCCGCCAACGCGGCGCAGCACTTCCAGCGCCTCTGGAGCCACTGCCGTCCGCTGCGGGAAGTGCATCTGCAGGGCCTTCTCAATCACCTGCGCCTTGCGTGTGCAACGCTCCTCATCCAGTCCTGTCCCACGGCCCGTCACCTGCGACGCCGGCACTCCGGTCAGGGCTGCGGCGATGGCGCTAGCCGACGTCGTATTTCCAATGCCCATCTCGCCCAGCGCAATCAGTGAGCGCCCCTGCTGCTTCGCATCCTCCGCCAGTTCAATGCCGACCCTCATTGCCGCGTGCACTTCTTCCAACGTCATTGCCGCTTCTTTGGCAAAGTTCCGTGTGCCGCGCCGGATCTTCCGCTCCACCAATCCTTCAACGCCGCCAAATTCGGCGTCCACGCCCACATCGACAATGACGACATCGCTCTTAGCCTGCCGCGCCAGCACGTTGATTGCAGCTCCACCGTTCAAGAAGTTGTAAACCATCTGCGGGGTCACGTCTCGCGGATAGAGACTGATGCCTTCCTCGGTAATCCCATGGTCGGCGGCAAAAACGTAGACTGCTTTGCCGGTAATCGCCGGCGTCTTCTCTTCTCTCCAGGCGACATACTGTGCGGCAACTTCCTCCAGCCGGCCCAGGCTGCCAATCGGCTTGGTCAGCGAATCGATGTGCCGCTTTGCCTCTTCCCTGTACTCATCACTGCCGCTTCGAATGCTAAGAATTGTATTGCGTATGATTTCGTCCTGCATGGAACTCTGGATGCCTTTCCGGCTCGGATTTCATCTGTGCAAAAGGACCAGTGCGTCCAATCGGACGGGGCGCAACCCTTCAGCTGCAGAGTGTACCCAATCATCTCACAGCCACGCCGAGCGGCCGCCTGGCGCAAACCTCTCCGCGCCGCAATTATTCAGACTTTTTCCTGGAAGGAAAACGAGAAAAGCAAAACGATGGAGCGGGAGACCGGGATCGAACCGGCGACATCCAGCTTGGGAAGCTGGCGTTCTACCGCTGAACTACTCCCGCTCACTGCTGAGCAAAGTTAGATTACACCCGCCGTCAACTTTCCGGCAACGCCTCCCGCTCTTCTCTGCTTCGCGCTCGATCACCGTCCCTCCGGCCTTTGCTCCTTTCGGGCAGGTCAGGCGTGCGGTAGAATCCTCCTGACCTGTAAGCAGGCCCGGAGGCACCATGTTCCCCATCAGCGGAATTGGAATTGTTATTGTCATCATCGCTTTCTACCTGTTCAGCTCCATCAAGATTCTCAGTGAGTATGAACGCGGTGTCATCTTCCGGCTCGGGCGCCTGCTGGATGCTCCCAAAGGCCCCGGCATCATACTGGTCTTCGCTCCCTTGGATCGCATGGTGCGCGTCGATCTCCGGCAAATTGCCTTCGACGTGCCACCGCAAGATGTCATCACCCGCGACAACGTCACGCTCAAGGTCAACGCCGTGGTCTTTCTCCGCGTCATCGATCCGCGCCTGGCCGTGGTCGAAGTCACCAACTACCAGTACCAGACGCAGCAGTTCGCGCTCACCACCTTGCGCAGCGTTCTCGGCGAGGTGGAACTTGACGAACTTCTCGCCCATCGCGACAAAATCAACCTCCGCCTCCAGTCCATCCTCGATCAGCACACCGCGCCCTGGGGCGTCAAGGTGGCAAACGTCGAGGTAAAGCAGGTGGACCTGGCCGAAAGCATGATGCGCGCCATGGCCAAGCAGGCCGAAGCCGAGCGCGAGAAGCGTTCCAAAATTATTCACGCCGAAGGCGAATACTCGGCTGCTCAGCGCCTGGTGGATGCCGCGCACCTGTTGCAGAGCGAACCTGCTTCGATTCAGCTTCGCTATCTGCAGACTTTAACCGAGATTGGTGTGGAGAAGAACACCACCGTCATCTTCCCAGTTCCCATCGATCTGCTCGCGGGTATCCAGAGACTAACTGCGGGCGCTGCAAAATCCACAGTTCCACCTAGCGACGCGACCCCTAACTCCGGGTCATAATGGGCCATGGCGATTCGGCAGGGGCAGGAAATCATGGACGGCGTCGAAGCTGACGATACCGAAGTTACGCTCGGGATCGGCAAATTGCTCGGGCTGTTCTTCGGGTTGGTGATTCTTTGCGGCATCTCGCTCGGCGTTGGTTACTCGCTGGGACGTAATTCCGCGAAGCAAGCGGCGGCGGCCGCGCTCCCTGTTGCGCCCACAAACCTTGCGCAACCCTCCGGCGCCGGCAAACCCGGCGCCGCTCAGGTCGCCACGGCCAAGACGCCCGATTGCACCACCGGAGACAATTGCCCAAAGCAGCCTGCCGCAACGTCCAGCACTACCGACCTGACCTTCTACCAGGCAGTGCAGCAGAAGGAGTCCCACCCGCAGCTTACGCCGCCGCAGACTGCGGCCATCCCCGCACCGCACCCAGCCGCCGCTCCCAACAGCCTCGGCAGCGGCTATTTGGTACAGATCGCCGCCGTAAGCAATCAGGATGACGCCAAACTGCTTCGCGACGCGCTGCAAAAGCAGCACTATCCGGTGATCGTCGCCCAACCCGGAGACAAGTTATTCCACGTGCAGGTCGGCCCCTATGCGGACATCAAAGAAGCCGAGGCCATCCGCACCCGCCTGGTCAGTGCAGGCTTTAACAACGCATTTCTCAAACGCTAGTTCGATGAATTTTCTTCTCAACCGTCCGGGATTGTGGTGACAACTGCAATCCCGGATTCGTTTGCAGCTCTGAATGCTTTATCATTGGGAACCATCATGAGAGCAGCAACCGACAAGCTGAGTTTGGCGCTTCGCGCCGTCGCCGACCCAACCCGGCGCAAGATTCTGCGTCTTCTTCATCCCAGCACGGTTCGCAAGGGCACCACGCCTGAAGGCTGGACCGCCTCCGACATCGAGCAGCGGATCAAACTCGCCCAGCCGACCATCTCTCACCACATGAAAATTCTCAAGAACGCAGGTCTCGTCGAGGCTTACAAGCAAGGAACCTGGGTGCGCTACAGCCGCGTCGAAAGCGCCATTCGCGCCATTCGCAAGGGACTGATCGACGAAGTCTAGGCATCGGCGTCAATACAAAGGCGGCCTCGCGGGGCCGCCTTTCTGTTTCTATATCGCAACGTTTCTAGTGTGAAACCGCCTGGAAAAGATCGCTCTTCAACAACGCCTGGAACTTGCTGTCGTCGGCCCTGAACTTCACCACCAGGTGGCCGCTATCGGAGTTGATTTCCATGCTGTCCATCGCGCTCTTCTCTGACGCGGTGCCCGACATTCTCTTGTACAGCACACCCGCCTTCATCAGAGCCGCGAGCGTACCCGCCGTGAAGGAATCCGAGGTCGAAACGTTCAGGCCAAAGTCCACGCCGTGCTGCAGATCCAAGCTGTAGTGCGAACCCAGCAGGCGCTTCTTGATGGTATCGAAGTCAGACAGCGAAGCGGCTTCGCCCAGTGCTGAGTGCAACATGTTCTGCGTGCCCTGCTGATCCAGCACGCTCCACACCGGCCCAGACTCGGCCTCGTTGATCATCTGCAGCATTTCTGGCGATGAGCCAATCCCCGCCTGCTCCCCATCGCGGACATCGAGTCCATCCTTCACTTGGGGCGCCTCGCCAAATAGCATCGTGTTGTCATCCAGGAAGGTCATCACGAAGCTGCCTGCGGGCCAAAGATAGGAATCACGATATTTCTCGCTCTTCTGCTTCTTCGCTCTAAAACGTGCCAGCACTTTCTTGGGCTCGAACTGTCCGGAGGCAATACCAAAGCTACGCATCGCGCCCTTCGGCGTGCGATAGGCGACAAAGGTCAACTGCTCCACATCCGTATCCGGATCCACGCCCATGCCGCGCAGCGAAGTCTCAAACGCCTTCAGATTCTCAGGAAGCACCCGATTCTTTAGCGCCATGCCACTCGGCGAGTTACGCAGCGAGCGGTAATCGACCGAGATAATCTGTTGAACCTGCGCCGGAAGCACCGTGCGAGTATTTGTTCCAAGCGGGGCTGCCACGGCTCCGGTACAAAGCGCGCACGCCAGAATCAATGCAATCGAAATGCTCTTCATGGTAACAATTCTACCCCCGAGTGCCTGAACCCGGCACTTAGCTAAAAGTCGCAGTTTGTATCTACGCTTATCCCCAGATTCCATAGTTCGGCAACCCTAGCGCGAGTCTCCGCGATGAACTCTGCCTCCGCGTCTTTATCCAGTGAATCCAGGTTGATCTCCACGTTCGCCAGTGCACCTTCCAGCGCAGCTCGCGCCAGCGACGCCGCCACCGTAAGGTCGCTGGCCATCTTCGGACTGGTTTTTGTGCGCAATCCCTCGACCAGCGTCCACACCCCCGCAGAGCACTCAGCCACATGCAGCGGCACCGCTGCCGCTCCGCGCAACGCTGTTGCCACCGACTCGCGTGCCGCGTCGGCCTGTTCTTCAGGGGCGCTCTTTTGCGTCCTGTAGGCAGCAACTACCGCTTGGTAGGATGCCGCGTCAGAGTCGATCGATGCTTTGAGCTGCTCGCCCAGCTCACCAAGTTTCGCTAGCGCAGCGCTCAGTTCCACTTCAAACTGCGCGTAGGATTTCTTGCCGAGAGACATTCCCGCAACCATGGCTGCCAACCCAGCGGCCATCGCTCCTGCCGCCGCCGAAGCGCTGCCCCCGCCCGGTACCGCCGTAGGAGCCGCCAATTGCGCGAGGAACGGTTCCACTCCCGCACGCAATCCTCCGACCGCGCTTTTGCCGCTGGTCACAGCCGCCAGGCGATTCTCAAGTATGAGCGAAGAATCGAAGTTCTCGACCTGCAGAAACCACTCGGCCGCGTCTTCGATTGCCCGCTTCGGCACCAGTCCTACAATTTCGCTGGATTCAGCCACCACGCCGTAGCGCGCCGCCTCCCGCTTCACAAACTCAAAGACCCGTGCAATCGGCGTAAGGTCCGTATCGGTCAGATTCATCGAAACCTGGGCCTGTCCGCGAACCTCGACCCCCATCGCCTTCACCGCGCGGAATCCGCCGCTGGAAAAGCGCACCGCCTTGGCAATCTTTTTCGCAATCCCCACATCCTTAGTCTGCAGATAGACGTTGTAGGCCACCAGAAACTTGCGCGCCCCAATCACAACCGCACCCGCCGAAGGATGGCAGCGCGGATCGCCCACATCGGGACGGCGCGACTCTACACTCGTAATCTCTTCGCGAATCACCTCAAACTGCCCGCGCCGGATATTCTCCAGATTCACCCGCTCGGGCCTCGTCGCCGCTGCTTCGTAGAAGTAAACCGGAATTTGGTATTGCTCCCAGACCTTCTGCCCCAACTCGCGCGCCATCTGCACGCAGTCTTCCAGGGAGGCGCCCTCAATGGGGATAAACGGCACCACGTCGGTCGCACCCAACCGCGGATGAGCTCCGCGCTGCACGTTCAGGTCAATCAGCTCCGTCGCCTTGCCAATGCCCGCCAACACGGCCAGCAACAATGGCTCACGCTCTCCCACCAGGGTTACCACAGAGCGGTTGTGGTCGGCGTCCATCTCAAAATCCAGCAAATAGACGCCATCGCGCTTCATCGCGTTGACAATCGCGTCAACCCGCGCCTTGTCGCGTCCCTCGGAAAAATTCGGTACACACTCAATCAGCACTGCCATCGTTCTCTCCGTTTTTAATGACGCCACCAGTTATAGCCCAGGGAAATCTGCAAGCTCGAATTCACCCCGGGATTATGATCTCCCAGCGACGCGTTGGACAGGTGCGTCGCCCGGAAATCGAAGTTCACCGAGCGCCCTGGCTTTAGAAAATAATTGAACCCGATCCCCGGCCCCTCGATAAAGTTCACCGTCGAGGTGTTACCCGGCGGAATCTTCACGTGCGTGTGCAGCATTCCGCCCTGCGCAAGGAAGTACGGGATCAACTTTTTCCCCCGCGTAAAATTCCACTTCATCACCAGCGGACTCACCCCAAAGCCGTATACGTTCCCATACCCGCTCCACAGAACGTAATCCACCGGGGTGATCTCAGAATCCAACTCGAAGGTGCCGCGCCCCCATCCCTTGCCAAGCTCTCCGGTCATCACCCGGCCCACCCGCACGCCCGCACGAGTGAACTGTACGTTATCACGGTCGAAAAGGCCGCTGCCGCCGCTGGCGAGCACGCCAAATACCCAGTGTTCGCGCCGTATGGACGCCGCATCGTCGCTTTGCGCCATGCCCGCCGCCGTTGCCAAAAGCAATATAGCGAAGATTGCCAATCGGAATCGTTCCGTCATTGTGAGCACAACCTATCAACTACGTTAACAGGCCTCTGACCCTGCTTCCAAATCAAAAGGAAAGGGCCGCCCGGTTAAGAGCGGCCCTGCCTAAAATATTCTGGATTAACCAACAACTTCTTCCAGATCCTTCTGGTCGATATCGGCGTTGGAGTAGACATTCTGTACATCGTCGTAGTCTTCCATCGCTTCCATCAAGCGGAACATGGTGCGCGCCTGCTGGCCTTCCAGCTTGACGTAGTTCTGGGGGATCATGCCGACTTCGCTATGCTCCGGCGTATATCCGGCAGCCTTCACCGCCTCCAGTACTGCTTCATAAGTGGAGGGATCGGTGAGAATCTCCCAGTTGTCGTCATCGTCCTGCAAGTCGTCGGCGCCGTGCTCCAGCACCAGGTTCATCAGGTCGTCTTCCTTGGCTTGCGACTTGGGAATCAGGATGTCGCCCTTCTTGCTGAACAGGTGCGCCACCGAACCTGCATTTCCCATGTTGCCGCCGTTTTTGCCGAAGATGTGCCTGATGTCGCTAACCGTGCGGTTGCGATTGTCGGTCGAGGTTTCGACCAGAATCGCCGCGCCGCCCGGCCCGTAGCCTTCGAAGGTGATCTCTTCGTAGGTCACGCCCGGCAGTTCGCCGGTGCCGCGTTGAATCGCGCGTTTGATGTTGTCCTGCGGCATGTTTTCAGCCTTTGCCGCAGCCACAGCCGTGCGCAATCTAGGATTCTTCTCCGCATCGCCGCCACCTTTGGCAGCCATCGTGATTTCCTTGATCAGGCGGGTGAAAATCTTGCCGCGCTTAGCATCCAGCGCGCCCTTTTTGTGCTTAATTGTGGCCCATTTTGAGTGGCCAGACA
>CAZLJQ010000014.1:0-102923 GCA_964559875.1 uncultured Acidobacteriaceae bacterium
CCGGCCACAACCTGTCAAAGCTGGCCTTGATGGCCGGCATTGCCAATGGCGTCGCATGGATCAGAAATATCTTCGGGTTGTGATCAATGCTCAATTCTCGTTGCCTCATCTCTTATGCGCGCTTATTCATGTTTTGCCGGTTCTCTCTACAAATCTAAACCCGAGTTTGCAGCAGCAATTGTGCGATAGCAGAGGTGTTCGCCGGGTTACAAAGCAGCCATCAAATCGTATGAACGGAGACCGTCCGTCACGGGATATTGACGATCTCGACCCAATTGGCACCCTTGCCAACGGGAAAGCGGCCGACCAGGGACAGGCGCCCGTCGGCCTGAGCGATCCGGTAGACCGACAGCCGGTCAGATTTCTCGCCCGACGCCACCAAGTATTTTCCTGTTGGATCGACCCTGATCGCGCGTGGCTGCTTTTCGGTCTCGAAATTGGTCACGTAGGTCGTCTTGCCGGTGTCCGGCGCCACGGACAGCAGGATGATCCTGTTACTCCGCCGCTCGGTGGCGTAAAGGAACCGACCGTTGGGCGTGATCTGGATGTCGGCGGCCCAGATCCGGGGCACGCCATCGTCGTCGGCTTTAGAGTTCGCCTCCGCCGCCCCCTCTTTCATGATTCCCGGCTGAAGGCCCAGCTCGGGGGGCACCGACGCCGTGTCCCCGACCTTGGCGAGTGTTCCGTTGGCGCCGTCGATGGCAAATTGCGTGATGTGCCCCGACACCTGGGAGATCAGGTAGAGGGACTTGTTGTCTGGGGACAGCGCCATCAGGCGGGGGCCGGCGTCGGCGCCCAGGTCTATAGCGGCAGGATCGTTTGGCGTCAGTCGGCCGCTGTTGGCATCGAAGCGGAACTGGCGGATCTGGCCGCCGCTGAAATTGACTACGTAGACGAATCTGTTGGAACGATCCGCCAGGATGCAGTGCGCTATGTCGCCGATCGAAATGATCTGGAATGGCTCGGCTTCGGCCAGCCCCGCTGAGCCCAGCCTGAAGACGCCGATGTTGTGGCCGCCGAAAGAGGCGCTGAACAGGTAGCGGCCGGTGGCGTCGGTCGAAAGGTAGACTTTATTGTCGGGAAGCGGCGGCGTCTTTGCTGCCAGCTTCAGGGCGCCGTTGGCTGGGTCGATGGCGTAGGTGTTCACGGTATAAGGCTTGGAGCGCACCGAAGCATAAAGGAACTGCTTGTCCGGACTCACGGTCATCGGCATCACCATCCGGCCCGCAGCGGTCTTGCCCAGCGGGGTGAGGCGTCCGCTCCCCTCATCCATCAGATAGCCGTCGATGTCGCCGTCCTCGGCGTTGGAAACGTAGACGAAGGTCTTCGTCTTCGCCTGGGTCGGAGTTGCGGTGAGAGCCATTGCTATCGATACAACGTTGCAGAATGTCGCTATATTAGCGAATAGTGTCCGCATGTGTTCCTCCAGCTTGTCTGGGTCCAATTCACAGTTGTGTTCTTCCCTAACTCACGTGGTACGCGATCAGCGGCGTCAGACACTCTCATCAGCGTCCTGCCACGGTAGCCTGAGCGGGGGGTGTCTTTTCGACCTTGACGGTGAGCACGGTCAATACGCCGGTGACCAGTCCCAGGCAGGAAAGAGCGAGCAAACCCATAGGGAAGCTCCCGGTGTGCTGCTTGAACCAGCCAAGAATGTAAGGACAGACGCCGCCAGCAATGTTGCCGATGCCGTTGATTAGGCCGATTCCGCCAGCAGCCACTCCTGCCGGCAGCCATTCCGTACACATCGCAAAGAATGGTCCCTTGATCGAATAGGTTCCGAGGATGGCAAAAGACAGTCCTATGACGGTCAGAAGCAGAGAATGAGAAAGCACAGTAATGGCCAAACCGGCCGAGATAGTGAGCAGCGGGATAGCCGTGTGCCACACGCGTTCACCTGCGCGGTCCGACCGTCGAGCCCAAAGCACCATGCCAATGCAGCCCACGCCAAAAGGAATGGCTGTGATCAGCCCGGTCTGAAGATTGGTAAGACCAAAACCTTTCACGATCTGCGGCTGCCAGATATACAAGGCAGCGCTGGCGCCCGCGCTGCCGCTGTAAACAAAGGAGAGCAGAAACACACGCGGGTGCAGTAAGGACCGCAATGAGGTCATCTCGGATTTAGAAGAGGACTTGGCGCGACGATCTGCCGCGGCATCACGCTCCTGTTTGAGGCGGTTCAAAAGCCAGTCTCGCTCCTCGGGTTTCAGCCACTTGGCTTGCGATGCCCCATCGGAAAGATAAAAGAGCGATGCCACTCCCAACAGCAGCGCCGGGAGTGCCTCCAACAAGAACAGCCACTGCCAGCCCCTAAGCCCGAGAATTCCATGCATTCCCAGAAGTAATCCGGAGATCGGCGACCCGATAAAGCCGGAGAAAGGCATTGCCATGGTGAAGATGCTTATCATCTTTGCACGGTAGGCGGATGGGAACCAGTAGCTGAAGTAGAGAATCGAGCCAGGCAGGAAGCCGGCTTCGGTGATGCCCAACAGAAAACGATTGACGTAATACGACTTGGTGCCGACGATGAAGGCCGTCGCCATCGAGACTATGCCCCAGCCCACCATAATTATCGCTATCCAGCGCCGCGCACCCACACGTTCCAGCGCCAGGTTGCTGGGAACCCCGAAGGTCACATAGGCGACAAAAAACAGCGACACGCCAAAGGCCAGTTCTGTAGGCAACAGGCCGATGTCGCGATTCATCGTCAATGCCGCCATTCCGATGTTGATGCGATCGATAAAATTGATCAGAAAGCAGAGCATGAGGAACGGCACAATGCGTAGCGCGACGCGCCTCATCGTTGTGCGTTCAATTTTACTCACTGTGCTTGCGGAACCTTGGACGGCCTCGACTGTCATGCTCTCCTCCTGCTTGGCACTTTGTATCGTTCGATGTAGGGCGTCGGAATCTCTACGGTTTGCCGGCCGCTGCCGTCCCGCTCGCGCAGGTCCCGAAGGTCGCGTCCTGAAGGCGCCTGAGGCGCCAGAGGGTTGAACCCTGGGGCTCCGCCACCATGTCGTAGGTGATCACGGTTCCCCGGGGGATATCGACCTTGGCGCGGTTGCCGGTCAGCAGATGGGCGCAGGCGGCGTTGCCGGGGGCCACCGGGGTTGCTGGCCGGATGCGGGCCCGCGTCTGCAGGCTGTGATCGTTGCCGAAGGTGTCACCGGCGGCGATGTCCTCGGCCGCGAGCTTCACCAAGTCCCATCGGGGAAGATAGTTGTCGGAGCCCGTGTCGAGTCCCAGCAGCCCCGCCGTCAGCAGGCTGATCGACGTCTCCACCCCACACAGATGATAGGGCCGGTAGATCACGCAGGCAGATTCGTCATAGTTGGCGATTTGCCCCTTGGTGGTCAGCACATGGTTGGAATAGGCGTTATCGCACCGCACCACCAGGAAGACACCGCCACCCAAGCCCGATTCAATCGGCGCGCGCAGGCAGGTCGCAAGGTCAATCGCGCCGGCCTTATCGAAGACGCCACCATTGCCCTTGGTGCAGTAAGCAACGGGGATCTCCGTAATTCGCAGCGGAGCATGCCACAGCGTGTCGATCGCCGGTGCCAGCCCAGTGTAATTGGCTGCCACCGTCATCTCGCACAGGTCGTAGGATCCCGGCTGGGGCAGTCCGGACAGGATTTCGTGTCTTTTCGCAATGTATTCCTCGGCACCGCCCTCGGGAATCATCTCCAGATACTTGCGGTCCTTCGGGTCGACAGCCACACTCTCGCGGTAAGGGGGGCGGACACGCTTGTCCGTCTTGATGGTGACGACACCCTGCCGCTCGTCGTAGACAAACTCCCCGTCTGTGGCCTTGCCGCCACTCAGGACGGTCAGGCCAATGGTACGGGCCCATTCATAGAACTGGACAAACAGCCCGTGCTGGTCGCCATCCACCGGCGTGTAGACCAGCCCCTTTTCACGGGCAAGGCGCTTGAGGATCGGGCCGATGGCGACGTCGCAATCCTTAGTGCACATGGCGACGTGCTTGCCGTTGTCGATCGCCGACATGGTGTAGACCGCTGCGGCTTCGGGATTGCCGGTGCTCTCGCACACGACATCGATGGCGGCGAGCTGTGGAATCAGCTCACATCGGTCGGTGTAGATGAAATTTCCCTTCTCGATTTCCGCCTGGGCCCGGGATAGGGTCTCGCAATAGACCACCCGGGAGGGATCGACGCCCGCCTTCTCGTAGGTGGCCTTAGCCGATTCGGCGGAAAGGTCGGCGACTGCGGAAACGGTCAGATATTCTGTGTAGGGAGCCTGGGTGACGACTGCCGTACCGTAGTTTCCGGCGCCAATGATGCCGACCCGTACATTGGATTTCTTGGAGAATTTTCTAAAGAGATGATGGTAGATCACAAGCTACTCCCCTTTTGTTTGTTCTTTTGCCGGGCGACACAAAACATGCAGCGACGAAATGTCTCTCAAACACGGCGCACCATTCGCTGTAATGCTAGCCTCGATTTGCTCAATTGTTTAACGGTGTTATTTCATGGGTAGCCATTCCTGTTTGGAATGGCTATAATCCCATACTCATGCTGTTACGCATGGATGCTCCTCGATGAACAACCTCGATTGGAAGATCGTCGCCGAACTCCACGCGACCCCCAACATCACCCGCACCGCCGAACGCCTCAACATGACCCAGTCGGCGCTCTCGAAGCGACTGCAGCAGATCGAGGACGAGCTGGGCGCTCAGATCGTCGTGCGCTTTTGCAAGGGGGTCATATTGACCCCTGAAGGCGAGTATTTAGCGGGCAAGGCCAGGGAATTCTTGACTGGCTACGAGGAGATCAGGCGGACCATCCTCCAGGTCGGTAACGGACAGTCCGGCCTGATTCGGATCGGGGCGACCAACGGCTTCGCCAGGTCGATTTTGCCGCCGTACTTCAAGGAATACCGGCGGAGATTTCCCAACGTGGAAATCGATATCACCACAGACATCAGTGTGAACCTGATCAACAGGCTGAAGGAATACAGCGTCCACGTCGGCTTCATCTGCGGCGAGACGGATGGCGATTTCGAGCGGGTTCTGATCAGCACCGACCAGGCGCGGGCGGTCAGCAGCACTCCGATTACCCTCGCTGATCTACCCATGCTGCCGCAGATCGTCTATCTGCGGGACCCGTTCTCGAAGAAGCTGGTGGATGCCTGGTGGCACGACCGTTTCACCGAGCCGCCGCAGATCGGCATGCACGCTAATCACGGGGACACCTGCCGGGAAATGGCTCTGGCCGGCCTCGGCTACGCTATCTTCCTGTCGAACGCCTTCCTCTCCGAGAGCAGCGGCCTATTCGAACTTCCCCTCACTTACGCCGATGGAGCGCCGCTCGTCCGGAACTCCTGGATGGTATGGCAGAAGGACATCTCATGGATTCCGCTGGTACGCAACTTCGTGGACTTCATGCGGTCTCATCCACCCGCGTCGGCCCCGTCCTAGCGCGGCCTCGCAACACGAGTCAGCCTACCAGTCTCTAGTGGAACAGCAAGCCTCCGTTGACGTTGTAGGCTTGGCCAGTAATGAAACTTGCTTCGTCGGAGGCCAGGAATAGGACCAAGTTCGCGACGTCGTCAGGTTCTGCAACTCTCCCCAAGGGCGTGTGAGACCCTTGTTCCTTGACGACGTTGGCGCGGAAGTTCTCAAACGGAATTCCTTGAGTTTCTGCCTGAGCACGCTCCCAGTAACTGATGCGGTCGGTGTTAATGTTTCCTGGACACGGACAGTTTACAGTGATGCCATAGGGCGCTAGATCCAGTGCCGCCGCCTGAGTTAGGCCTACGAGCGCGTGTTTAGACGAAGCGTAGGCAGCACTCATCGGATTTGCTTGTTTTGAAGTATTCGAGCCGATGTTGATGATGCGACCACCCTTACCTTGACGGATCAATTCTTTGGCCACCAGCTTTGTAAGAATGAACGGCGCTGTGACATTGATCGTCAAGAAATGCTGCCAGACCTCATCGGAAAGCTCTGTGATTGGGACTTTATCCTTGCCGATAATGGCGCGAGCATTGTTTACCAAAATATCGATATGGCCAAAGTGCTCAACGGTCTGCTGAACCAGATCTGCAATTTGCTTACTGTCACTTAAGTCGCAATAAACCGGCAGACACCTCACCCCAAGGGCGCGCACCTCTTCGGCTACGCTTTCAATGCCCTGCCATCCAGTACGCAGCTGGTTCGGGTGCTTGTCTGCCGACTGTAACTTCACATCGCTCAGCACAAGATCCACGCCGTGCCGCGCAAACTTGAGCGCAATTGCTCTCCCAACGCCTTTCATTCCGCCTGCGCCGGTGATTAATGCAACCTTCCCTCTTAGGCCAGACACAATTTCACTGTTGTCCATTTGGATTGCTCCTAGCTGAGATGACCCACCGTTTCAACTTTACTTTTTCATACTTTCCTCATGATAATTGCTCAACATCGCATTATGGGGTTCCTAGCCCAGGGGTGGCCGTCGGATAAAGAATCGGCGCTGTCCGGCGTTGTGAGGATCATGAACATCAATCCGCAAAAATGCGTTGCTTGCGGTAACTGCACGTATGTGTGCCCTATGGGCGCGATTTACGTTGATCCGGTGACCAACCGCGCCACCGTCGATCGCGACGAATGCGTTGAGTGCTACGCCTGTTTCAACGGCATGAGTAAAGAGGAACTTAACCCCACGCTTGTCCGGGCGCTTCGCGGCCTATTCAAGTTGATGCGCCTGCGCTTTGAACCCGAACCCGATGTGTGTCCCACTTCGGCTTTGGAACCTGAAGAATTGACATGGCCGCGCGTGGTACGCCGCGCTTTCTCTGATCCGCGGGTTCCGCACGAATCGACCGGAGTGAGCGGTCGTGGCACCGAAGAAGTGAAGACCAACGACGTCAGTGGGCGCGTGCTACGCGGAGAGGTCGGCTTCACCATCGAGTTCGGCCGCCCAGGTGTAGGGGTCCGCCTATACCAAATCCAAATCATGACAATGGCCTTGGCCGCCGCCGGCGTGACATTTGAAAAAAAGAACCCCGTGACCTCGCTGATGACGGACGTCTCCAAAGGCGCATTGCCGCAGGAAATTCTCAACGAGAAGATCCTCTCGGCGATTGTAGAAATCAAAGTTCCCATCGAGATGATCGATAAAGTTATTGCCGTTGTGCGCGAGGTGAAGCCGCAGATCAGAACCGTGATCGTTTTGGGCGTGCAGACACGTTGCGACGATGAGGGAGAAGAAACTTTAGTGCTACCCGTTCTCCGGCGACTTGGTTACACCCCGGTGCGGGCTAAGACGAACGTGGGCTTGGGACGAGTGACCAACGCAGCACAGGAGCGCGCATGACGAACACCCTGCATCGTTACGGCAATGCCGAAAGTTTTCATGACGACTACATCGTCTTTGCCGTACCCTCCCGCGGCAAGAATGACCAGAACTGCATCCCAAAGCTCAAGCGCTTTCTCGAGATGGCGCTGGAGTTCAAGCCCGTGGGTCTCGGCGACGCCCGCCATGGCGGGCTGTATCGTTCCTCTTCCAAGCTCACGCCACGGGCTCATTGGAAGAGAGATTTTTCGCCCGACTTCCGCGCTGTCATCGATTCGGTGGACCAGGTGAACCCTGTTTCGGCGACCTTCGATAACCTTGAGGCGGCGACGAACTTTCTGAAGGCAGTGAAAGCCGCTGACTTCGGGCTAAGCGTGAATATCTCGACGTCCATCGAGGGAGCTAAGCAGTGCTGCTGTGCGGCCAACCAGCCACGCCATAGCCTCGGCTACTCGCTGGGTTTCGAAGGCGATTTGGAAAAGCTTCCTAACTCGCAGGTGTTGATGCTCACCACCATGTGCGGTCACGGTATGGTAAGCGCCAGCATGGCCAAGAAGATGATCGACTGGGTGAAGGAAGGCCGTCGCACACCGGAGCAGGCCGTAACTTACATGGCACGTTTCTGCTCCTGCGGCGTCTTCAATACAGTGCGCGCCAAACGCATCCTGGAAGATGCGTGCCACCACATGGAGTAGCTCGGAACCCGAAGATCATCCGAGCAATGCAATCATCCACCTGCACTGCCTGGCTCCAAAGAGCTTAGCGGCCTTGCGAACCTTACGTCGTGTATAGTTCCGTAAGTGCACATTTATTTTGTTTATAATTCCAAGTTTATTGAGGCCATCGAAAGCTCTGATCCTTGCCGGGGCGTGCATCCGGAGAGGCGCAGCTCCGAGACCGATTGAGGAAAATAATAAAGCCATGAGACGAATCATAGACCTTTCGCACGTACTCGATCCCGGGAACGCCGGGCGGAAGTTTGCTCTTGAGATGATCGGAGCCGAGACTGTGAACCCCAACGTCGTGCGGCTGGAGAACCAGTGGTACATCATGCACAACGTGAGCATGGTGAGTCATATCGGCACGCATATCGAGGCGCCGTATCACGTGCTCAAGGATCGCGACGATCTTGCGGCGATGCCCCTCGACCTCTTGATTGGTGACGCCGTAATCCTCGATCTTCGCGAAGCACCCCGTAGCTCAGCGATCGATTGCGTGCAGGTACGTAAGGCTGCCGAGAAGTCCGGGGGAATCCGCAAAGGCGATATCGTGTTTTGCAATCTTGGCGGGGCGCCGTTCTACGGAACAGAGCAGTACCGGCTAACGCCGTCGTTTACCCCGGAGGCGATTGCGTGGCTGGTTGATCAGGGGATGAAGATGATGGGCGTGGACGCGACCGGCGTCGAAGTTCCCGGCAGTGAAGAGCACGTAAACCATCGTGCACTGTTCGAACGGAATGTACCGCTGATCGAGAACCTAGCCAACCTGAACAGTTTGACGCAATCCCGTGTGGAAGTTTTTGCTCTTCCGATCGCAGTGCGCGGCCTGGAGGCGTTTCCGCTGCGCGTGGTCGCCCTCGAAAAGGGCGCGTGACTTTTTGCGAGAAAAACCCACTGTGGGGCACCCATAAGAATCTAAAGGGCGACCAGAAAGAATAGAAAGTAGAAATGCTCGCCGCGAGCGATCAAATCAAGAGCAGAATCCACTATGGATGTTGTCCGACCGGGCAGGAATTGGCCGGTCGGCGAGGACCGATTCTCCCTTTCTAATTTGTACACGTTTTGTACATTCACCCGTCGAAAATACCGTTTTAGACGTTTCTGCCGTTCTTTAGAATCAGTGAATTAATGATTCCATTGGCGGCTTGATTGTTCGACTCCCTCCCTGGCCACCATTAAAGACCCTTTGAAATCAGTTACAAGCCGGAACCCAACGGCTCAACGCCAGAGGTTCGGTATCTGTCTATAGCTTTGCGGATGAACTAAGAGCAGTTCAACCGCAAAGCCGGGCAGATTATTTCCGTTGCAGTAGCGGACGAAGTTCGCGGATGTCCTTCAGGCTCTCGACGTCGAACACTTTATCGATGAGGCTGGTGCAGGCGGCTGGACCGAGGACAGGTGTGATGAGATCGCGAGCCTTGGCGACAACTTCTTCGCGGGGCATCGGATTCTTCGTGGTGCCGCGCACAGCCGTGACACGCTCGCTGAGCTTGGTTCCATCGTTGAGAGTGATTTCGACGATGGCTTCGCGGTTGGGAAATGCTCGCTCCAATTCCTCGTCGAAGACAAGCTGTACTTTGGCGCGCTCGTGGAGGACGGCTGGGTCGGTGACGCGAGCCAGATCGTGCGCCGCTCGGAAGGTAACAGTTTTGTCGATGAGCATGACGGCAACCAGGTGCTGGACGTTGATATCCGGTATCTCGCGATTGTTGACGGTTTTTGCCGCACTGGTGCCGAGGCGCACGACCACCGTGCGGACCTGGCTCGCCTCGAATGGATGCTTCTTGCGGAGGATTTCCACGGCATCGAGCACGGCTTGGATGGGCGATCCCACGGTCCACTTCTTGATGTTGGTGCGGGTGACCTCATAGCGTTCGCCGAGCTGGTCAATAAGGCCCTCGGGGCCACCCATGGAGTTCTGTGCAAGCAGGTAGTTGTCGGCACCGGTAAAGATGTCGTCAACGCCAGTGGCGCCCATCTGGATGATCCAGGCGGCGCTGACGCCATTGCGCGCGGGGAAACCGGCGAAGACGAGAGACTTCTCAATGTGTCCGCTATCGCGCTGCCATGCCAGGATTCCCGACGCCTGCTGCGCGGCGTAATCGAGCAGCCAGCGCATCTGCTGCGGGTTCAGCCCCGCGGCACAGCCCGCGGCCGCCGAAGCGCCAAAGGTGTTGGCAATGCTATGGGTGCTGCGGTGAGTCTGTTTTTCCCAGGGAACGCTGCCGAGGGTCATTGTGACTCGCGTTCCGACGTCCCAGCCGAGGGTGACAGCACGAAGGAAGTGCGCGCCGCTGATGCCAAACTGTTCGCCTGATGCCAGGGCGGCAGGCACGATGGCACAGCCGGGATGGCAATGGGAGAATGCGTGCGAGTCATCGGTTTCGTCGGAGTGGGCGAGCATTCCGTTGGCCATTGCCGCTTCCAGCGGTCCGCAGACGACGTTCGAGGCGACGACAGTAGCAACCGGCCCACCGGCTTGCTGGCGGGCAAACTTGAGAGCCACTAGTCCGGGCGGCAACTCCGTGCCGGAGATCATTGCAGCAAAGGTATCGAGAACATGCTGCTTTGCTTTTTCGGCGACCTCGGCGGGCAGAGCATGCGCGCGGGCCTCGCTCATGTAGGTACTGAGCTTGTCCATCGCGAAGCTTCCCGCAGCGGCGGACTTGCCGCTTGCCGGGACGGCTTGCTCCGTGGCACTGCCCAGGGCAGGAGCAATTGCTGTTGCCGCAATTACGCAACCGGCCTGCTGTAGCAGGCGGCGCCGGGTTACGATTGACCCGCCTAGCCCTTCAGAATTCTTTGTTTCCTGATTCTCCGCTTCCTTACTCACGCTACCCTCCTGGCAGATGACTCGCTTGCTGCGGGTCCTTAAGCATCTTTCATATACGTCAGGTATCGCAGACAACTGCAAATTTGTCGAGTGTGCATCCTGTTCGAGATCAGCACAGCAGGAACGGGGCGCCGCAGCGCTCGCAGATGCTGTGAATCTTTTCGACGAGCGTGGCAGAAAGCGGAATGCCACTCTTGGAGCGCTGCTCCCGCGATTGCACTTCAGGATCTCCGGGGACGAGTACCGGCTCCTCGGGATTGATCGCCGGCTGCGCGTGCAGGAAGTCGATCATCGTGTCCAAGTCGCTCTCGAACTCACCTGCGGGCCGGAAGCATTTTGGATCGATGGCAAGAAAGAAATTCCCGATGTTGTCTCCTTTAGCCAAACGGCCGCTCGGCCCATCTATGGCCGCGAACGAACCTCCGACGAGTGTGCTGGCGAGGATTTGCGCCATCATACTCAAGCCGTATCCCTTGTGGCTCCGCATCTCTGCCGTCCCGCCCAGCGGGCTGAGGCCGCCTTTATCCCCTTGCCAGACAACTTCGGTTGCCAGCTTGGAATCGCAGACCGGCTCGCCGTGTTCATCCAAAACCCATCCAGCCGGAAGCGGCTTCCCCTGGTATCCATAGACCTTGACTTTGTTGGCGGCTACCGTGGAGGTCGCCATATCGAGGAGGAATGGAGGATTCCTGCGCGCGGGAGCCGCAAAGGCGATGGGGTTGGTGCCGAAGACGCGAGCCGAGGAACGTGTAGGCGGCACGCAGACGGCTCGACCCTGGCAGGTCGCAAGGCCGATCAAACCACGGTCGCTTATCAGCTTCGCGTAGTATCCGGCGGGGCCGAAGTGATGCGAGTTAGTCACGCCGACGGCACCAACTCCGTTTGCCGCTGCCTTGTCAGCCGCCAGACGCGCGCCCATTGCCGCCGCCGGATGGCCTAATCCGCCGCCTGCATCGATGAGGGCGGTCACGGCATTCTCGCGAATCACTCGCGGCTCTACCTGGAGGTGCAATTTTCCGGCCAGCATCTTCTCCTCATACAAAGTGAGTAACGAGATGCCGTGCGAGTCGATACCGGCAAGGTCGGTGTCTGCCATGATCTCGGCCGTGACCTCGATCAACTCCGGCTTCATCTTCCAAGCCGTGAGAATCGTTACGATTTGTTTATGGATGACGTTTGCAGCGAAATTCATTATGTCCTGTCTCTCCAAAATAAAACTGGGTATGAGAAATTCATTGTCCAGAAGAAAATTTGATGGATATTTCGCACGCCTGACATACTCCGGCAGCACGGCACACGAGGTCAAGTCCGCAAAGCAGCGAAGGCACCCATGGAAGGTAAATCTGACTCAGCCTGGATTCGGTGTTACTTCGACTTGAACAATAGCAGGCGAGGTGTATAACAAGGTGATCCAAAAAATAGGACGTTCCAGCAAGGTTGGGCAATCTCAAGCACAGGTGAGCTATGGATTCAGGGAATTCAAAGGGCTACAGGGTTGGGGTGGTTGCGCTGCTCACGGCGGGTACGTTCATTAATGCTCTTGACCGCGCGAGTCTGTCGGTAGCCGCACCGTTCATCATGAAAGAGTTTCACATCAGCACAGCGACCATGGGTGTGGCTCTCTCGGCTTTCTTTTGGACCTACGTCATAGGCAATCTTCCGGCGGGATACTTATCCGACCGCTATGGTCCGAAGAAGGTACTTGGCTGGTCCGCCGCCATGTGGTCAGTGTTTTCGGCGGTCACTGGATTTGCTCACAGCGCCTTTCACATTGTGCTGGCCAGACTTGGGGTTGGGCTGGGTGAAGCTGCCGCTCTGCCGAGTACCTCGAAGATCGTTGCCAGCAATTTTCCCAGCGACGAGCGGGGTACGGCTACCTCAGTTTCTTTGACCGGGATACGGCTGGGAACGGCGGTAACTCCGTTTGCGATGGCATTCCTGATCAAGATGTGGGGATGGCGCATCGCCTTCTTTGGAACAGGCCTGGGCAGTTTGATCTGGTGCGTGGTCTGGTACTTCTTCTTCACCGACCGTTCGCAGATCAGAGCCAAGGATGAGGGCCCACGTCAGGTAACCAAGGTTCCCTGGGGCGAAGTCGTCCGCAGTAGAGCGATACTTGCGCTCATCTACGTGAAGTTCACCCAGGACTTTCTGCAATGGCTCTTCCTGACCTGGGTGCCAGCGTACCTGGTCATGGAGCGCCACTTCTCCATCATCAAGATGGGAATCTATGGCTCATTGCCTTATGCCACGGCCTTTGTAACCCAACCATTGGTCGGCATTTTCTCCGACTGGTTGATCAAGAGCGGATGGAGCGTCAATCGCGCACGGAAGACCGTTCAAGTTGTGCTTCAGGTGCTTTCAGCCACAATCATTATTGTGGGATATGTCAACGATCCGATGATTGCGGTGTGCTTTCTCACCGTGTCGATTGCGGCGGAATCCAATGCCGCAAGCCATATTTGGGTGATCGTTCAGGAAGTGGTCCCACCGAAACTTGTTGGCTCGGTTGGTGGATTGATCAATACGATCGGATCAGTGGCGGGAATCGTCTCCCCGATTCTGACTGGACTTGTGGTGAAGTTGACCGGCAGCTTCCGGCTGGCTTTAACGGTTGGAGGAAGTTCCATGCTGGTTGCAATGTTCATTACTTTGTTTGTGGTGCCTAAGCTCGCATTGCTGGATCTGGGAGACAAAGAACGGCACATCCCCGATGGCGCCGCGCAGGTGGCGAAAGGTTAGGGCGTTCAGCTAGTAAGAAGGCATCCCAACAGACAGATTGCGCTGTCTGTTGGGACTCGCAAGATAGTTACCGCATTACTTCTTTCGATAGATGGACAGTGCCGACCAGCTCTGGCACACGGGCATCACTTCAATGGCATTGATGTTGACGTGCGAGGGCCTTGTGGCAGCCCAATGCACGGCATCGGCAATGTCATCGGCATTGAGCGGAGCCGCGCCCTCGTAACCTTTTAACGCGCGGTTCTCGTCTCCGTGGAAGCGAACCTGGGAGAACTCCGTGCCGGCCACCATGCCGGGTGCAATGTCTGTGACGCGCACGGGCGTGCCAAGCAGGTCGGCGCGCAGATTGCGCGAGAACTGCTGCACAAAAGCCTTGGAGGCACCGTAGACGTTTCCTCCGGGATACGGCCATGCTGCGGCAATCGAGCTGATGTTGACGACGTGTCCGCGACCGCGCGCCACCATGCCGGGCAGCACGTTTCTGGTCAGGTAGATCAGCCCCTTTATGTTGGTATCCACCATGCAGTCCCAGTCATCGAGATCGGTACGCTGCGCGGGTTCAAGGCCGAGTGCAAGTCCGGCGTTGTTGACCAGCACATCGATCTCCGCGAAGTCCGCAGGCAGTCCGCTTATCGCGCGCTCGACAGCGGCACGGTCGCGAACGTCTAAAACGAGCGGATGAACTTTCTCCGCGCCCAACTCTTGTGCAAGCTTGTTGAGCCGCTCGCTGCGCCGTCCGGCTGCGATTATCTTTGCGCCATCTTTCGCAAACCGCCGGGCAATGGCCTCTCCAAATCCAGCAGTCGCGCCTGTCACCAGTACAATCATTTCTTCCACCTTCCTACCCACGCAATCCGTCACATCATTGCCGGGGCTGCAAATGTCCGGCCCTGCGAGTTTCGCACGCGGCTAGCGTTCAGGAAATCTCAACAGACCGGTACTCCATATTTCTACTAGAGTCGGCCGGAACGCGCACCTGTCCGATCAAAATTAAAAACTCGCGCGGGCTTGTGATATGTTTTATCTCCTCTGAATCAATCGAGACTATTCCGAAGCCATTGAGGGGGACGAGATGAGAGACGATCATGGAGACATGCATACGGAAATGGAGCGCCCCGTTCTGACGCGGCGCCGGCTTTTGCAGGGCGCGGGTGGACTGATTGCGGCATCGGCGCTGCCGGCGAATGCTGCGATGTTTGCAGCGTCTAACCTGGGCCAGACGTCTCCGGCTTCTTCCGCAGCGGCGGCCGATCTTACCGGCCGGTTTGCACGCTACATCCTGACCGTTCGAGAGCAAAGCCTTCCTCCCAAGGTGTTGCTGGATGCCAAGCATCACATCCTGGATACGATTGCGACCATGGTTTCAGGATCGCGTTTGAAGCCAGGCGAAATGGCTATTCGATTCATACGAACTCAAGGCGGCGTGCCGGAAGCCACAGTGCTGGCCACCAACGTCAAGACCTCCGCCATTAATGCTGCGTTGGTCAATGGAATGTTCGGGCACGCGGACGAAACCGATGGTGTTGAGCAGATCACGAAAACACATCCGGGTTGCTCTATCGTTCCTACGGCGTTGGCCATGGCGGAGCGGGAAAGCCGCTCGGGAATGGAATTTATCCGGGCGGTGACACTGGGCTACGATACCTGCTGCCGTTTCGTCATCGCCCTTGGAGCCGATCTGGTGCGCATTTCTCATCGTGGCGTGGAAGG
Organism: uncultured Acidobacteriaceae bacterium; assembly: GCA_964559875.1. GTDB lineage: Bacteria > Acidobacteriota > Terriglobia > Terriglobales > Acidobacteriaceae > TOLSYN. The sequence continues at coordinate 15,303 of CAZLJQ010000014.1, forward strand.
GCCCGGCGCTACCATGGGCAGCGCGGCGACTGCAGCCTCCCTGGCTCGTCTGGATGAAGCGCAGGTACGCTATGCGCTTTCCTACGCGGCTCAGCAGGTTTCCGGCGTATGGAGCTGGATACAGGATAACGAGCACGTAGAGAAAGCTTTCGACATTGGCGGAATGGGGGCGCGCAATGGCGTCACCTCGGCGATTATGGCCCAGATGGGATTCACTGGCGCCGGCGACGTCCTGAGCGGTTTGCACAACGTGATCGAAGCGTTCTCCTCGCAGCCGCATCCCGAGGAGTTGATGGCCGGGCTTGGCAGCCGGTATTTTATTTCGGAGACGGCGATCAAGACATTTTCCGTGGGCTACCCTATACAGGCCGCCCTGGATGCGTTTCTTACCCTTCGCCGTGAGAACGGCCTGAGGGTGGACAATGTCGAACGCATCGTGGTCAAGATGCCGACGGATGCAGTGCCGATTGTCAATAACAGCTCCATGCCAAACGTCAACTGCCAGTACAACATTGCAGTGGCTCTGATGGAGGGCAGCGTTTCCTTTGAGAATAGCCACTCCTCCGGACACATGGCCGACCCACAAGTACGCGCCATAATGCAGCGCGTGCAGTTGGTGGCCGACCAGAAACTGATGGACCCCGCCGCTCCACGCAGCGGGCTGGTCGAGGTCACTCTGCGCGACGGACGCACGGTGAGCCACTTCACGCGCTTTGCTCCGGGCACCAAAGAAAACCCATTGGATACGGCAGGAGTGAACAGGAAAGCACAGGAGTTGATGGAGCCGGCATTGGGTGCGAAACGGACAGAGGCGATCATTCGACGCGTCAATACGTTGGAGGAAGTAAGCAATATGCGCGAGTTCACTCGCTCATTGCTGAGCGTGTAGGAATCCTCGGCCATGGTGGCTTAAGTCATCGGAGAAAAAAGCACGGCGCGGCGCGGAGTTTCTTTGGACAGAACGGCGTGGGCACCTTATACTTGCGCGGCAGATAAGGTTCCACGCCTTTTTTCAGCACCCGGCGGCGTTCGGCTGCAGAGCCTTGTCTATATACGGCGTCTTGACAAGGAGCAGAGATGACATCGCCCGGTGTTGAGAAGGTTCCGATTCCTAATAAGCTCGACGGCGTTCGCCAGACATCTTCGTTTGAAGCCTGGGGCAAGAAGTACGGTCTTATATTGGGTCTCGCCCTGGGCGTCCTGATATGGCTGCTTCCCACGCCGGCCGGGATGACTCTGACTCAGCACAAGTTGCTCACGCTCTTCGCGGTGGCCGTGGTCTTGTGGATCACCATCGCCGTGAATTTCGCGGTCTCAGCTTTCTTTGTCGTCTCCGTCCTCTACTTCTGGGTTGGCAACGCTACGGGCAGCGTGAAGGGAGGATGGCTCGTCCGCGATGCCAACTTTGCGGTGAGCGGGTACGGATCGCCCGCCCTCTTCCTGCTGGTTACAGGTTTTGTTATATCTATCGCAATGACGCACACGGGCGTCGCGCGGCGCATTGCTCTGCTGATGATGAAGGCTCTTGGACGTACGCCACGCGGTGCGATCGGCGCCTCGATGTTTGCCAACCTGGTAATTGCTCCGCTGACGCCTTCGAACACGGCGCGCACGGCTGCGATGCTTCCGATCATCCAGGGTATTGGGCAGGCCTACAAGGTCGAGCCAGGGAAGAGCAACTTCGGGCGCGCGTTGGGCCTGTCGCAGACCTTCGCTGGAAACATCACCGGCTCCGCCTTCCTCACCGGCACCATCCCCAACCCGATTGCGATTGGCATGATGCTCACGGCGGTTGGCGCTTCGGCCAAGCTTACCTGGGGCTACTGGGCACTGGCGGCCCTCCCCACTAATGTGATCATTCTGCTGTTCACCGGCTGGCTCTGCCTGAGAATGTTTCCGCCGGAAATGAAGGAGATTCCCGGAGGCATGGACTACGTCAATGCGGAGCTTGCAGCGATGGGCAAGATGTCAGCGCAGGAGAAGAAGGCAATCTTCTGGTTCCTCGCCGCTCTCGCTTTCTGGTCGACCGACTTCTACCACGGCTTCAATTCGACGATGGTGGCATTCGCCACATCAACGATGATCTTTGCTCCGAAGATTGGAGTGCTCGATTGGAAGACGACCGAGAAATTGATCCCTTGGGAGCTCTTCATTTATTTCGGCGGCGTGATCACCCTATCGGACGTGTTGACCAAGACGAAAGCGTTCGAGTGGATCATCAGAACCGCGCTGAGCGGACTCGGCATTCAGAGCCTTCCACTGATTCCACTGGTAATCGTGTTGATGGGCTTTACCATCTTCTCCCACGCGATCTGGTCCACCACAACGGCGATGGCCGGAGTGATGATTCCGATCTACATCGGCATTGCCCAGACGCTCCATCTCGACATCATTGGCTTCACGCTCCCGATGGCAATCCTGATGGCCTACGCTCTCTTTTTTCCGTTCAACACGATGGGCAACATCATCCTTTTCGGCAGCGGCTACTACTCGGTTGAGAACCAGGTCAAGTCCTCGGTGCTTGTTGGAATTGGCTCATGGATTCTTTGGACGATCACCGCGCTGACGTGGTGGCGCTTCATCGGGCTCTTTTAACCCGGCACTCGTTATCAAAGACTATGGCGATGCTGATTGTCGCAGTGTTCATCGTGAGAGACTGGCGCTTCGTGTAGGTGCGGCTTAATTTCGCATCGCGTGGAGACCATTTTCGAGGTCTGCAATCAGGTCTGCTGTGCTCTCCAGCCCGATGTTCAGGCGCACGATGCGCTCGCCGTAACCCTTGCGATTGCGCGTTCTGCGCGTGTCGTAGGCTACGGCCAGACTGGCTATGCCGCCCCAGCTATAGCCGATCTTGAACAACTCAAGCGCGTCCACGAAGATTCTGACCTGCGCGCCCGAGAACTCCGGTTTCATGACCAACGAAAACAGTCCCGAAGAGCCGGTAAAATCACGCTTCCAAAGCTCATGTCCCGAGCAGGACTCCAATGCCGGATGCAGCACGGTCTGCACCTCGACGCGGTTGGCAAGCCAACGCGCAATCTCCAGCGCAGACTGCTCCACATGCTTCAGACGCACGGCCAGCGTCGTCATCCCGCGTAGCGCCAAGCTACAGTCATCGGGCGAGACCGAAAGCCCAAGCTGCGCCCGCACATCGCCGAGCTTTTTCAAGTGAGCAGCGTCACGCACGGTCACCGAGCCCATCATCAGGTCGCTATGCCCGCCCATGTACTTGGTCGCTGCCTGCAGGGAAACATCCACGCCGTGATCGAAGGCCCGGAAGAGCACTCCCGCGGACCAGGTATTGTCGAGCGCCACGGGGATGCCGCGCTGGTGCGCGGCCGCGCAAATGGCAGGGACATCCTGCACTTCCATGGTGATGGAGCCGGGACTTTCGGTCCACACCAGATGGGTGTTGGGGCGAAAGTGCTCCGCGATGCCGCTGCCGATTTCGGGCGGATAGAACGAAGATTCGATGCCGAAGCGGTGCAGGAGCTTGGCGGCGAGCACGCGATTCGGGCTATAGACATTCTCCGGAATCAACACATGGCTTCCAGCGGAAAGAAAGGCCAAGTCCACAACGCCGATTGCCGCCAGTCCGCTCGGAGTCAGCAGGGTGCGCGTGCCGCCTTCCAGCTCCGCGATGCGCGCCGCCAACTCCAGCGTGGTAGGCGTGCCATGCTGGCCGTATGCGTAGCCCAGTTCTTCCTGATTCCAATCCGTGTGGGTCGAAGAGGTGTTCGCAAAGACAACGGTCGAGCCTCGAAAGACGGGCGACGCCAGCGACTCAAAGCCCTCGGGAACCTTTACATCGGTATGGATCAGCCGGGTTTTCCAGTCTTTCGCCATAACAAGCTGTTGCGACAACAAACTCACACCAATGTTCTCGCATCAGGCGGATACGTGTTCCGCAGCTACCTTCTCCTCGTGGTGAGCTTTGGCGAGCATTGCGGCCACCAAGCCGCACGCAGCCGCGAACGACAACCAGAGTCCTGGTATTGCCCGGTTACTCGTCAGGTGGATCAGATAAGTACTGACTGCCGGTGTGAATCCACCAAAGATGGCGGTCGCAAGGCTATAGGCAAGAGAGAATCCTACGGTGCGTACGTCAACCGGCATGATCTCCGTCAGGTAGACGACCATAGCCCCGTTATAGCTACCGTAGAGGCAGGAGAGCCAGAGTTCCAATATCAGCAATCTTGAAAACGATGGAGCTGTGATCAGCCACGACAGCGCTGGATAGGCGGTGAAAAGGGTTAGCAGCGTGCATGCAATCAGCAGTGGCCGACGCCCAATGCGATCAGAAAGCGCACCCATCACTGGCAGCCAGAAAAGGTTGGATGCACCCACGCACAGCGTGACGACCAAGCTGTTCATCTGCTTCAGATGAAGAATGGCAGTGCCGAAGGTCGGCGTGTATGCCGTGATGAAGTAGAAGCTGACGGTTGTCATCGTCACCATCGCTACTCCGATCAGTACGATGCGCCAGTTGGAGACCAGCGAGTGGAGGATCTCCTTGATCGCCGGATGATGTTTGCGTGCAATAAATTCATCCGACTCCTTGAGAGAACTTCTAAGTATGAAGAGCAGAGGAACGATGGCGCAGCCGACGAACAGTGGGATACGCCAACCCCAAGCCGTCATCTGTGCCGGAGAGAGCATGGAACTGAGCACCACGCCCAGCAACGCTGCGAACATCACCGCAACCTGCTGGCTTCCAGACTGCCAGCTGACGTAGAATCCCTTATTTCCGGGGCTCGCGATCTCAGACAAATAGACCGACACACCACCCAACTCCATACCAGCGGAGAAGCCTTGGAGCAGACGCCCTAGCACCACGAGCAGTGGGGCAAGGATACCGATCGTTGCATATCCAGGCACGCAGGCTATGGAAACAATTCCGACCGACATCATGCCCAGTGACAACATGAGCCCAGCGCGGCGTCCATGATGGTCGGTGTACGCTCCCAGCACTACGGCTCCAAGTGGGCGCATCAGGAATCCGACGCCGAAGGTCATCAGCGACAGCATCAGCGAGGCGAACTCATTGTTGGTTGGGAAGAAGGCTCGCCCGATGGCCGGAGCGTAATACCCGAAAACCATGAAGTCGTACATTTCTAGAAAATTGCCGCTGGAAACACGAACGATGGACCGGAGTGCCTCTTTTTTGGAAGCGATGGGCATGCTTCCCCCTTTTCCTTATGACTGCCAATTGTCGCGACCTGAATATTACAACAAAACACGTTACACCGTTTTAACAATCCACAGCTGTCGAGCAGAGTTTCCCATAGTAGGCTGAATGGCGATGAAGCGATGATGCCGGACTGCGGAAAGATGGCGTGGTTAGCAGGACAGTGTCGGTGATAAAGTGAGTTCTCGCCGAAAGTCCAGCTTTCTTGCGGCCATCTATTTTGCAAGATGCGGATTTCCGAGCTGAGTGAAGAAGGAGATCCCTGATGAAAGTCAGATCGATTGTTTTGAAAGCAGCATTCATCCTTGTAAACATTCTGTTCTTCGCCGGTATCGCGGCTGCCACTGATATCACGGTGATGACCTCTGGTGGCTTTTCTGCAGCGCTGAAGGAGCTGGCCCCGCAGTATGAGCGCACAACCGGGAACAAGATCGTTCTCGTCTTTGGACCCTCAATGGGAACTACGCCGGGAGCGATTCCGAGCCGCATCCAGCGCGGCGAGCCGGCAGATGTCGTAGTCATTGTTGACTACGCGCTTGATGACTTGGTCAAGAAGGGTCAGGTAAGCACTGGCACAATCGGTCTTGCGCGCTCCGGCATCAGCATGGCAGTTCGAGCAGGCGCACCTAAGCCGGATATCAGCTCCGCCGAGGCTTTCAAGCACACCCTCCTTCAAGCAAAGTCCATCGCGTATTCCGATAGTGCGAGCGGCGTCTATCTCTCTACAGAATTGTTCAAGAACCTCGGAATTGCCGATCAGATCAAGAGCAAGTGCAAGATGATTCCGGCTGAGCCGGTGGGAGCCGTTGTTGCGCGCGGCGACGCTGAGATCGGCTTCCAGCAGATGAGCGAGCTTCGTCCTATCCCGGGCATCGATATCGTCGGGCCACTACCGCCTACGCTGCAAAAGTTCACCGTGTTTTCAGCTGGGGTCGTAGCCAATTCCAAGGCACCGGAGGCGGCGAAGGCGTTCATCAAATTCCTCGCATCGCCGGCGGCTGCGCCCATCATTACGAAGACCGGCATGGAGCCAATGAACTTGGCAAAATAGAGATGCGGTTTAGAGGTTATATGCTGCCGGAGCTTCCATGACTCCGCTCACCGTGTTCCGAGTAACTTGGTGAGCGGAGTCGTCTTCATCGGAAGACTGTTACGTTGTTTTCTTCTGCCGTGGCTGAACTGCCGCCTTAGCAATGGCCGCAGCACTGGACAGCTTTTCAACGTTCCAGCAGGTGTCCATCAACTTTCGAACTTGCGGCTTGGGCAGAATCCCTTCGGCCAGGTCGGCGAACTTCGCTTCCAGTGCCGTGTCACTCATGGGGACTTCCGTGCTGCCGACCGCGTGGTCGATGTGCTTGTTCAGCTTGCGGCCATCTTTTAAGACGATCGTGAGATCGACCTGCTCCGGCTTGATGGCTGGGTCAACAACCGGAACGACATGGCCGCGCAAGGCAACAATCACAGGGTCGCGCACCGCTCGATTGCTGAACTGCTTTTCTCCGGCCGCACCCTCAACAATCGCCACCGCTACGGCATGGTAGATGCTGAATTTTCCTTCCAAGCCTTCGTGCGGCGTCTTTTTGCCGGTCAACTCCAGCACCAGTGGATTGACTCTCAGATCAACGTGATCGACTTGATCGGGAGTGAGCTTATATTGGTTGCGGAGTTGGATGGCCGCATCAATGGCCGGGTGCATCACAATGCCGCAGGCGAACGGCTTGTAAGTGTTGAGCAAAGCCTCGTAACGCGTCCCCAGGCCTTCGGTGATTTCCCGATAGTCCTGCTTGGTGCTGATGGTGTTTGCCCAACCGCGCTTTGCTTCGATCATTTCGTCGGAGCTGGTGTAATTCTTCGACGCCAGAATTGCAGCGAGCATTCCGTTGTTGGCCGCACGGCCCGGATTGAAGCTCTTGTTCATCGAGCCGAATGATTCGCGCAGTCCGACCGGTTGAGAAGCCGCCAGGCCAAGAGCCCAAACCATCTGCTGCTCATTGAGTCCAAGCAGTTTTCCCATCGCCGCAGCGCTGCCAAACACTCCCGCTGTTCCGGTGATATGCCAGCCCCGATCATAATGGTCGGGATACACCGCGTTTCCGATGCGGCATTCGGTTTCGACTCCCAGCACCAGGGCGTTCAGGAAATCTTTGCCGGAGACAGGATGGTATTCGGAGAATGCAAGGATGGCCGACACCACTGGTCCAGCCGGGTGAATGATCGTCTTCAGATGGGTGTCGTCGAAATCAAATATGTGTGAGCTGACGCCATTAATAAATGCGGCGTTCATGATGTCGAAGCGTTCCTTGCGTCCCAAAATGCCGGCTTGGGAAGGACCCGAAAATGGGGAAAGCGCCACCACCGCGATATCGACTGTCTCGTGATGAGAGCCTCCCACGGCTACGCCTACCCAGTTGAGCAACGTGCGTATGCCCTCCTTGCGCACGTTCGCAGGCAGGTCCTCATATTTGGCTTCGACAATATATTTCGCCAGAGTGCGTGTCACCCCTTTCGCGGCAGCGGAAGGCGAAGTCGTTGTTTGGGCTGCTTCAGCACCCATGGCTTTGATGGGCGCAAAGATGGTGGCGCCAGTTCCAGCAGCCGCGAGCGAGGCAGCAGTGACGGCACGGAGAAAATCACGACGATCGACCGATGACATACAATCCTCCCCAGAGTAAGTTGCCGAGCATTGTTGCAATTGTCCGCGGTTTGCACAATCTAAATCATTAAGTGTGGGATAAATGATGCTGGTGCGCCTGCATCTCACAGGGATTGTTGCGGAGAACGCGAGCGGCGAGCCCTGTTATCATGGACTGCTTGCGGCAGTGGACAATCATGGTTTCTGATGAAGGATAACGAAGAGGGAACTACGCACGGCGGGACGGGCTTTATCGAAGCTGGCACCCCGGCGTTCCATCGCACCAACCTGGCGATGTTTGTGGCTGGGTTCTCCACGTTTACGCTGCTCTGGTGCGTACAGCCGGTGATGCCGGTCTTCTCCCGGGAATTCCACGTCAGCCCGGCGACGAGCAGCCTTTCGCTCTCACTGTCTACCGGATTGTTGGCGTTTTCCATCCTCCTTGCCGGTGCGCTCTCCGAAGCATGGGGACGCAAGCCGCTGATGGTTATCTCGCTGACGGCTGCTGCCGCACTCACGCTTGGCTCCGCGTTTGTTTCCGGCTGGCACCAACTGCTAATGATTCGGGCCTTGGCTGGACTTGCGTTCGGCGGCCTGCCCGCAATCGCCATGGCGTACCTGAGCGAAGAGATGCATCCCCGCGACCTGGGCCTGGCGATGGGCCTCTACATCGGAGGCAGTGCCTTGGGCGGAATGTCTGGGCGGCTGTTCACCGGAATTCTGACTGACCTTGTGTCGTGGCGTTTTGCTCTCGCTGTAATTGGCGCCATGGGATTGGCTGGTGCGGTGCTGTTCTGGCGCAGCTTGCCTCCATCCAAACACTTTCACCCGCTCTCGCTCGCGCCCCGCGTTCTGCTCTCGTCGTACCTCAATCACATTCGTGACGCCGGGCTGTTCTTGCTCTTTGCCGAAGGCTTTTTGCTGATGGGGAGCTTTGTCACCGTCTACAACTACATCAGCTATCGCTTGCTGGCCCCGCCTTACTCGCTCAGCCAGACGGCCGTCGGATCGATCTTTCTCGTCTATCTCATCGGCATCGGCAGCTCGGCCTGGGTCGGAGATCTTGGCAGCCGCCTGGGACGCTCCCGCGTTCTCTGGGTCATGTTCATGGTGATGCTCAGCGGTATCGGGTTGACGCTATTCCGTCCGCTGCCGGTTATTATTGCCGGAGTGGCACTGTTGACCTTTGGATTTTATGGCGGGCACTCGATCACAAGCAGCTGGGTAGGCCTGCGGGCAAAACAAGCGAAGGCGCAGGCATCGTCGCTGTATCTCTTCTCGTACTACATCGGTTCGAGTTTGGCCGGATTTTCTGGAGGGTTCTTCTGGAGCGCTCATGCCTGGTATGGCGTCGCGGCTTTTGTCGGCTGCATTCTCCTGCTGGCCCTCGCCATTTCACTCCGCCTGGCACAATTGCTGCCGCAGTCCGCGAATTCAGTGGCGATCCCGACGGCATAAATCCGTGCGCATGAGAGGCTCCGGCAACTTTGCCATACTGGGGCTGTCAGTCAGCGTTCTTCGCTGCGCCGCTCAATAGGCAGCCAGAGGGTTACGACCGTACCTTTGCCAAGTTGGCTCCGAACCCGGATTCGGCCGTCGTGCTTCTTCACAAGTTCACCGGTTACCCACAATCCCAATCCTGTGCCGAAAGATTCCTTTGTCGTAAAGAAGGGCTCGAAAATCTGCTTCCTGTGTTCGCGGGCGATGCCTGCGCCGGTGTCGGCAATGGTCAGGGCAATCCTGGGCCTCTGGCTGTCACTCACGACACCTGCTGCCGTGCGGAGATACAAGGTGCCTTGCGACTGCATTGCGTCGATGCTGTTGATGATGAGATTGGAGATCATCTGGCGCACCTCACCCTCGACGGCCTGGATGGGCGTCGTGCATCTGTACTGGCGTTCCACGCGCACCTTGCTGTTCTTCAGCTTGGCCTCAAACAGCTGGAGAACTTCGTCGACGATCTCGGGAAGGCTGATCGTTGTTGCGGTGCCCAGCTCACGGTAGAAGCCCAGCGTCTGCTTCACCATATGGGCGGCGCGCCTGAGTTCCCGGTCTGCGATTTCCAGGTACTGCCGGACGTCTGGAGGTAGCTCTGAACTACTGCCAATCAAAAAAAGTGCGTTGGTAACGGCTGCCAGAGGGTTGTTGACCTCGTGCGCCACGGTCGCCGCCATTCTGCCGGCCGACGCCAGTTTCTCGCTACGGATCAAAGCCTGCTCTGTTCGCTTGCGCTCGGTGATGTCAACATTTACAGAGATGGCGCCGAGGATCTCGCCCTGCAGGTTGCGTATGGGCAGAGCGCTGTTCAGGAGGGTCTTGCGGGTTCCGTCGAAGGCCTCGATTTCAATCTCTTCTCCGAGCGATGTCGTGCCTTGGAAGACAGCGCGAGCGAGTCCCCAATCATTGGGTGCAATGAGACGGTTTGTTCCTGGCCATCGAGCCTTGTATTCACGGGCGTACTGAAGTTCGACAAGCGGCACATCTGTCTCCCATATCCGGTTGGCTGCCGGATTTGCCTGGATCAGCTTGCCACTGGCATCGCACATAAAGACGGCGACAGGCAGCACATCCAGGATCGCGCGCAGTTGTTGCTCTCGCTCCTGGAGTGCAAGCTCGGCCTGCTTGCGTGCGGTGATGTCCATATTGATGCCGACCATAACTGCCGGCTTGCCATCCTCGATCGCGGAGATCTTACCTTGGCTGGCCATCCAGCGAATGGCTCCGTCCTTGCAGCGAATGCGGGCTTCAACATTCCACACGCTGTTGCTAGCGAGAGCCGCCTTGAAGCTGGCATCAATCTCACTGCGGTACTCGGGCAAAACATGTTCCATGGATCGCTCGTAACTCCACTCTGGCTGCAGGGAGTCGTAGCCGAATATCTCGTCGTGGCGAAGAGAGCGCGACATTGCGTGGGTCGCCAGGTCAAGCTCCCACTCACCCAATCCCCCAGCCTGAAGCGCAAAATCAAGCCGGTCTTTGCTCTTTTGCAACTCACCAAGCAGCGCGGCGCGCGCTTCCGCCAATTCGCGTTGCGCCCGCGCTTCGGCGACTTCCATCTCCTTGCGCAGTAGCTGTTCGTGAACGCTGCGGTTCTCGTCCTCGAACTGTTTGCGCCGGAGTGCAGCCCGCACCCGTGCTCTGACCACGTCGAAGTCGCTCGATTTCGGGATGTAATCGTCGGCGCCGGCGTTGATCGCTTCAATCATCGCCTGGCGGTCTTCCACCCCGGTCAACATGAGCAGCGGGATCTCTCGCAGAGCCAGAGAGTTCTTGATGCGCCGGCAAGTTTCCTGTCCTGAAAGGCCCGGCATCATGAGGTCGAGCAGGATGCAATCCACGCTCTGCACCGACGCCAGATCGAGTGCTTCCTCTCCTGAACGGGCCAGCACTACTTCGTAGCCTTCCAGGCGTAACTGAGATGCGAGTTCTTCAAGAAAGGCCCCGCTGTCATCCACCGCTAAAACCCTCTTGGGGCCGAGAACACTGGAACGGGAGTCGAGGGCGGAGGGTGCGCTGGCCGATCGCAACATCGCTGCCAGGCGAGCCAGCACAACGCTCAGATCCTCATCCTTGCGCACAAAGCCGTCCGCCCCGGCTTCCAGGGCGCGCACCTCCTGGCTGCGATCCTCCGAGCCGGTGAGCAACAAGCACGGAGTCCTGCGCAGAACGGTGTCTTCCCTCATGCGCCGCACCACGGTGGCGCCATCAATGCCGGGCAGCCCGTAATCGACTATCGCCGCGGCAGGCCGCTGATTCACCGCCGAGTGCAGCCCGTCTTCTCCTGTAGAGGAGGTGGTGACTTGGTAGCCAGCAGCTTCCAGCGCCGCTCGCATCTCATTCCGGAAGGTAGGGCTGTCATCAATGACCAGAATTGTGACACGATCCTCTGCCCGGAGGCGCGGCTCTCGACGGCGAATCAATTCGCGCGCGCGGGCCACCACGTAGCCGCCGTCATAGGGCTTGCCGATATACTCATCGGCGCCGGTCTTCAGCCCGTGAACGCGGTCCCGCACCTGTGCTTCTGTTGAAAGCAGCATTACCGGGATGGCAGCGGTCTCAGGGTTGGCCTTCAACTCATGCAGAAACTCCACCCCATCGCCGTCGGGAAGCAGAACATCCAGCACAGCCAGCGCAAACGAATTCCCGCTCAGAGCCGTGCGGCTCTCTGCCAGCGTTGAACAGGGCGTAACCTCAAAGCCTGCATTCTCGAATGCTTCGCTCAGGTCCATGCGAACCGTGAGACTGTCATCGACGATCAGGGCGCAAGGTTTCATCAGGCCCTCCCAAGCTTCATCTCGCCAGCCAGAGCGGCCAAGGCCGGCGCAACTTCCTCAATGGAGAGCACGCGCTGGGCCGCGCCGCTACGGATTGCCTCGCCGGGCATGCCAAATACCACCGAACTGGCCTCGTTTTGCGCATAGGTCATGGCGCCGGAATGGCGTGCGGCCAACAATCCCAGAGCGCCATCCTTTCCCATTCCAGTCAGCAGGAACGCTGCAAACCCCGAGCCCATCTCCCGTGCCAGGGACTCGAAAAGTACATCGACGGAAGGACGGCAGGAATGGCGCTCCGGCTCATCGGTCAGGCGCAGTAGCCCGCCTCGCAACACCAGGTGCCGGTCTGGCGGAGCCAATATGACACCGGACTTGGGGAGCGGCTCGCCATCCTTTGCATAGCGCACGCGAATTGCGGATTGCCCATCCAACCATTCCGCCATGGCCGTGGCAAACGGTTGACCCAGGTGAATGACCACCAGAACCGGCCAGGGAAAGTTAGCTGGAAGCTCGCGCAAGATGGCAAGCACAGCCGCCGGGCCGCCAGTGGAAGCACCGATGGCAACCACCCGGGGTTGGCATGGTTCACTGCGCGGCGAAAATTCGGTTGCCGTTCCCACGTGGCGCTGAACCAGCCGGCCACGGGGATGGGTGATCACCTTGATCCGCGAGATCAGCTTGACGGTCGAGATAAAATTGCGCTCCCAGCCCTCAGGAACCGTGTTGGCATTGGGTTTCTCCAGAACGTCCAGCGCACCAGCGGCCAGCGCTTCGTAGGTCTTGAACAACTCGCCGCGGTTCGTGGAAGCCGACACAATCAGAATCGGCGTGGGGCAGTAAGCCATCACATACTCGGTAACTGCTACGCCGGTCATGATTGGCAGCATCATATCCAGCGTCATCACATCGGGCCTCAGCGATTGACACAGCTCAATGGCGCGCTGGCCATCCGGCGCCTCGGCCACCACTTCCAAGTCGGGGTCGCTCTGCAGCACCTCAACCAGGCGCTTGCGCACAGTCAACGAGTCTTCGACAACCAGAACGCGAATCTTTGCCATTTCACCCTACCAGCTGACGAATCGTCTGTAGCAATTGTGCCTGATCAAACTCACTTTTCACCACGTATGCCCTCGCCCCAGCTTCTTCACCGCGTTTCTTGTCCTGCGGTGAATTGCGGGAAGTTACCAGTATGGACGGCACCTTCGACAGATCCGGATCGAAACGAGTCCGGGTTACAAATTCAAATCCGTCCATGCCGGGCATCTCCACATCCACCACAAACAGGTCATAGCTCTGCGTGCGCGCCTTCTCCAGCGCTTCTTCGGCGGAGCTTGCCAGGTGCACTTCGTAACCGGCGGTCTCCAGAATGCTGTGTTCCAGCATCCGCGTAGTCAGGGAGTCGTCGATCACCAGCACAACCGGCGGCTGCACCGGAGCTTCCTGAGCGAAGCTTGTTTGCTTGGCGCCAGCGGCCAGGACCAGCGCGGCCGGGTCCAAAACTAGCTGAGGATTGCCTTCTGCATCCAGGGCAGCTCCCGCCACAATCGGGTCGACTCCGGCAAAGGCGGGAATCGGACGCAGGAGAACGGTTGCTGTTCCCAGAAGGCGATCAACGCCAACCGCAGCGTGTTCCGCGCCGGAGCGCACCACGACGGCGGAAAAACGCGCCGCCGTTTGCCGCGAGGCGGTCTGCCCGAGAGCCCGGGCTAGCGGCAGGAAGGGAACTGCCTTGCCATCAAAAACAATGGAGTCGCCATCCGGACTGCGCACTATATCAGTCTCCGCCAGACGCAACGTTTGCCGCACGGCGTCCAGAGGGAGAGACACGTTCAGTCCACCGCTTTCCGCCATCACGGCGTTGAGCGACAGCAACGTCACCGGGACAGAAATCTCCACCGTGCTGCCGCCGCCGGCAACGGTTCGCATCGCCACTTCAGCTTTAAGCTTACCCGCGGTTTCACGGACCACATCCAGGCCAATGCCGCGTCCGGCTACTTCGGTCACTGCGCTGCTGGTGCTGATGCCGCCTCCGCGCAACAATAGCCGAAAGACATCTTCAGAGTTCAGCTCCTCGGCGGTTGCCGCCGGTAGCAGTCCGCGAGAGACCACTGCGCGTCGCAGGGCCTGCACATCGAAGCCCCGGCCATCATCCTCACACGCAAACACCACGCGACTGCCGCTGCGGCGTACCTGTAAAGAGATTTCACCCACGGTAGGCTTGCCGCTGGCGGCACGCTCCGCCGGAGCCTCAATGCCATGGGCGACCGCATTGCGCACGATCTGCAATAGCGCGGCGCGAACCGCTGCGAGCACGTGTGCATCCAGCCGATGTTCTCCACCGGCGGTTACAAAATTCACCTGTTTCCCTAGAGTCTCCGCAGTGTTGCGCACGGTGCGCCGCAGCGGAGCAAAAACGGCACTGGCGGGTACCAGACGCAGCTGGTTTGCCGTGTCCCGAACCTGCGCCAGCTCGCGTTCCACCTGCTCCGCGCTGGACACTAGGCTACGGGATAACGGCTTGAGCATCGCCTGCAGGTCTTCTGCAATGGCGCGCCCTTTGACCAGGGAAACTGCCGCACGCTCACTTCCGGTGTCGCCGACGGGCGCAGACAGATGGCGTAACAATAAACCAGCCAGCTCCGCGGCATCTTCGACTGTGGCCAGCCTGCTCTTGAGGCCGGTCACGCGCACGCCGCTCTCTGCTACTCCCTCCAACAGCACGTCCATATCGCCAAGATCGACCCGGATGGTGTCGAAAGTTTCTTCCGCCGGAGCCGGGGTCGGGGTCGGAGTGTCCACCTGCTGCGGTGTCCGCTCGGAACCCAGTGCCGCCAACTGGCTGGCCATGCCGTCCACCAGCGAAAGCATGCCTTCAGCACGATCGCGAGGGACCTCGCCGCTTGCCTGGTAGGGAACGAGCGTATCTTCCAACTGGTGCGCCAGACCGGCAATCCCCGCCTGCTTTACCACATGCGCGGCGCCCTTTAACGTGTGCGCCAAACGTAACATTTGGCCAACTAATTCCTTGCCTGAGGCCCCTTGCTCCAGATCAAGCACACCACGGCTGAGCTGCTCAACAATCTCCTTGGCTTCAATCCGGAAATACCGATAGGGGTCTTTTGACATCAGCGCGCACCGTCTACCTGCGTCCGGATCAGCAGACTGAGATTGCGCGACAAGGTCGCCAACTGCGACGCGGTTTGCAATGCCTGGGCCGTGCTCGCTTCGGCTTCCTTGCTGACTTGCGCAACGTTGGTAACTGCCGAATTCACCTGTTCAACGGCCGTGGTCTGCTGCTTGGTGCTCAGTTCAATCTCTCGCGCCGCTTCCGACGTTGTGCCGAGCATGAGGGTGATGTGGTGGAGGGAGTTCGTTACTTCGCTGAATGAACGGGTGCCCAGGTCTACTGCCTTGGTGCCGCCTTCCGTCGCCATCACGGTGGAGTTGACCGCCGCGCGAATCTCTTCGATCAGGCTCCGGATGTCTTTGGTGGAACCGCCGACCCGGTCGGCGAGTTTTCGAATTTCATCTGCCACCACCGCGAAGCGCCTGCCGTTTTCGCCTGCCCCCGCGGCTTCAATCGTGGCGTTGATGGCTAGGATATTGGTCTGGTCCGCCAGCTCGTTGATGATGTCCACGATGCTGCCGATCTGCTGTGATTTCCTTCCAAGATCGAGCGTGTGATTGACGATGAGATCGACCTGCTTCTTGATGCCGGCCACTGAATCATGCGCGACCTGCACTGTTTTGTCGCCTGCGTCAGCCGCGTTTGCCGTCTCGGTCGTAATGCTCGCCACACGCTGTGCGCTCTCCGCAATCTGGCGCGAAGTAGCAAGCAGTTCATTGATGGTGGTGGTGATTTCGCTGAGCGCCGTTGCCTGCTCTCGCGTGCCGGTAGCTTGCTGAGTTGCGGTGGTCTGTAGTTCAGCCGACGAACTGGAAACCTCCTGTACGGCCGAACCGATCTGGCGGGAAAGTATTCTGGCGAAGAACCATGCCAGGAGGAATCCAAGCACAACCACTAAACCGGCGATGCCCAGCACCAGCCTGGTAGCTGAGGCTGCCGCAGCGCTCGACGCATTGCGTCCGTCGTTCAGCAGCTTTTCTTCCCACGCAGCAAAATCGTCCACCCGCGAGTAGAGGCGCTCGACCATGGGAATCACTTCGACACGCATAAAGTGAACAACTTCCGCATTCGAAGCATTCGCCTGCCGCATCGCATTAGCCTTGTCCACCAGCACTTGGTGCTGTGCCTCAATCTCCTGGACATCGTGGATCATGGCCTTGCCTTCAGGCGTATAAACGTTCGGCTTCATGTGTTCCAATGTCCGGAAGAAAAGCTCCCGCGCCTCATTCTCCTGTTCCAGATACCGTGGTTCTCCGGAAAGCATGTAGCCGCGCACTGCCGCTGCTTTCCGTGCGGCTGCGGTCTGCAACTTGGCGGCGTCGATCAGGTCCTGCGCGTTCACTGCGATAACGCGGTCCTTGGTAGTCACCACGCGATTGAGTGCATAAACGGAAATAGCCGCCATAATCACGGCCAGGAGCGCAGTAGCGGCGAATCCCAATGCAAGTTTTTGTCCGAAGGTCAACCTCTGGTCCATCGCGGTTCTCCCTATTTCTTACTTCCGGCGTTCACTCGCGCCCCGAGCCTTGATGTGCTCTACCAATGCAGAGATGCTGATGAGTCCCCTGGAACTCGTGCCCACGCATACAGTTGCATTGACGTAGCGGTGGCCGAGGTCTTCCTTGCGCATAAAGATTGCAGTTTTTGGTGCCTCGAACAGCCGCTCCATCGATTCAATGGCGAGAGCAATGGGACTTTGTCTTTCGCCGCAGAAGACCAGCCAATGCACTTGACCGTTCTCCGAATTGAATCCAAGCAACCTGGCCAAGCTAAACACAGGAACAACAATTCCACGAACTCCAGTGAGGCCGAGCAATTCCGGAACCCGGCTCGGCACTGGCACAATCTCTTCCTTCTTCACTGCCAGCCCCAGGATTTCACGCACGCGCAATGCGAACGGCTCACCTTCCAGGGTGATTGCGAGCATCGGCTCCGGCTCTGTCACCTGCTCAGGCGGTGCAAGGGCAAACGACTCGTCAAAGAGCCTGCGCATCTCCTCGACCTTACCTTCGAGCTTTAAAGCGGCCATGTTCATGCGTGCCCTCTGCATCCCTGCAACTCTCTGCGGCACAACTCAACCAGGGCTTCGCGGCTGAACCCTCCGCCATACACAAGAACGCGGAGCGCATCTTCCCGCGACAGCAGCAGCGATGCTTGGCCTAATTCTTGCATGGCCAACTCCAATTCGCCACTACGCTTGGCCAGCAGACCAAGATGCAGATGCGGCATGGCGAACGACGGGTCCAGGTAGATCGCGGTCAGGTCGTGTTCCATGGCTTTCTGGCGCTCATTCGCCTGCTCACGGCAAAGGGCCATCACGTAATAGGCGCCAGCGTTCAGTTCATCCATTTTCAAAACTGACGAGCATACGTCCTCGGCCTTTGCCAGATCGCCGCGATTCGCCAGCAGGGCGGCTCGCAGCACCTGCACATCGGGGCTGGTCTGAGCTTCGGCCGGTAGCCTGTCGAGCACCTGCAACGCCTGCTCAAAGCGTTCCTCCTGGAGCAGTTTCATCGCGCCGCTTAAATCGGCGGGGGCACGATTCGCTTTCACTGGCTTTGCCTCACGCGAACGCTTCGGAGTGCGAGTCAGCTCTCTTACGCGCTCCGTGGCCTGCCGTATGGAGTTTGCCCAATCGCTCCCAATCTCCATTGGTGGCATCTCGGCGTCGTCCACGGGGCGGCTGGATTCCGGCGCAGGCGTGAATACGTCCAAGTGATTGTTTACCGCTCTGGAGTTGCCTGTCCGGAGCTGATAGTAGAACGTTTCGTGAGTATGGCAGAGATGGAAATCATGCGAGACGCCTCGCAAGGTCTCCGCCGGACCCATGAGAAGATAGCCACCTGGTGCCAGCGATCTGGCCATACGCGCCACAACTGCTCGCCCCGCTTCAGGAGAAAGATACATGAACGCGTTGCGGAAGAAGATCGCGTCATAGGTTTTGGGCTTCCAGAACGGAGCCTGCGGGTCCATCAGGTTGCCTTCCTCAAGCGAAACCATTTCGCGAATCGAGTCGTTGAGTTGGAAGTCGCGTCCTTGTGGACGGAACCAGCGTTCCTTGACCGTTGGGTCGATCTCGCGCATCGACCAAGCCGTATAACGGCCCTTCTTACCCTTGGCTATCGCTGCCGGGTTCACGTCGATGCCGCAGATATTGACCTGCCAGCCTGCAAGGTTCACCCGGCCCCGCATTAACATGGCAATGGTGTATGGCTCTTCGCCCGACGCACAACCTGCGGATAGAATATTGAGCTGCCGGGTGGCGCTCTGCGCTCGGATTCGCTCCGGCAGCACGACCTCTTCCAGCACGCGAAAATGATCCGGAATGCGAAAGAAGTAGGTTTCCGGAATCGTCAGATGACCGACTACCGCGCGAAGTTCCGGCAGAGAGGTTCCGAGCAGGCAAAGGTAGTTCTGAACATCGGGGCTGTCGGTCGCCTCGATTCGGCGGCGCAGCACGTCCGCTAATTCATCGCGTTTGGATTCGTCAAACTGCAGACCTAGCCGCTGTGCTACCGTGGCCCGAAAGCTTGCGAGTTCCGCCGGTTCAAAGGCCTGCTTCACCGCGTGTCCCTCGATGCAGCGAGCGTTTGCCAAACGGAGTCGGGCACCAGACGGGCCGTGTTCAGCGTGACCAGAAATTCCGCGTCCAGCGTGCCCAGTGCCTGCAGGAACTCGGTTCGAGCACTCTGGAGCAGTGGAGGCAGGCTGCCGAATACCTGCTCATCCAGGTCGGCAACGCCGGCAATGCTTTGCACCGCCAGAGCAATGCAGCGTTGCCCCACGCGAAGCGTAACGAACCGGGTCAGCGGCGCGCCATGATGATCGCCCTGAAACAGCGCCGGTAGCCGTACTACGGGCACGGCGGTGCCGCGGATGCAGGCCATCCCCAGAATGAAGCCGGGAGCATTGGCCAGCGGCTCCACTGGCAACGGGCGCATGGTTTCAATCACCTCAGCCAAGGGGAGAGCGCACAGCACACCTGCAACACGCACCAGAAGCGACGGATTCGCACGGGGTTGGTTCATAGTGAATCGCTGCTCAGCCTTCCCAACGCGCCTGGGAGACAAATTCCGAAGTTGAAACTACAACTCGGAACCCGTCAGTATAACCTGAGCCACCGCCTGCGGTTTGCCGTCCGGTTCACCTTTTAGAACTGAAACAGCGCATCATAAGGCGATTGAAGAGCCATGAACGCTGCGTAATGGGTAAGGAACCACGCCGCCGATAAAATCGCAAGCGGCACGCAAAGCCTCACCTCATGCTTTCTTGGTGCTAGTTTGTACCGGCCCACGAATGCCGCCGCCGCAATGGACATCATGGTGAGCGCATCAAGATAGTAATAGTAGTAAGTGTCGCGTGGGATAACTGCCCATTGCAGTAAGAACACCGCTCCCGCCAAACCCACAATCTCCCCCTTCCGGGCCAAGGCGACCAAGGCGATGATTCCCACCACGGTTATCAGAGGGTTGGCAAGCATATGGTTCAGTCCGTTTTCCGGGATGGTGCGGACAAGCCAGTGATACCAGTTGTCCTTGAGAGTTGGTACGGCAGCGTAGTGCACATGGAAGTGCAGCATGTACTCCTGGGCTCGTATGAGCCTCACAGGATGCAACCCCACCAGTGGAAGCCATGCCAGTGTGTACGAGCACACGCTGGAGACCGAAATTTTGATCGCCGCCAAGACTCCATCGCTGCACAACGCATACACCGCCACAAGCAGCAGAGCAAACAACGCGTTCCATCGGCAAGCCGCGGCAAGTCCGAGAGCAGCCCCAGACATCCAGAATCTGCGCTCTGTCAGCAGATATAATCCGATCACCGTAAACGTCAATTCAAAGATGGACAGCATTGCGATGCGCGACATTACAAACCAGAAGCCGTTAGTAGCAATCAGCACAACCGCCGTCCATGCAACGTGCCTGCCCAGCTTCCACATCCACAAGAACGCAACCGACAGGAGCAATGATCCAAACACTGCCGGCATCACTCGCCAACCTACCGGGTTGTCGCCTGCCATCATCATGCCCGCGCCGATCAGGTACTTTCCCAGCGGCGGGTGCTCCGCGTTCGTATCTCCCTGACCGTGATAGATAGATTGGGCTGCGTCCGTGTAATGCCATTCGTCGAAGATCCTGATTCCGGGGCTGGAGATATTGAACAGCAGAAAAGCCATGGACATGAGGAACACAACCACGACTTCTTTTGCTCTTGTGCGGCGGCCTTCAGGATGCGGGCCGGAGATACCGCTCACCGAACGGCGCTCTTCTTCCTGGCTTTCCTCCAACACTACTGCGTCTCTCACGTAGGCCCTCGGCGCGGAACTTTCTGGCTGAGCTTGCAGGGTACACCATCGTCTTCCGAGTAGCTATAAGGGAAAAGGATGCATCCAACACCAGAGGTGGCTGATGGCAGATTCGCATTCGGATGCATTGGTACTCTTCGGCGTGACCGGGGATCTCGCGCACAAAATGATCTTCCCGGCGCTCTATGCAATGGTCAAACGAGGTACCCTCAAGGTCCCGGTAATCGGCGTCGCCTTTCCCAAGTTGACTCTCGCGCGTCTGCACAAACGCATTACGGACAGCATTAAGCGATCGACCGTCGGATTGGACGACCCACATGCGCTCCAGCAGCTTTTGTCCCTCTTTCGCTACGTCAGCGGAGACTACAAAGCTCCACGCACCTTCGCAGCGATTAAAGATGCATTGGGAGGCGCTCAACGTCCGGCGCACTACCTTGCCATACCGCCCTCGCTCTTTGAGACGGTGATCCAGGGGCTCGGTGCCGCGAAGTTATCCGAGCATGCGCGGGTCATTGTCGAAAAACCATTCGGACGCGACCTCGAATCCGCCCGGCAGTTGAATCGCGTCGCGCGCGCGGTTTTTGCGGAGGATTGCATCTTCCGCATCGATCACTTCCTCGGGAAGGAGGCGATCATGAACATCCTCTATTTCCGCTTCGCCAATTCCTTCCTGGAGCCGATCTGGAACCGCAACTACGTGGCCAGCGTCCAGATCACCCTCTCCGAAGATTTCGGTGTTGAGAATCGCGGAGCGTTCTACGAAACCGCTGGCTGTCTGCGTGACGTGGTTGAGAATCACCTCTTCCAAATTGTCGCGCTGCTTGCCATGGAGCCGCCTGCCACCAGGCACTATGGCGCCGTGCACGGCGAGAAAGCCAAGGTCTTCGATGCCATGCGGCCTTTGAAACCTGGCGACCTGGTGCGCGGTCAGTATGCCGGATACCGCAGGGAGCCGGACGTGGCGAAGAACTCCGACGTCGAGACTTTTTGCGCCCTGCGGCTTTTCATTGACTCATGGCGTTGGAATGGTGTGCCCTGGTATCTGCGCTCCGGCAAATACCTGCCCACCACCGCGAGCGAAGTCCAGGTGGAACTGAAGCCGCCGCCGCAGAGACTTTTCGCCGATTCAGATCCAACCGCCGGACCGGCCAACTACCTGCGCTTCCGGCTTTCCCCCTTCGCGGCCATCGCTCTTGCCGCACGCGTCAAACTTGCAGGGAAGGAATATGTCGGCGAGCAGCGCGAACTCTATCTCTCGGAAGAACAGTCAGGCGAGGAATCGCCATACGAGCGGCTGTTGAGTGCTGCCATGGTGGGTGATGGTGCGCTCTTCGCTCGTGAAGACGCGGTTGAAGCTGCCTGGGCCGTGGTTGACCCAGTTCTAAAGAATCATCACCGGGTTCTCCCCTATAAGCGCGGCAGCTGGGGGCCGAAGGAAGCCGATGCAATCATCAATAGCCACGGCCGTTGGCACAATCCTGGCCCCTAGAATACCGGTGCAGAATCAAAGCCGAGGAGAGGCGATGCCCGCGCGGGCAGGGGTGTTCATGGAGTCTCGGCCCTCCCCAATACTTCACGCACCTTGTTGGCAAGCGCACTCAGGCTGAAAGGCTTCTGCAGAAAATTCGCGCCTTGTTCGCCAACAACGCGGCGCACGGCGTCGTCATCCATATACCCGGAAATGTAAAGGGTCTTGAGCTCAGGGTGCAGCTTCTCCAGTGCTTGCGCCAGCTCTCTGCCGTTCATCTTCGGCATGATCATGTCAGTGATAAGCAACTCGATGTGCCCCGGGTGTTGCGCCGCTACGGCGAGTGCCTGCTCGCCTGAGTTGCCGGAGAACACCACGTATCCTAAGCCGCGGAGATACTCGCATACCGCCTCTCGCAAGTCGTCCTCGTCTTCCGCGATCAAAAGAGTCCTACTGCCGTGCTTTGCTTCGCGCTTTGTTGGAGCGGCGGCAGCGTGCGCACCGTTTACCCTGGGCAGACAGATCGTGATGCAGGTCCCGTGTCCAGCTTCGCTATCGACCCAGACGTAGCCGCCACTCTGTTTCACAATCCCGAAGACGGTAGGAAGTCCCAATCCAGTTCCTTTGCCGCGCTCCTTGGTTGTAAAGAAGGGTTCAAAGATGTGCTCCTGCACATCTTTGC
The DNA here is from genome assembly GCA_964559875.1 of uncultured Acidobacteriaceae bacterium. Classification (GTDB taxonomy): domain Bacteria; phylum Acidobacteriota; class Terriglobia; order Terriglobales; family Acidobacteriaceae; genus TOLSYN. The sequence continues at coordinate 37,979 of CAZLJQ010000014.1, forward strand.
TCATGCCCGTCCCGGTATCGGCCGTTGAAAGCAACACGTACTCCCCAAACTTCACGTACGGATACTTACCGAGGGAACTTTCATCCATCGTGAAGTTCTTGGTTTCAAGAGTCAGAGTGCCGCCTTCCGGCATAGCATCGCGCGCATTGACACAAAGGTTCACCAGTGCCTGGGTGATCTGGTTCGGATCGGCCCTCACCGTCCCCAACGATTCCGAGAGATGTGCGCGCAGCTCAATGTGTTCGCCGATGAGTCTCCGCAGTATTTGCACTACTCCATTTACCACGGAATTCAGGTCGAGCACGGTTGGGGAAAGAACCTGCCTGCTGCTGAAAGCCAGCAACTGTTTGGTGAGGTTGGCGCCGCGCGCTACGGCTTTCAGAATATGTTCAACACAGCCTTGCAGACCGCCGGCGGCGCCTTCCTGGAGCAGTTCCGTGTAGCTTTGTACGACCATGAGTATGTTATTGAAGTCATGAGCCATGCCGCCCGCGAGGCGGCCCACCGCCTCGAACTTCTGGAAGTGGCGCAACTGAAGTTCCAGGGCGTGTAGTTCCTGTTCCCTTTGCCTCTGCTGGGTAATGTCCATGACAACTCCTGCCGTACGCACCGCTCTGCCGGAGTCATCTCGAATTGCGTCGCCTTGTACCCGTAGCCAGCGGATGTTCCCATCCGGATGGCTGATCCGATACTCGTGGTTTGTGTGTTCTTCGACGTGCCGTTGGAAGCCTTCACGATCTTCCGGGAGCACAAAACTCAGCAATCGCTCAAACGTCATGGTTTCTTCGGGTGCGATCCCGAACATCGCCCGGGTGCGCTCATCCCAGAAGACTTCTCCGGTGAGCAGGTTCCGGCTCCAGCAGCCGAGCTTCGCCGCATCCATGGCAGAAACCAATTGTCGCTGGCTTTCACTGAGCATCCGATTGCTCTCGCCCAGCTCTAACGTCCGCGCAGTGGCCTGCTCTTCAAGAAGCTTTTTCTCCGCTATCAGCTTCCGCATTCGGAGCTGGCATAGCGCGCCTCCCAGTACCGCGCCCGCGATCAGGCAGACCGTTGCCAACCACCAGCTTTGCCAATGGGGTAGCCAAGGAGTAAACAATAGCACCGCACAAAACACAGACGTTCGCATCTGTGCTGCTGGATTCATGCCCCGTAGAGTACCTCTACATTCCTCATTTGCAAGCGTTTTCTTTCGCCCGGGTAGGACTATCTGCTCGCCCAGCCCCTGGAAAGCAAACTTTGTCATGCCGCCTTTCGTGTAGCATCCTTTAGTAGTAATGCAGGGGTCGCAGCCCGCGGTTAAAGGACTATGAATAGGTCATCATGCGCCAACAGGTTGTCGTCCGATGCAGGGACTTACGCAAGACATACGAAGGTAAGGTAGAGGCAGTTCGTGGCCTCGACCTCACCATCTACGCCGGGCAGTGCTACGGCCTGCTGGGTCCGAATGGCGCGGGTAAAACCACCACCATCGAAATCCTCGAGGGTCTGCTCCAAGCCACCTCCGGCAAGGTTGAGATTCTTGGCCGTAACTGGCGCCAGCACCCTGCGGAGTTGCGTGAAATGATCGGGGTCTCGTTGCAGGAGACGCGGCTGGCAGAAAAACTCTCCGTACGCGAGACGCTCTATCTCTTCAGTGGCTTCTATCGCCAGTCCCGCCCAGTGGATAGCGTGCTGCAGGAGCTGGCGTTGACGGAAAAGGCTGATGCCTGGACCGGCAAGCTCTCCGGCGGGCAGAAGCAGCGCCTGGCCATTGCCACCGCGCTCGTTGGCAACCCGCGCATCTTGTTCCTCGATGAGCCCACCACCGGACTCGACCCACAAAGCCGCCGTCAGGTCTGGGAGATTGTGCGACGTTTCCAGTCCGAAGGCGGTACGGTGCTGATCACCACTCACTACATGGACGAAGCCGAGCGCCTCTGCGACTACATTTCCATCGTCGATCAGGGCAAGGTAATCGCCGCTGGAACTCCCGCGGAACTGATCTCCGGAGTCGGCGGTCACCACAAGGTGGAGTTCGCGCTGGACCCCGGAAATTCCGTCTCCAACGAGCTATGGCGAGGCCTTCCGGGGGTTGCCGCAGTGCAGAGCGACGACGGTGTCACGGCGCTCACCGTCGATGAGCCGCATCGCACCATCCCCGCCTTGCTGGCACTGGTGGAGCAGAACGGCTGGCGTCTCAGCCAGTTGACTACGCGCCAATCAAGCCTGGAAGACGTCTTCGTCCAACTCACCGGAAGGCATCTGCGAGAGGATTAGCATGACCCCGCTTGAAGTGAATGCAGAGCAAGAAATCATCGTACACGGACGCTGGACCGGCTATCGCAGGCTGCTGCTGGTGCGTCTCAAGGAGATATCCCGCGAGCCTGAAGTCATCTTCTGGATCTTCATGTTTCCCCTCCTGCTCGCGCTCGGCCTCGGCGTAGCCTTCCGCGACAAGCCGCCCGACGCAGTCAGGGTGGTCATCGCGCAGCAGCCAGGCTCAGAACGTATTGCCGATCTTTTGCACCACGCGCCTGACGTTCCCGCCCTGATCGTCGAGGTGCAGCCGCCCGCGCAGGCGGCGCTCAACTTTCGGCTGGGCAAGTTCGACGTGGAGCTTCTTCCGCAGCAAAACGCAGTGGAGTATGTTTACGATCCTGCTCGCCCGGAAAGCGTGCTGGCGCGCAGTCTGGCCGATCATGCTCTGCAGGCGGCGGCAGGCACCAAGCCCGCGGTTGCCACCCTCACGCGAGTCAACCGTGAACCCGGTAGCCGCTATATCGATTTCCTTATTCCCGGATTGCTCGGCATGAACCTCATGGGCTCGGGAATGTGGGGCATTGGCTTCGCCCTGGTTGAGATGCGCCAGCGCAAATTGCTCAAGCGTTACGTGGCCACTCCCATGCGGCGCACTGACTTTCTACTTGCCCTCGCCACCAGCCGCCTCATCCTGATGATCACCGAAGTGGCTCTCATGCTCGGCTTTGGCGTTTTCGCATTTCACATGAGGATCGCCGGTTCGTGGGCCGCCATTACGCTGGTGAGCTGTCTGGGTGCGCTCTGCTTCGCCGCTCTGGGCCTGCTCACTGCCAGCCGCGCGCAAAAAATAGAAACCGCCAGCGGCATTATGAACGTGGTGATGATGCCCATGTGGGTTTTCTCCGGCATCTTCTTTTCCTATCAGCGTTTTCCTGCCGTGGTGATTCCGTTCATCAAGCTCCTGCCGCTTACCGCGCTCAATGATGCTCTACGCGGCGTCATTCTGGAAGGCAGTTCGCTTCCATCCCTGGCCGCGCCGCTTGCTGTCATCTGCTTTTGGGGTGCGATCTCGTTCTTCTTCGCGGTGCGCTTCTTTCGCTGGACATAGAAGCCTGTCGCGCCGGCTCTTGCGCTGCGTGGCCTTCTTCCGCGCGCTGCGAATTCTTCAGTGGAAGAAACACGGAGCAACCGCTTTACTCATGCGATCCTTCGCTCCTGGCTGCGCCGTTCCACGGGTAGCCAGACGGTCACCACCGTACCCCGGCCCTTGCGGCTTTTCAGTCTTACCTTGCCTTCATTTTTCTTGACCAGCTCGCCGCTTACCCACAGCCCCAGTCCCGTGCCAATCGACTGCTTCGTTGTGAAGAACGGCTCAAACAGCCGGTTCATATCTTTCTCCGCTATGCCCTCGCCATCGTCGGCAATGGTCATGCGAACCATGCGGCGGTTGCCTTGCAAAGTCTGCGGACCCAGCAGCCGCACATACAAGTTGCCGTTCTTCGGAAGCGCGTCGATGCTGTTGGCGATCAGGTTGGATGCGATTTGCTGAATCTCGGTCTCAAACGCACGTACACCCACGCCGCTGCGGTAGCTGCGATGCAGTGACACATGCAGATTTCGCAGCTTCGGTGCGTAAAGCTCCAGCACGTGGTCGAGGACCTCGGCAAGGTCCACCGTCGTCGGATTTCCGGCCTCCCGGCTGAATCCGAGCGTTTGGTTAAGAATGTGCGCGGCCCGGTCCACCTCCCGTTCTGCAAGAGCCAGGTTGCTTCCCACGCTCTCCGGCAGCGCAGGGTCGGTTCTCACCAGGAACAGCGCATTCATTGCAGCCGCCAGTGGATTGTTGATCTCGTGGGCAATCGTCGCCGCCATCCGTCCCACCGACGCCAGTTTCTCGCTCCGGATCAGGGCTTGCTCAGCCCGCTTGCGATCGGTGATATCCCGGTTCGTTTCTAAAATCCGTTCCACGCCGTCGGAACCGGTAATGAGCTGGTGCCGGGTTGCAACCGTCACCTCGCGTCCTTGCTTGGTGGTGTGGCATAGCTCGCCTTCCCAGCTTCCGTACTCGCGTAGCCCTGCCTCAATCTCCGGCCACGGTACGCGATGAATCGTTCTGAGCAGTTCGCGCGATGAGCGGCCCAGCGCCTCCCGCTCGCTGTATCCATAGAGCTGCTCCGCACCGTGATTCCAGCTCTCGATTCCGCCTCCGAGCCGCCAAACAATAATGGCGTCAAAGGAAAGCCGCAGCATCTCGGCCTGTCGTTTCAATGTCTCTTCCACCTGCTTGCGCGCAGAGATGTCTTCTTTCACCGCGACGAAGTAGCCGGTAGTGCCATCGTCTGAGCTGACAGGTGTAATCGTCATCTCCTCGACGTAAAGGCTCCCATCCTTGCGGCGATTGATCAGTTCCCCGCGCCACACCGAGCCGGAAACAATGGTGTTCCACATTTCTTTGTAGAACTGCTCGTCATGCTTGCCCGACTTCATGATTCGCGGGTTCTGGCCAATTGCCTCGCTAGCACTGTAGCCGGTCATCTTTGTGAACGCCGAATTCACCCACTGAACCGCGCCTTCCCGATTGGTGATCACGATGGAATTCGCTGCTGAGTTCAACGCCGCACCCTGCAGCCGCAATATCGATCTCGCCTCGCGGCTCTGCCGCCGTATCTGTGCCTCGTGTATCTCTCGCTCAACAATTGGAAGCAGCCGTAGGAGGTTTTTCTTACGCAGGTAGTCATGGGCTCCGGCCCTCATCAGGGCGACCGCCTGCTCGTCGCTGATCCTGTCAGAAAGGATGATGAACGGAATATCGCGCCCACTCTGTTGCAGCACCTTCAGTGCCGCCATCGCATCAAAGCCAGGAACCGCGTGGCCCGCCAGGATGATGTCCCAATCCCGGCTCGCAAGCGCCTCCTGCATCGCTGCCGCGTCGGTGACCCGCTCTGCGGCAACCTGCCGCCCGCCTTCGGTCAATTGGAGTTCTATGCGTTCGGCGTCCGCCGCCGAATCCTCAACCATCAGCACGCGCAGCAACTCTTCATTTCTGCCAGCGGGATTCATCGGTGTAGTTTGAGCAGCCATAAACGCCTGCGCCGTTCTTTGCTTGACGAATCGCGCTGCCTCATCAGCAACACTCATCCGGCCAATGGGGCCTACCATTCCATTCAGCTTCTATATAAGATGCCTCCATCTCACGAATCATTTCGCGCCCGGTGCAAGTAATTCGGCGCGTCCTCCTTGGCGCGCTTCTATCCTCTGCAGGGTCAGAAAATTGTTACGCGGCTCCCAGGCTCACCTGCCCCGGAGTTGTTCTTGCTTCTCTATGACTCTGCGCATTTATGATGAGAGACATGCAGCCATTGGACGAACGCTATTCTCGACAAATTCTCTTTCCCGCAATTGGCCAGGAGGGGCAGCGGAAACTGGCCGCCTCGCGCATTGTCATTGTTGGCTGCGGAGCCACCGGCTCGGTCCTCAGTTCGCTGCTGGTGCGTGCCGGAGTGGGCTATGTGCGCATCGTTGACCGCGACTACATTGAACCCAGCAACCTGCAGCGTCAGGTTCTCTTCGATGAGCGCGATGCCGCCGAATCGCTACCCAAGGCCATCGCCGCGAGCCGCAAGCTTCAGCAGATCAACTCCAGTGTGACCGTGGAGCCGCACGTCGAAGACCTTACCCCCGACAACTGTGAAGAGCTGCTCGAAGCCACCGATCTCATCCTCGACGGCACCGACAACTTCGAGACTCGCTACCTGCTCAACGACTACGCCGTCCGCGAACGCCGTCCCTGGATCTACACTGCCGCCGTCGGCAGCTACGGCGTCACCATGAATGTAGTTCCGGATGAAACTGCCTGCCTCGCCTGCGTCTTTCCTCATCCGCCTACAGGCGCAACCGAAACCTGCGATACCGGCGGCATTTTGAACTCCGCCGTCAACCTGATTGGTTCCGTCGCCGTCACCGAGGCCATGAAGTGGCTGGTCGGTGCCCGCGCTTCCATGCGCCGCACCCTGCTCTCCTTTGACGCCTGGTACAACGACCACTCCGAGATTCGCGCCGATCAGCCGAGTGCCAATTGCAGCGTCTGCCGCGAGCGCCAGTTTCCCTATCTCGCCGGACGCGCCCACCCCCACATCTCGCTCTGCGGACGCAACTCCGTGCAGATCCACGAACGCCACCGTCCCATTCACTTTGCCGAGTTGGAAGCACGCCTGGCTCCGCACGGCGAGGTGCGTTACACCGAGTATGTGTTGAAGTTTCTGCGCGCGCCCTTCGAACTCACCCTCTTTCCCGATGGCCGCGCCATCATCAAGGGAACCACTGACACCGGAATCGCGCGCAGCTTCTACGCACGCTTCATCGGTTCATAATAACGACTCCTGGCAACGTAAAAAGCCGCCATCTCAGGCGGCTTTTTACATGCAATGCAGAGGTGGCACGTGAGCTAAGAGGGCAACGCCTCCACCTGATCAGGAACCACTTCCAGGGGCTGATTCATAGTGTCTGTCTCCGCGTCCTTAGCCGGAACAAGGCTCATCAAGGTTCTCACCGCTTCGGCCGCCGAGTAGCTCTCCTTGCCCTGAACGAATTGCAGTATGCACTCCAGGTCGTCGCCCGTAGTGATCCCGCCCGGCTCTTCGCCGCCGTCCTTTCGAATCTGCTGCAAGCCGATGTCGGCCAGCAGGAAGTTGCAAAGGCACTTGCGGCCCTTTGTCTCCTCAAAGACGCCGCCCTTGGCGACATAAGTATTTTCCGGTTCAGAGGGGCAGCGATAGGCAATTGTGCCCTTATCGGTGCGGTAGGATTCGCGCAGAATCCCGATGTCGCAAACCCGTTTGCGCCCGCTATATACCTCGGGCTCGGAAATCGTACCCTCAAGCTGCGCCGACTTGAATGGGAAACCCGTGGGCGAGGAAAGCGGGTCGGTGAACACCGAACTTTCTCCGCGCTTGATCTTTGCGATCAGCCCGCTCTTGAAATCCTCTCGCAAGGCCGATTCCTCGCAGAAGCAGAATGCCGTGCCCACCTGCACTCCTGCCGCGCCCAGTTCCAGGGCCTCTGCAATCTTTTCCGCCGTACCATATCCACCAGCAAGCCAGAAAGGCAGCCCGATCTGGCGAATCTTGTCCAAATCCACGCGGTCGCGCTCGCCATATACGGCTTCGCCCTTTTCGCTCAGCACCAGCTGTCCGCGCGGCGGAGCGTTGTGCCCACCCGCCGTCGGTCCTTCAATCACAAACCCGTCCACCTTACCGTTGGAGCGGCGAACCATGGTCGTGGCCAGTGTGTTCGAGGAGATGATCGCCAAAAACTTGGGCCGTTCCAGCGGCGGCATCGGCTGGCCAAACACGTCTTGCGGATCAAACCGCATCAGGCAATCGTCTTCCGGCTTCGCCCCGGTGACGTTGAGCGGATAGCTGGCAGCCTCGCCCCGGGCAAACGCGTCCAGCGCCCCAGGAACTTTCAGTGGAATTCCCGCGCCCATCAGAATGTATCCGGCTCCGGCCAGCATCGAGCCATAAAGCGAAGCCAGCAGCGGGTGCTGCAGCTTCTCCATGCAGTTGACGCCCACCGGATTCGAGTGGCCTTCACGCGCCAGCGCAACCTCAACAAAATTGGCGACCACAATCAGTTCCGTAGCTTCGCGCGAGTTGACTCGGGCCAGCATCGGCACCAGCTTGTAGGGCGAGCCTGCGGGCCGGCCTCCGGCCACGTAGTGCCTATCCAGGACGCGCTCAGCCATGGCAGGGAAGGGAAACATCGCCAACCCGCGGCGCATGTGGCCGCCCGGATCGCCGTCCTGCAACCTGCGGGAAAAAATCGTGTCCAATGCCGTGCTGGATACAACGCCCAGTTGCCCGGTGAGGGAAACCGCTCGCGCCAGCCGCCAATCGGAGACGCCCGCGCCCATTCCGCCCTGAATAAGTACAGGATGCTGACTCATTCTGCAATTGTGTCAGGCATCGCGACAGGGGTAAGTCATAGTTTTGTATTACTTGATAGTTTTGTATTACTTGGAGGGGAACTCGTCGTCCCAGCGTCCTGCCGGGAACGCCTTCCAGCCGTCACAAACGAGTCCCCACGCGAGAGATCGTTACTCCTTAATGGCGTGGGTGCCATGAGTGATGGCCGCACCGGCCCTCAGTGCTGCGGCAACCGTTACGACCTCGGAGATCTCCTGGTCCGTCGCCCCAGCCTCTCGCGCCTTGTCCGCGTGAATCTGGATGCAGTACGGGCACTGGGTTGTAAACGCCACAGCCAACGCCATCAATTCCTTGTACTTGCCCGGAATGGCTCCCGGAGCCATAGCTGCTTTGTCAAAGGCCCAGAACGCCTTCATTGCCTCCGGCGCACCGGCCTCTATGGTTTTCAGCTTCTTCAGATTCTTCATGTCGTACATGGCCAACCCTCCTGACGGTAAAAGGAGCAGAGGACTGCGCCCCTGCTCCCGCTTTGTGTACCTGTTTTACTCGTAAACCTAGACGAACATATCGTCGCCGGGGACTACCTTGGCGCGTCGAACCTTGCGGCCGCCCACAAACTCGCCAACGCCCGCCGCCAGGCCTTCCAGCAATGCCGATACCTTTCGCATCGGTGAGGTCACCGTATGCTGTATCGCCTCTGCTGCAATGTCCACGCGCTCCATGGTGCGCGAAGCCAGCAACCCGGCGTTGCCTGCCTGGGTCCGCGCAATGCCCACAATTTCGGTGACTGCCTCGTCGATCTTGCCGGCCTGCGCCCGCACCAGATCCGAGGTTTCGCTCAGGTTCGTTACCACATTCTGGAGCTTCGGCGTGCTCTCGTCCACCAGTCCGCGCACCTTCTCCACCAGCGGCAACACCTGCTCGTTCACCTTTGTCTGGAGCGCATCCACGCGCTTGCCCATCTGGCGCACGGATATGTACATTCCCAGCAGGATCAACATCTGCAGCACAACTGCGACCGAAGTCACCGCGACGAACGCGATGAGTAAGCCTGTCTCCGTCATATTGGCCTGTCCATTCGCCCAGCTTGCGGGCGAATTCTTCGAAGATTACGGCTTGGGTGTACCGGGCTCCGGCGTTGGTTCTCCAGTCGCATCCCGATACGCCTGGCGGCCGGCTTCAAAGGCCGACTTGATGTTTTCCTTCTGCTGCGAGATTACGTCCTTACTGCGGTCGGCCCATTGCTGTGCCTGGTCCTTATACTTACGCGCGCGCTCCTGCACCAGATCGCGGCCCTCTTCGGCAGCCGTCAGAATCGACTCGCGAGTTTCCTTGCCAGCCTTGGGGGCATACAGTACGCCCACTGCCGCGCCAATGCCCAGTCCTGCCAGGAACCATAAAATACCGCCACCACTGCAGCTGCAGCTTTCATCAGCCATAAAAACGCCTCCTCGAAACACCTTACGGCCAGCATGGTAGCATCCCGGGTCAGGGAATGACAAACCCGTGCGCAGGCGCTGCCTTCTCGGGTCTGCGCCTTGTTTTCCTTACTCTTCGCCGCTTAGTTTGCGTTGCCGGGGGGCCGGCTCAAGTCCTTTCCAGCTTTCGGTTTCTGGGTTAAGATTGTGATGCGCGTCACGCTCCAGAGTGATATTTACACTTAGGGCAGCTGCACCCGTTTGTATAATCAGCCATAGTTCTTGCCTCGTTTTCTGTTCATTGTGAGAGGTTGGCCAGGGACTTACTTTTATGCCTTTGCTTTGGCTTCGAGTAGCGACTGTTCTCTACGGGGTGGGGCTCATTCATGCAATCCTGATGCTCCGCCAGCGCGGAGAGCGTTCCGGAAGGGTTGCTGCGCCTGCCGTCTGTCTGGGCATGGTCTTTCATTTCGTCTCCCTGGTGGAGACTGCCGCGCTTCATGGCTACGCTCAGCTGCTCACTATCCGCCACGCCGAGTCCGCTCTGGCCCTGATCATCGCCCTCGCCTTCACGGCAATGTATCTGCGTTACAAGACGGCTTCGCCCGCCGCGCTCATCTTTCCGCTTATCTTTCTGCTCACTTTTGCCTCGGCCATCTCCGAGCACTCGATGGCAATTTCCGCGTCTTCCATCTTCGGCAGCTGGATTTTCTTCCATGTCTGCACCTTGATTTTCGGCTATGCCATGCTCTTCCTCAGCTTTGTCTCCAGCCTGCTTTATCTTGTGCTGTCGCGCCAGCTCAAGCGCAAGCAGACTTCGACTTGGGCGGCGCGTATGCCTGCCCTGCAGGAGATCGACGAGCTCGGCTACAAAGCTCTGCTGTGGGGTTTTCCCTTCATGACCGTCGGCTTGTTAGCCGGCTCCGTGGTGGCCGAAGAGCGTTTCGGAGCGACGTTTGTTGCCGATCCCAAGGTGCTGCTCTCATTGTTGATGTGGGGCATTTATCTGCTTCTTCTTTACACGCGATGGAGCGCCGGATGGCGAGGCCGCAAAGCCGCTTATCTGGCCAGTTTTGGATTCGTCGTCGCCGTCTGTGCTTGGGGTGCGAATTACCTGAGCAAGCTGCATAGGTTCATCGCTCCATGAATTTCTTTGTACTGGGTGTCAACCACAACACGGCGCCGGTGGAAGTGCGGGAGCGATTCGCCATCCCTGAGTCTCGTCTGCCGGAGGCACTCGGCAAGCTCACCTCCATGGAGGGAATTGAGGAGGGCATGATCGTCTCCACCTGCAACCGGGTGGAGATCTTCGCGCGCTCCGAGAACGGCCATTGCGATCTGCAGAAATTCGTGCGTGACTACTTTGGCTTCCACTCCGGCGAGTACGAGCGTTACATCTTCGAGCACCAGCAGCTTGAGGCCGTCAAGCATGTCTTCCGCGTCGCCGCCAGCTTGGATTCCATGGTGGTTGGTGAATCGCAGATTCTCGGACAGGTAAAGGAAGCCTACGCCACTGCGCGCGCCTTGGGCGCGGTCAATTCGCAGCTCGATCAGCTTCTCAGCCGCGCCTTTGCCGTCGCCAAAAAAGTTCGCAGTGAAACGGCAATCGCCACCTCTTCGGTCTCCATCGCCTCGGTGGCCGTCGATCTCGCGGAAAAGATCTTCGGCAGCCTCAACGGCAAGTCAGTCTACCTGGTGGGAGCCGGAAAGATGTGTGAGCTCTCTGCCCGCCATCTCATCGCCCACGGAGCCAAGAAGATTTATGTTGGCAACCGCACCTATGATCGCGCCGTGGCCATGGCCGCCAAGTTCAACGGAGAGGCCATCCCCTTCGAGCGCCTCTATGAAACCGCGCCCTGGGCGGACATCATCATCAGCTCCACCGGCGCGCCTCATACCATCTTCCGCAAAGAGCACGGCGAAAAGTTCCTCCACGCCCGCAAGAACCGCCCCATGTTCTTCATCGACATCGCGGTGCCTCGCGACATCGATCCCGCCCTCAATGATCTCGATGGAATCTTTGTCTATAACATTGACGATCTCCAGCAGGTCGTCGCATCTCACCTCGGCGACCGGCACAAGGAAGCGGAGCGTGCCGAACAGATGGTCGAGGAGGAGGTACGCCGGTTCGAGCAGCGTGCCCAGACCGCCGAAGTTGTACCCACCATCGTCAGCCTCCAGCAGCATCTTGAGAACCTTCGCCAAGCCGAGCTGGACCGTGTACGTGGCCGCCTCGGTACGCTTTCTCCCGAGCAGGAGATGGCCGTCGAATCCCTCACCCGCGGCATCATCAACAAGATCATGCACACCCCGATCACCACTCTCAAGTCCGCAGCGCGTGATCCTGAATCCACCACCGTCATCGATGTTGTGCGCAAGCTCTTCAACCTCCGTACCGAAACGCCTGAACCCGCACCTGCGGCCCCAGCACCAGCGGCCAGCAGCGTAGCGATACCCTATGCGCCAGCGGCCGGCAGCACAGCGATACCCTATGCGCCAGCGGCCGGCAGCACAGCGATACCCGACGCTCCCGCATCTGCGCCTGCCGCAGCCGAAGTGGCCGCACCGTCGCTGGCGAATCAAACCGGAATTAAGTGAAGGAAGTCTGAATGGCCCTGCTTCGTATCGGATCTCGTGGTTCACAGCTTGCACTCTGGCAGGCGCATCACATCTCGGCCCTGCTCCGCGAGCGCGGACACCAAGTCGAACTCGAAATCATCAAGACCACAGGCGACAAGATCACCGATGTAGCGCTCGCCAAGGTCGGTACCAAGGGAATGTTCACCAAGGAGATCGAAGAAGCGCTGGCCGAAGGCCGCGTCGATCTTGCCGTGCACAGCCTCAAGGACCTTCCCACCGCCCTCGCAGGCCCCTTTGAAATCGCCGCCATCACCGAGCGTGTCGATCCCCGCGACGCCTTTCTCTCGATCCGCTACAACAGCGTGAGCCAGTTGCCTCAGCGAGCCCGAGTCGGCACCAGCAGCCTGCGCCGCCAGGCCCAGCTCAAGCAGTTCCGTCCCGATCTCGAAGTCTTTCCCCTGCGCGGCAACGTGGACACTCGCGTGCGCAAATTGGAAGAAGGCGAGTACGACGCCGTCATTCTTGCCGCTGCCGGGCTCAAGCGTCTCGGCAAAACCGGGCACATCAAGGAAATCCTCGAGCCTGAGATCATGTGCTCGGCTGCCGGACAAGGTGCCCTCGGTATCGAGATCCGCCTCGGAGATACCAAGATGCGCGAGCACCTTGCTTTTCTCAACCATGAACCATCGCGGCTGGCAACCCTCTGCGAGCGGGCTCTGCTCAATCAACTTGGTGGCGGATGCCAGGTTCCCATTGGAGCCTACGCGGTCGTCGCTAACGGCCAGATCAAGCTCACCGCCATCTGTGCCCGTCCTGACGGCAGCCAACTCCTCCGCGAAGTCGGAACCGGTACTGATCCGCTCGAACTTGGCAGCCGTCTCGGCAACATCATTCTGGGCCGTGGTGGAGACAGGATTCTGCAAGATGTATACAGTGAAAACGCCGCCGGTAATACGCAGCGATAGAGTTCAGGCCAACGCCTCATGACCGAAAACGAAAATAGCGGATTGATCGCGCCCCTGGCTGGCTGGCGCATCCTGATTTCCCGTGCCCGCGACCAGGCCAGTGCGCTCACCGATGGCCTGCGTGCGCTCGGTGCCGAGGTCTTGGAGATCCCGTTCATTGAGATTCGTCCGCCTCGTTCCTTCAAGTCCCTGGATGATTCTCTCGAACTGGTAGCCGAGTACGAGTGGCTGATTCTGAGCAGCGCCAATGGTGCCCGCGCCATGTTTGAACGCATGGCTCTGCTCAACATTCCTCGCCGCGTACTGTCGCATCTGAACATCGTTGCCATCGGCCCGGCCACTCGCGCCGCCATCGAGCGCGAAGGATTGAAGGTTGCCCTCACTCCCAAGGAATACGTAGCCGAATCGATTGTTGAAGCGCTCAGCGACAAGGTTCGCGGCCGCCGCGTCCTGCTCTGTCGCGCCAAGGTCGCTCGCGACGTAATTCCCCGCGAACTGCGCCGCATGGGTGCCTTTCTGGATGTGGTGGAAGCCTATGAAACCGTGATCCCGCAGTCCTCGCGGGTTGAGCTTCGTGCCGTTCTGCGCGACCCCCAGCGGCGCCCCCACGCCATCACCTTCACCAGCGCCTCCACCGTTAAAAATTACGTAGCCCTGCTCGGCATTCGTTCTGGCCATTCTCGATTGGTAGAGGGCGTGCTCAACGCCTCCATCGGGCCGGTGACCTCCGCTGCTCTACGCCAGTACGAGTTGAGCGTAGACATGCAGGCCTCCGAATACAACATCCCCGGACTCATCGATGCCATCGTCAAGCGCGCCACCTCCCGCACTGATACCTCGCGCCCTCTGTCAGTTATTTAGGGTTACGTTAGTTTCACGTCCACCGTGCTTGAAAGACCCTAGACCTTCGGTTCAAATCGTCATGGAACATGATTTGTTCAGGATAAAATAAGAACTGCTGTTCGGGTGTTCCCCCCGCAGCCGCGATACGTTCAGGCGCCAGAGGGGTAAGGTATCTTGCTGAAACGGTGGGTCAGGTCGCTGAAACGGGATCTTCCTGTTGTCGTTGTGCTCTGCCTCGGCGTCCTTATCTCGTTTTGCTGCTTTGCAATCCTCCGCTCGCTTGAAGCGGAGAAGGCCGATGCCGCCTTCCAGCAAGTCGCGCAAGAGCGTATTGACGAACTGCAGTCGGATCTGAATCTCACCGTCAGCCGGGTCGTCGCCCTTGGTGCCTTTTGCGAGTCCAGCTATCCCGTTACCCGTGCTTCGTTTAACAGCTTCGTGCAGCCGCTGCTCTCCAGCTCCGATCCCGCCATTCGGGCGCTGGAATGGGCGCCACGTGTCGACGGGAAGGAGCGCGCCAGCTTCGAGAAATCAGTGCGTGCCAGCGGCATCGCAGACTTTGAAATCCGCGACAGCAAAGCGCGAAGGATAGTGCCAGCCGCCGAGCGGAACGTTTATTTTCCCATCCTCTACGTGCTGCCTCTTGCGGGCAACCAAATTGCCACTGGGTTCGATGGCCTTGCCAGCAACACTCCCCGTCTTGAAGCTATTACCCGCGCGATCTCCAGCGGAAAGCTGACCGCATCTTCTCGCCTCACCGTCGTCCAGGGCACGCCGGGCCGATATGGCATTCTGATCTTCCGCCCCGTCTTTCGTCCTGGCCGCGGTGCCAGTGTTCTGGCCGGTTTTGCGGAGGGTGTTCTGGAGATCGGCGATGTCATCGAAAAGCACGGTGCCGGCTCCGGAGTTGCTCTGGAACTCACCGACCTCAGCGCCAAAAAGGGAGAGCAGCAACTCTACATCTCGCCGGGAAGTACGCCGCAGGCTTCGCATCTTGCTCGCGCCATCACAGTCGGCGGCCGCAACTGGCAGATTACTGCTTCGCCCATGCCTGGTGCTTTCCCGGTCAGCAACGGCCCCAGCTACGCAGGCTTTATTTCCTGCCTCCTGTTCACCCTGCTGGCTGCTGTCTATGTGGGGGAAACCTCCGGCACGCGTCGCAAAATCGAGCGCGTTGTCGAGGAGCGCACGGGCGCGCTCAACTCGGCGCTCAATTCGCTGGAGGAGCTTCACCGTGGCTTGGAGGAGAGTGAAGCGCGATACCGCCGTTTTGTTGAGGACTCTCCCGGCGCTATCGTCGTCGAGCGCCAGGGAAAAATCGTGCTCGCCAATCGCGCCGCTGTCGAAATGTTCTCAGGCTTTGATGCCACCCAGAATTCCGAGGGGTACACTCTCCTGGAGTTCGTCGCGCCCGATAAAAGAGCGGCTGCCGAAGAGGTCATTCAGCGGCTCTACGCGCAAGACATGAACATTCCCCCGACTGAGACCCGTCTGCTGCGCCGCGATGGCTCAATCATCGATGCTGAAGTCGTCGCATCCTCCTTCCTGCAGGATGGCCAGCGAAATATTCAGGTTGTGTTTCGAGACATCTCCCAGCGCAAGCAGGAGGGAGTAGAGAATGCCCGGCTCGTCAGAGCCATCGAGCAGGCTGCCGAGTCCATCATGATCCTGGATCTGGACCGCAAGATCGTCTATGCGAATCCTGCCTTCGAGCGCATCACTGGCTATAGCCGCGCCGAGGCGCTCGGCAGAGACCCCGCCTTCCTGCGGGCAGGCCAGCTTGACTCATACAGTGTTGGGCTCTGGGATCAGGTACGATCCGGCGACATATGGAGTGGCCGCCTCATCAATCGTTCCAAGGACGGACGTATTTTTATCGAAGAAGCGACCGTCTCTCCAGTTCTCGACCGCTCCGGAACCATCATCAACTTTGTCACCGTCAAGCGCGACGTTACCCTTGAGACTGAGTTGCAGGAGAAGCTCCACCAATCCCAGAAGATGGATGCCATTGGCCGCCTGGCCGGTGGCGTGGCTCACGACTTCAATAACATGCTCATGGTGATCGTCAGCTACGCTGAGCTGATTGCAGACGCTCTACCTGAAGACAACCAGTTGCGTGACCACACCGAGCAGATCTTGCGCGCGGCGGAGCGCTCCACAGCCCTTACCCGCCAACTGCTGGCCTTCAGTCGCAAGCAGGTCTTGACCTTACAGATTCTCGACTGCAACAAGATCGTCACCGAGACCAGCAGCATGGTTCGCCGCCTTATCTCGGAGAACATTGAGCTCAAGTGCGAGCTCGACTCTGACCTCTGGACGGTAAAGGCCGACGCTGATCAGATCGCGCAGGTCATCCTCAACCTTTGCGTCAACTCCCGCGATGCCATGCCCAATGGCGGATCGCTCGTTCTCCGTACCCGCAACTACCCGGTCGACCAAGGCTTCGTCAACATTTCCGTCTCTGATACCGGCATCGGAATCTCTCACGAACTGCAGGCGAATCTCTTCGAGCCGTTCTTCACCACAAAGGAGCGCGGGAAGGGAACCGGGCTCGGCCTAGCCACCGTCTACGGCATCGTGCAGCAATCCGGCGGACAGATTCACGTCGAAAGCTCTCCCGGCCATGGGGCGACCTTCACCATCTCTCTTCCGCGCTGCATGGAGGCCGCGCCGCCGCCCGAGCCACGCCTGCAGAGCTCTCTTGTCGCTGGCTGCGGCCTGGTCATGCTGGTAGAAGACGAGGAGGGCCTGCGTGAGGCCATCGCCGAGAATCTGCGCAATCATGGCTATCGGGTATTGGTCGCGTCCGACGGCATTGAAGCTCTTGATATCCTGATGCGCAATCCAGAGATCTCCATCTTGGTCTCCGATCTCATCATGCCGCGCATGGGAGGCCGCGAACTGGCCCGCCTGGCCATCCGCCAACTCCCCCACCTGCGCATCATTTTCATGTCAGGCTATGCCAACCATGAATTCACCTTGGGCGATCACGGCCAGACCCCAGAGGTCTATCTGCAAAAGCCCTTCCCCATGGAGCGGCTGATGACTCGCATCGCCGAGTTCAACGCCAATGCCGAGGAGCTCGATTCTGACCAGCTGTCCCTCGATCTCGGCCAACTTCCGCACTCATAACAAAGCGTCTTCCGCTCAGCTCGCTCGCTTCACCCGGTCCGCGTACTTTGCCCGCACCTTTACCACCTTGGGAGCCACTGCAAACAGGCAGTAGGGCTGGTGGGAATTGTTGGCAAAGTAGTTCTGGTGATACGCCTCGGCCTTCCAGAAGGTTTGCACCGGCTCAACAGTAGTTACAATCGGCGCGTCGAAGATCTCCTTTGCCGTCAGCTCCGCAATTACCCGCTCCGCTTCCGCCCGCTGCGCATCTGTCACAAAGATCACCGAGCGGTACTGCGTTCCCACGTCGTTCCCCTGCCGGTTTATCGTCGTCGGATCATGCGCCGTAAAAAACACCTCCAGCAGCTCGCCGTAGGAAATCACCGCCGGATCGAATTCCACCCGCACCACCTCTGCGTGCCCTGTCGTCCCGCTGCAAACCTGCTCATAGGTCGGATGACTCACCGTCCCGCCCATGTAGCCGCTCTCCACCGTCAGCACGCCTTGCAGTTGTAGCAGCGCCGCCTCCACGCACCAAAAGCAGCCTCCGCCCAAAATCGCCGTCTCCGTCTTCTCCATATCGCTTTCGATGCTCTCATCCGGCAAACGGTTCCGTCCCGTTCCGCCCGTAAAATTCCCGTCGCGCGACCATGCCGTTCTGCGTCCAACCAGAATGGAGGAGCATATGGTCAAGCCTGTTCCCGATGGTTATCACACTCTGACCCCATACTTCGTCGTCCCCGATGGCGAGTCTATGCTGCGATTCCTGCAGGAGGCCTTTGGAGCAAAGATTCTTTTTCGGCATGATCGCCCCGACGGCGCTCTTATGCATGCTGAGCTTGAACTTGGCGACTCCAAGGTTATGGTTGGTCAGGCCAATGAGCAGTTCACCCCCCGCAGCCAAATGACATACGTCTATGTGCCGGATGTCGATGCCGCCTACAAGCGTGCTATCGCCGCCGGAGGCAGGAGTCTCAAGGAAGTCGCCGATCAGTTCTACGGCGACCGTAGTGGAGGTTTTGAAGATCCCGCCGGAAACTGCTGGTGGGTCGCTACGCACGTCGAAGACGTGAGTGAAGCGGAGCTCACCCGCCGCGTCCAGGCCCAGGAGAGATCAGCAGAAAACAATGCGGCCTAGTATCTGCGGTCGCAGGAGTTAGCTGTTGCGCCTCGCCGGGCTGTCGTTGGCAGGCAAACGGTCTAACTTGGGGGAAGCGCCATCGGGGATGGTACATCGCCGATGCGCGTTGCCTTGCCCGCTTGCACTACAATGGCAATGACCATGTTACTGAACGGAATTTTTCCCGCCATCCCTACTCCGTACTACGCCGACGGAAGCCTCTATCTCAAGAAGCTGGAGCACAACGTCAATCGCTACACCAAGGGCCCCATCGCCGGAGTCGTCGTTCTCGGTTCCACCGGAGAGGCTGTCTGCCTCAGCGGCGAAGAGCGCAGCCAAGTCCTTCGCACCGCCATCGCCGCCGCCGCGCCTGAAAAGGTGATGATCGCCGGATGCGGTCATGAATCCGCGCACCAGACTCTGGAAGCCTGCGACTGCGCCGCCTCACTCGGCTATGACGCGGCCCTGGTCTGTACCCCGCACTACTATCGGGCGCAGCTGACTCCACTGGCCATGCTCAACTACTACCGCACCGTGGCCGACCGCTCTCCGCTCCCCATCCTGCTCTACAGCTTTCCGCAGTGTACCGGCTACGATCTCGATGTCGATCTCATCGCCGAGCTCGCCAGCCATCGCAACATCCTCGGCATCAAGGAATCCTCCGGCGACCTCGCCAACGTCGCGAGCATCGTCCAGCGTACCCGCCACATCAAGCGCCAAACCCGTGTCACGTACGATTTCCAGCCCCTTACTTTGCGTATGGAGCACCAAGCAAAGCGCCAGCAGGCAGCCGTTCCCCCCACCGCCGAGTTCGTCTCCGCCGGAGCCTTGGCCGCCACTGCCGCAAACTCCTTAGCTCCCTCTGCGGCTCCAGCGCCAGCCCGGCCCTCGTCTTCCTCCGTCGAGCTGATCGGCGGCCTGCGTACCCGCCACAAGGAAATTGGATTCCAGGTCCTCGTAGGTTCCGGCCACAAACTGCACGCACTGCTCAGCGCCGGAGCCGTAGGCAGCATCCTCGCCTTCGCCGCCTGCGCGCCCACCGCCTGCTACGAG
The DNA here is from genome assembly GCA_964559875.1 of uncultured Acidobacteriaceae bacterium. GTDB lineage: Bacteria > Acidobacteriota > Terriglobia > Terriglobales > Acidobacteriaceae > TOLSYN. Next base: position 57,234 of record CAZLJQ010000014.1, read on the forward strand.
ATCTACGCCGCCTTCAAGGACAACGACCAGAAGCTTGCCGCCGAAAAGCAGCAACGCATCGAAGCCGCCTGCCTTCGCATTGTGACCGAGATGGGCATTGCCGGAGTAAAGTACGCCTCCGACCTCAATGGTTTCTACGGCGGCAATCCGCGCCTTCCCCTGCTCCCGCTCACCTCTGCCCAGCGTCAGGAGATCGAGCGCCTCTTGGCTGAGATCAAGAGTTAAGCCGCCCTCTAGAGAGCTGACGTGCCTCGGTGTTGTTCTTGCCCTGGGTTGTCACTCCGACGCGTAGCGAGGAATCCCAGCAACGTCGAAATATGGTACAGGCTCCAGAGACACTTCGGCCAACGAAGCCGCTTTTAAGATGCAGCTTTCCAAGCTAGAACCAGGAAGCGCAGAAACATTTCAGGGCAGGAAGCCGTCGCCCCTGCCCTGAAATGTTTCTTGGCTTTTGCTTCCTCTCACGCCACTCGATTTTTCCTCTGCTTCTCCAGCACTTTAGGAGAGCGATTGCTGCCTTGCATTCCGCCGTCGTTTGCGTACTCGGCGGCGTCCCTGTCGTCCATCTCGGCGGGCTGATTTCTTCGGTTCATCGGTCTTCCGCCCACGCCGCCAATCGATTTTCCGGGAGGCTCCGACTCGCCCGCCAGCCGCAGCCGCTCCTCGCGATGGTTGGTCAGCGCCTGCTCCACCAGCTCGAACTCTTCTTCCGTCTCCGGCTTTACCGCCGCATTCTGCCGGCTGATCTGCTCAGTTCCCGGGTCGGCTCCCACCTCGGTCCCCGTGTGTGGGTCCACGATGAATAGCAAATCACGCAGCTGGTCGGCATGTACTTCTTCCTCAGCCTTGATGTGCTCAAACATGGTCCTCGTGGTCGGGTCCTTAATTCCAAAGTGCTCAATCAACCGCTGATACACGTCAATCACCATACGCTCCGCGACCAGATCTTCGCGCAGCATCTCCCCCAGCGATTCGCCCTCAATGTATTGCGAAACCGAGCGCTCCACCAGGGTTCCCGGATTAAAATCCGGCTTGCCTCCAAGCTGCTGAATCCGTTCGGCGATCTCCTCCACATGTTCGCGCTCCTCGTCGGCATGTGCCTTGAAGGTCTGCGCTACGCTCCGCCCGTGTACGCCCGAAGCCATAAAGAAGTGATGCTGGTAGCGCAGCACGCATACAATCTCGCTGGCCAGCGTCTCATTCAGAATTCCCACCGACTGCTCTCGGTCAAGCTGATAGCTCTCGGTCACCGCTCCGTCTTCCAGTTTGTGCATCGCACGCTGCCGAATCTCTTCCACGTCCTTGATAAAGCTCGCCATGAATTCTGCCTCCGGGTGGGGAATCGTGCTCTGATTTTCCGGTGTTACCCCTGCCTGCTTTGGAGGCGCCATGCGCCCGTTTGGATGCCAGCGTCCGCCACCGGAGCGGGACCTGTTGCCGCGTATCCGCCACGCGCCTGCGGCCGGCAGCGCCAGCGTTAGTGCGCCAGCTTCGCGTCATCGCTTCTGGTGTCGAAAAATGGAAAGCTTCAGTGCTATTCTTTCTTCATGCCCCGCGAATCAGACGCTCCGGATACCCCCTGCGGCTGCACCAACTGCTATCGCCTATTTTCCTTCGCTGACATCTCTGACTTTTGGGACGAGGGCGAGACTCCCGTCTGCCCCTGTTGCGGCTCAGACAATGTCATCATCTCCACTCCAGACATGATCGTCGATGCGCACTGTCTCTTCGCCATGCGCAAGACATATCACTGACCCAGTTGTAAATTGAGCCTACCGTAACCATCCAGCATCAAACCAAGTAGCCGTGAATTACGAGATCACACCCCAGGAACTTCGCCAGCGCCAGGAGCGCAACGAAGAACTCACTCTTCTCGACGTGCGCGAGCCATGGGAGCGCCAAGCCGCCAGCATCGCAGGCAGTCAGCACATTCCCATGGCAGACATTCCCTCGCGTCTGCAGGAGCTCGATCCCGATCAGCACATCGTCGTCTACTGTCACCACGGCGTGCGCTCGCTCACCGTCACCGACTGGCTGCGCAAGCAAGGCTACGAAAAGGTGCAATCCCTTTCCGGCGGCATCAACCAGTGGTCGCTCTGGATCGATCCCACGATTCCACGCTATTAAGCTTCGCGCTATTAGTTCGTCGCTGGATGCAGCTTCTTCACCAGCTCCGCCACGTTTGCGGAGAAGTGGCGAATCGTCGCCATGCCTTCTTCATCGTTCAGCGCCTCGCCCGGCAGCCTTCCAAATACCATGTTCCAGTAGGTTGACCCCGGCACCACAAAGTCATTGATGAGGAAGAACATCAGCATCTCTTGCAGCGTCAGGGTCTGCCCACCGCGACGCGCAACCGCCACCGGCCCGCCAACTTTTCCAGCCAGGAAGTTGCCATTGTTGCGCGCAACATATCCAATGCGTTGCAGCGCACACATCACGTCTCCGCGAGCGGTTCCAAAGTACACCGGCGTGCCCACAATCAACCCTTGGGCAGAGCGGATCTTCGCGATGATTTCATTCAGTCCGTCATCCAGTCCGCACTCGCCTGTCTTCGAGCATTTCTGGCAGCCGATGCACGCCTCAATCTTCATTCCGGCGAACGAGACAACCTCAGTCTCAACGCCGTGTTCCTCAATCACCTTCACGCACTCCTGCATCAACTGTGCTGTATTTCCGTTCGGCTTCGGGCTGCCGCTGATTAAAACAACTTTCATGATTGCCTCCTGCAATCTATTGTGACACGATCAATAATCCAATTCAGCCCAAAGTTGATTGCTGCTGAACGGCGTAATATTTCACTAAGTCAGATCGATTTCTATGCTCACCATTCTGCATCCAGCCCGCTGGTGGCAAACGCTCCCTGATGGTCGTATCCACTGCTATCTCTGCCCGCGCCACTGCCACATTGGCAAGGGCCAGCACGGCTTCTGCTTTATCCGTGAGAACGTAGACGGTGAACTGGTGCAGCTTGGCTACGGACGCCCAGCGGCGGTGGCCGTCGATCCCATCGAGAAGAAGCCGCTCTTCCACTTTCATCCCGGCTCCAAAATCCTCTCGCTCGGCACCGCGGGCTGCAATCTCGGCTGCCAGTTCTGCCAGAACTTCGATATCAGCAAGGCGCGCTCCATGCAGCAGGATTCCACCCACATGTCGCCTGACGATATCGTCAATCTCGCCATCGCCCATGGCGCGCCCGCCATCGCCTTCACCTACAACGAGCCCACCATCTGGGCGGAGTTCGTCATTGACATTGCCAAGGCCGCACATCTTGCGGGCCTCCGCACCGTCATGGTCTCCAACGGCTACATCACGCGCGAAGCCTTCCTCGATGTCTACGAGCACATCGACGCCGCCAACATTGATCTCAAGGGTTTCACCGAGGACTTCTACTCCAAGATCACGCTCTCGCACCTGGCGCCCGTGCTCGATATGCTGCGTTGGCTACGGCGCGAAACCAGCGTCTGGTTCGAGCTCACCAACCTCATCATCCCCGGCCTCAACGACGCCCGCGTGGAAACCAACGAACTCTGCGACTGGATTCTCAGCGAACTCGGCGACGACGTTCCCCTGCACTTCACCGCCTTCCATCCCGACTTCAAAATGCTCGACCGCGAACCCACTCCGCCTGAGACCATCCATCGCGCCCGCGAAGAAGCTCTCATCGCCGGACTCAAGTACGTCTATGCCGGAAACATCCTCACCCGCGATGCCGCCAATACCCAGTGCCCCAAATGCGGCAAAACCCTCATCCGCCGCTCCTGGCACCGCATCGAAGAAATCGCTATCGACAACGGCCGCTGCCGCAACTGCTCCACCGAAATAGCAGGCGAATTCGACTGAAGCTGCGGCCTGCAAGGCTAACCCTACAGCTGCGCCGCTTCGGCCTGGATTCCTTTCGGTATAGAAGGATTCACGCCAACTGACACCAACTCCTGGCGACCCGGGAAAGGTTGCGCCATTTGAGTTCAACCATCCAGTCTTTCGAAACCGATCCGCAAAAGGTTAGAATTCGGACAAATGAGCAGGAACGAATGAATTCCTCACCGACGAATGCTGAAGCGAATACATTCGTTCGCACCCCGGCCGATTTCTATCGTCCGGAACTGGACGTATTACGCTTCGTCGCATTTTTCATGGTGTACCTCAACCACTCAATTTCTTTGAAGCCTGAGTCACCACACTGGATAAGGTCTTTCTCGAACGCATGTGCCTTCGGAGTTCCACTGTTCTTTGCCCTGAGTGCGTACCTGATAACGGAACTGCTCATGATCGAAAAACGCAGAACCGGCTCAGTGAGCACGAAATCCTTCTACATCCGCAGGATCTTCCGGATATGGCCGCTCTACTTCCCCATTCTGCTTGGCGGATTCCTACTCTCTCACCTTCACCGCGATTGGCTAATTTCTACACCCGGACTCATTGCTTATATCTTTCTTGTCGGGAATTGGTACACCAGCCGTCACGTCTACCTTTCAGCTGGCATTGGCCCCTTATGGAGCGTATCGGTCGAAGAACAGTTCTACCTCGTATGGCCGTTACTTGTGCGGTATGGAACAAGGCTGCATCTCGGAATCGTCTGCTGCTTGGGGTGGGGATGCAGTCAAGCTGTGCTCGTTTTTCTTTGTCTGCACCATGCCCCCCTCGAGCCTGCGGTCTGGACGAATTCGTTAACCCACCTTCAGTACTTCACCCTTGGTGCGGGCGTGAGTTTGCTCCTGAATGGATCGGCTCCGAGGATTCGAAACAATGTCAGGGTCGGGATAATCCTTTTGGCAATGATTCTCCTCTTCGCCTCTAATTTCGTTTTCAACTCGGGCAGCGGGACCGATCTCTGCTCGGTTTTTCGCACCTATCCCAATTTCCTTCTGGCAGGAGCATCGACGACTCTGATGCTCGTTGGGTTTTTAGGAAACGCCTCACTCCAAGGCTGCCGAAATCTCAGCTATCTCGGAAAGATTTCCTATGGGATGTATCTATACCACCTTCCAGTCCTGATGGTTCTTTGGGCAGCTGGCCGCCACCTTCTGAAAGGCGAATATCCATTTACCGTAATGATCCTTGGACTTCCCCTAACCATAGGGGTTGCTTCCGTCTCCTACCGCTGTTTCGAGATGCCCTTCCTTCGTATGAAGAAACAGTTTGAAATTGTGAAATCAAGACCGGTATAGAGAGCATTTGCACCACGTTCTCTCATAGTTTCGCGTCGACGCCTACTCCGCACAACGGCTATGGTCGGCATTCGCTCCGTTTCAAGGCGCGGCAAACAATGACATTCCTGTGAGCATATTGCCGGGACTCGGCCACTCCGACATGGTGATCGCCCCAGCAGCCATTCGTGCCGTGGTCGCTGCCTTTCGCCAATAGCTTTTTCTCTCTGAATATCCGGCCTCGTCATCTCCCCCGATTCCAATCCGAAGCCGCAAGCATCAATACCCGTGTGAGATCACCAGCGCCGACCAGGACGTACCAATTTAGCTTTTGTTTATCGCTCTTGTTCCTGCTCTCCGCCTCCACATTGCTGGCGCAAGCCGGCCCGCCGTTTCAGACCGACGATCCCACTCCCGTGGACCTTGGCCATTACGAGGCCTATGTCTTCGGTACTGTCGATGGCACTCCCGCGGAGCTAGACACCACCGGCCCGGCCTTCGAGTTCAACTGGGGAGCCATTCCCAACATTCAGCTTCATGCAATTCTGCCCTTCGGTGCCGTTCTGCCTTCGAACAATCCCATCTATCTTCCCGGAGGAACAGGCTCCAGCGCCTTCGGCCTCACCGACATGGAATTGGGCGTGAAATATGGCTTCATCAAGCAGACCAAGCACCGTCCGCAGATCGGCTCATTCACCATGTTTGAGATTCCCACCGGTAGTTATTCACGCGGACTGGGCGTAGGCCGCGTCTGGTACAAGCTTCCCATCTGGGTCGCAAAAGACATCGGCCCCTGGAGTCTGGTCGGCGGCCTTGGCTACGCCGTGGTCCCGCAAACCCAGTTCCGCAACTATCTCTATGGCGGATACCTCGTGAAACGGGTGATCAGCAAAAAGCTCGAACTATCTGCCGAGGTCTTCTCTCACGCGCGCGAAGGTTTTGCCGCCGCGCAAACCCAGTCCTCCACCATGATCGACGCCGGTGGCTACTACCACTTCAACTCCCCCGGCCTGCAACTGCTCTTCGCCTACGGCCACTCCGTCGCCGGACAAACCGAGAACTACGCCTACCTCGGTCTCTATAAAACTTGGGGAAAAGATAGAGGCAAAAACGCATCCGACGCCATGCTGCAATCTCAGCCGCATTAGCCGCCGCTGCTAGTCGAACACCACCGTCTTCTTCCCATACAGCAGCACGCGATTCTCCAAATGCCAGCCTACTGCACGTGAGAGCACAACCTTTTCCAGGTCGCGTCCCTTCTGCACCAACTCCTCCACCGAGTCGCGATGGGAAATGCGTGACACTGCCTGCTCAATGATCGGCCCATCGTCCAGAATCTCGGTGACGTAGTGGCTCGTCGCGCCAATCAGCTTCACTCCACGCTCAAACGCCTGGTGATACGGACGCGCCCCGATAAACGCCGGCAAAAACGAATGATGAATATTGATGATCTGGTTCGGAAACTCCGAGACGAACGCGGGCGAAAGTATCTGCATATAGCGCGCCAGCACCACCAGGTCGCACTCGTGCTCGCGCAGCAGCGCAATCTGCTGCTGTTCCACCTCGGTCTTCGTCTCCCGCGTCACCGGCGTATGCACAAACTTCGCGCCGTAGAATCCTGCCAGCTTCTCGGTCGCCGTGTGGTTGCTAATCACCACCGGAATATCGCAGTCCAGTTCGCCTGCCTTGTGACGGTAGAGCAGGTCGGCCAGGCAGTGGTCGTATTGCGAAACCATAATGCCCATGCGCGGACGCCGTCTGCCCTTGGCCAGCCGCCAGCGCATCTCAAAGCGCTCTGCAATTGGCGCAAACTCATCGGCCAGCTCGTCCAGGCTCACATCCATTCCCGACGGGTCGAATTCCACCCGCATCAGGAAAAGGTTGGTCTCTGCGTCGCGGTGTTCGTCGGCGTGCAGAATATTGCCATCATGGCGGAAGACGAAATCAGCGATTGACGCAACCAGACCCTTGCGGTCCGGGCAACTGATCAACAACACTGCGGAACGGTTTTGCTGCAAAGTCTCAGGCAAGGCTCTCTCATCCAGTCCAATTTCAAAATGGTAGGGATAAACAAAGTGTACTTGCATTGCTCCTGTCGCTGCAAAACCTATTGATCCTATTGCTAATAGTTGCCGATATACGGCTCTCAGGCACGCAGTAAAAAGCACACGCCGCAGCGGTGGGCACGCCCGCTCGTGCCGTTCAGGCACGCTGAGAGAGGGACATATGAAGTCGATGTCGATTGGAAAGAAGTTAACAGTATCTATAGGCGCTTTGCTTGCGCTGACGGTAGCACTTGGTTGGTTCTCATTGTACGGACTTAAGCAAACCACAGACAGCTTAAGCACGGCAGTCGAGCACAGGCTAGCGTTCATTACGATGGCAGATCAACTGAAGGCCGATATTCTGGATTTGAGATCTGCCCAGCGTGCCCTGGGTCTGTACAAGTTCCTTGACAATCCCACCTACTACAAAATTTCCAGCGATGCGTTTGTCAAGAACATTGCAGACGCCAACTCCATGGCAGACAAGATGCTTTCCGTCGCCGAGGTCGAGACAACTAAGGCACGGCTCAGGGAAGTGAAACAACTTCTCGGCCAGTTGCAGACGAACAATGATCGAATTAGCGCGCTGTACGATGCCGGCAAGTACGCAGAAGGCGCCAACCTGGCAATCGAGGTTAGGGCTCCGCTGATCCGTGTGATTGATCTGTCCGCAGGCCTTGTCTTGGCACAACAGCAGAAGCTGGTCGAAGAAAAAACGCAAGCCGAAAGCCTGTATGTCGCCTCCTTATGGCGCGCCCTCACCGTTCTAGTCCTCTCCGTTGCATTGGGAGCTTTCGTTCTCTTCATCGTTCGCCAGATCAGCGGAACCCTGCGTCAGTTATCGTCTGAGCTGTCCCAAGGTGCCGACCAGGTTGCAAGCGCGGCCGCGCAGGTATCCTCGTCATCGCAGTCGCTCGCCCAGGGAGCTTCCGAACAGGCTGCCTCGCTGGAGGAGACCTCTTCGTCCACTGTGGAGATCAGCTCGATGACCGTTCAGAATAGCGACCATGCACAGAAAGCCGCGCACTTGGTCAAGGACACAAGCCGTCAGTTTGCTAGCACCAACCAGCGGCTTGGCGAGATGGTCACTGCCATGCAAGAGATCACCAGCACCTCCAACCAGGTGGCGAAGATCATCAAGGTGATCGACGACATCGCATTCCAAACCAACATCCTGGCCTTGAACGCCGCCGTCGAAGCAGCTCGCGCCGGTGAATCTGGCCTGGGATTCGCCGTCGTAGCCGAAGAAGTTCGCAACCTTGCGCAGCGTTGCGCCCAGGCCGCAAAGGACACCCAAATCCTGCTTGAGACGGCGGTTGCAAAATCAACTCAGGGATCTGAGAAGGTCAAGCAAGTTGAGGAAGCCATCGTCAAGCTGACCAAGCAGGCAGAGGAGCTGACGATCCTCGTCGATGAAGTAAGTGTCGGCAGCCTGGAGCAGAAGAAAGGTCTGGAGCAAATCGCGGGCGCCATCAACCAGATGGAGCAGGTCACGCAGAAGACAGCGGCCAGTGCCGAAGAGAGCGCGTCAGCGGGCGAGGAACTCAACGCCCAGGCGGATACCCTGCGCGGCTTCGTGGAACACCTCACGCGATTCGTCGATGGTGCATCGGCAGAGGAGTCGCCTCGCGTCGCCATCTCCGCAGTTCGCCGCTATCAGGAAGCCTAGAAACTTGATCCATCTACTCGTGGTTAGCAATCAGCAGCCGGAGCGGGAGAACACATATGAAGTCGATGGCAATTGGAAAGAAGCTAACACTATCGGTCGCCGCAATGCTTGCGATTACGATCGCACTCGGCTGTATCTCGCTGCTTGACCTCAACAAGACAACAGGTGACTTCCGCCACGCAGCCGACCATAGGGTTATGCTCATTACGCTTTCGAGCGAACTGCAAGCCGACGTCTTGAACATAAGGTCTGCTCAGCGTGGCATGGGGCTCTACAAATTTCTTAACATTCCTGCCAACTTCAAAATCGCAACCGATCTCTTCGCCAGGAGCATGACCGACGCCAGCTCCGTGACAGACAAGATGCTTTCCATGGCCGAATCGGAGCAAACGAAAGAGCAAATCAGGGAAGCGAAACAGCTTCTTGAAAAGGTGCAGGCGAATAATCAGAAAATCCGGGTTTTGTACGATGCCGGCAAGATCGATGAAGGAGCCATGCTGGCATTAGAGGTCAAGGCCCCGCTGGACCGCTCCGTTGAGCTGGCCAAGGGCATCATCACGGAACAGCAGAAGATAATGAACCAGGAAAAAACGCAAGCCGAAAGCCTGTATTCTGCCTCACTATGGCATGCTGCTGTCGTGCTTGTTCTCTCCCTGACTTTGGGCGCGCTCATCCTCTTCGTCGTTCGCCAGATCAGCGGAACCCTGCGTCAGTTATCGTCTGAGCTGTCCCAAGGTGCCGACCAGGTTGCAAGCGCGGCCGCGCAGGTATCCTCGTCATCGCAGTCGCTCGCCCAGGGAGCTTCCGAACAGGCTGCCTCGCTGGAGGAGACCTCTTCGTCCACTGTGGAGATCAGCTCGATGACCGTTCAGAATAGCGACCATGCACAGAAAGCCGCGCACTTGGTCAAGGACACAAGCCGTCAGTTTGCTAGCACCAACCAGCGGCTTGGCGAGATGGTCACTGCCATGCAAGAGATCACCAGCACCTCCAACCAGGTGGCGAAGATCATCAAGGTGATCGACGACATCGCATTCCAAACCAACATCCTGGCCTTGAACGCCGCCGTCGAAGCAGCTCGCGCCGGTGAATCTGGCCTGGGATTCGCCGTCGTAGCCGAAGAAGTTCGCAACCTTGCGCAGCGTTGCGCCCAGGCCGCAAAGGACACCCAAATCCTGCTTGAGACGGCGGTTGCAAAATCAACTCAGGGATCTGAGAAGGTCAAGCAAGTTGAGGAAGCCATCGTCAAGCTGACCAAGCAGGCAGAGGAGCTGACGATCCTCGTCGATGAAGTAAGTGTCGGCAGCCTGGAGCAGAAGAAAGGTCTGGAGCAAATCGCGGGCGCCATCAACCAGATGGAGCAGGTCACGCAGAAGACAGCGGCCAGTGCCGAAGAGAGCGCGTCAGCGGGCGAGGAACTCAACGCCCAGGCGGATACCCTGCGCGGCTTCGTGGAACACCTCACGCGATTCGTCGATGGTGCATCGGCAGAGGAGTCGCCTCGCGTCGCCATCTCCGCAGTTCGCCGCTATCAGGAAGCTTAGAACGTAAGAGAGTGCAATCCGTCAGCGAACTGTGGCAGCTTCGCCCTTTGGCCAGCGAAAGCTGCTGCAGTTGCAGCTGATTCAAACCGTACGTTCTTCCATCCGCCTTTCATCTTTTTCAAGCTCTGCGCCCATCGCTCATCAAGCAATCATAGAAATCCTTAGCTCCCCAAAGAGCAGGTGCCGCCGGGCATCCTTTTCTCCTGTGCATACCCTCTGATGTCTCCGGTACGAAGGAGAAGCACTATGCTTGCGTTCACGTCGCTCAACAAACAGCACTGGCAGTTCAGCCAGACACTTCGCCGGTTAACCTTTATCGCGACCATCATCTTCGTCGTCTTTGGAGTTGGCCGTCTCAACTCTCTCGCCGATGATCATCCGCTGACCTGCTCGCAACTCATGGGCATGAAGATTCCCGCCGCTTCCATCGGGCTGCCGACCACTGGGGCAGTCGTCACCGCTACGCAATCCGTCGCGGCCAGTGGAACTGGAACCAGCGCCATCGGCGCGTACTGTCTGGTGTCGGGAAACATCATGCCTATCGACCCCACTGCGCCAAACATTGAATTTCAACTTGCACTACCGGCAGCCTGGAATCACAAGATTCTGATGTTAGGCGGAGGCGGCTTTGATGGGACCATTCCCGCCCCGACCGGCAACGCTCCAAACAGCAATGGACTGGTGCCGTTGGGCCGCGGATATGCAGTATTTGCAAGCGACTCTGGTCACCAGGACCCGAACGGAGCCGACGGTGCCTTTACCGTGAACCATGAGGCACTTTTGAACTTTATGGGAGAGGCGCTGAAGAAGACCCACGATACCGCGCTTTATCTCGTCGAGGCGTTCTACGCGGCTCGCCCATACAAATCCTATTTTGCTGGCGGATCAACCGGAGGTCGCGAGTCACTCACCGTCATACAACGGTGGCCGCAGGATTGGGACGGCGCCATCGCTTTTTATCCAGCGTGGGATTTTGCGGCTCTTACCCTCGGGCAACTCAACATCGCGGAAACCTTTGCTGCGCCCGATGCCTGGCTGGACCCTGCGAAGCGCGGTGTTCTGTATAAAGCTGCACTCGCCAATTGCGACGCGCTCGACGGTGTGGCCGATGGCGTCATCAGCAATGTTCGGGCGTGCTTGGAAACTTTTAATCCAGCAACCGCGATGCTGAGCGGTGTTCCAATTCGTTGCCCCGGTGGAGTGGATACGGGCGACACGTGCCTCTCAGACGCTCAAATCACCGCTCTGAACAAAGTGAACCATCCAGTGCCCTTCGACTACAGACTCGCAAGCGGCGAAACCAAGTACCTCGGAAATAACATCCTCATTGCAGATCTCGGAATCCCAAGCACGAACCCCCTGGAACCAATAATCAGCGAACTCGCCCTCGGTTCCGTTCCGCCGGCCTTCCCGCTGACGAGTAGCATGATGTTCGATGGCCAGATTGCAGATAGCTGGATACGCTACACAGTCGTGGATAATGTCAGCTACAACTCGCTGACATTCAGCATAACCAATCCCGGCCCATACATACCGCGCCTGTACTATCTGTCTTCTCTCGACGCAATTGATTACGATCTGTCGCGCTTTGCAGATAAGGGAGGAAAGCTGTTGATGATGCACGGCACCGCGGACATGACCGTCACTACCCGTGGAACCGAATACTACTATTCGCGACTGCAAGACACGATGGGAGGATGGCGGGTCAATGATTTTGTCCGGTTCTACGAGGTGCCTGGATTCCAGCATGCGCTGAGTACGGTGTTCAACCCCGCGTGGGACAACCTGACCGAGCTTGAGAATTGGGTCGAGCATGGTGCCGTCCCAACCAACGAGGTCGTTACCGACACGGAAGGCGTGCCTGGGCGAACCAGACCCTTGTGCGTATATCCTGGATGGCCGAAATATAAAGGCTCCGGCGATGTGAACTCCGCGTCGTCGTTTACCTGCGCGTACTCGGACAACCGGTGGTAGCATCGCTGGCTCGGCAAAAGCGGGTCACACCTGCGGGTTACGCGGCGCGTTTCAGAATCGCGTGGCGGGCGATCTCCAACTCCGCGGATGTGAATTCGCTTTTGCCGTGAGCTGCGCGGGCGTGCGAGCGCATGTAGCCGAGCAACTCCTCTTCACTGTCCGCGGTTACGCTCCAGCCGCAGCCCTGCACCAGTACGTCAGCACAGCACAAGCTGCGGTCGGGACGCCCACTCTGGCGGCCCGCCGCATTTTGCGCTGTGCTGTTACTCTGGCCTGCCGCGCCGCTGGAAGATGTTGCCGGGTTGTTCTCTCCTTTGGACGACTGAGGATTCGTCGCGCTGCTACCTTCGGCGGGCTGTTCTGCGTGAAGATTCTTATCGGCCATCTCTCCTCCTTTCACCTTCAAACTTGCACGGCCCTTCGAGCACTCGTTAGATGCATGAATGAGCGGATTCGCCTGTCCTTTCTCCAGTCGCCACGATTAACCGGGAAGGTAATCCCTCCCGGGCCGACGGGTACTGATCCGGCAATCCCTTGAAAATCCGCGCAACCATTGCTGCATTAGTAACCATGGCCTTTCCAACGATTATCAGAAAACGCAATCGTTCGGGCTGGCCCGCGGAACGCAGAAACTCAACGTCCAACCGATTTTGCGAATCCGCAGATGCAGCAGCAACATCGAAAAGCCAAGCAGGAGGCCTATGCCGCATCATCCCACGAGCAGTGAGCAACATATTCCCGGAGTCACGCACGATCCCGTGTTGCGGCCGGTCGGAGCCCTGATGGTGGTGGTTGGCGCTATCTGGGCGCTCTTTTTCGGCATGGCCGTTGAAGCGGGAACTCTCGCGCAGCCGCTAGCGGCAGTGTCGCTGATTGCGCTCGGCTTGTTGCTGGCCGCGGTAGGAAAACGGGAAATACAAATCTAGCAACGCTGCCTTAGCGGAAGACAGCAAAAGGCGAAGCATCGGCTTCGCCCTTTGTTTACGCACCTTTCAGCTATGCTCTCCTGTGAGCCTCGCACCTACTTCTTTTGCTTCGCGGCTTCCAGGCGCGCGCGCTTTTTGCTGGCCCATCCCTCTTTGATTTGCAGCTCCGGCCGCGTCAGGCCGAGTGAATCCTCAGGCACATCGCGAGTGATGCACGATGCCGCGCCGACGTAAGCTCCATCGCCAATGCGCACGGGAGCAACCAACGTGGTGTCGCTGCCAATGAACGCGCCCGCTCCGATGATGGTCTTGTGCTTGTTCACTCCGTCATAGTTGCATGTGATGGTGCCCGCGCCGATGTTGGTGCGCTCGCCAATTTCGGCGTCGCCAAGGTAGGTGAGGTGATTCGCCTTGGCGCCGCGTGCCAGCTTTGTCTTCTTAGTCTCAACGAAGTTGCCGACATGCGCCTCCGGGCCAATCTCGCTGCCCGGACGAATTCTTGCATAAGGGCCGATGATGGCGGATTGCTCGATCACCGCTTCATCGGCGATGGTGCCCTGGTTGATGCGGACAGAGTCGCCGACGCGCGTGTTGCTGACCACCGAATAGCTGCGGATTACGCAGTCCTGACCGATGCTGGTGTTGCCGAGCAACTGCACAAAAGGTTCGATGATGGTGTCTTCGCCAACCGTGACAGCGGCATCGATGAGTACAGTCTCAGGCTTGTAGATGGTGACGCCGTTGTCCATCAGTTCGCGCGTTTTTCGCTCGCGCAAAATCGAATCAAGGTGCGCCAGTTCGCGGCGAGTATTCACGCCAAGCACTTCGCTGGCGTGCGGCGTGCGTAAGGCGAGCACCGGCAGGCCATCGTGCTGCAGGATCGCGGCAATCTGGGTTAGGTAGAATTCGCCGTGCGGATTGTCGGTGGAGAGCTGGTCGATGCGTGAGAACAGTTCAACAACGTTGAAGGCGTAAATGCCGGAGTTGATTTCGTTGATCGTCTCCTGCTCCGGCGTGAGCTGCTTCTGCTCGACGATGGCTTCGACATGATCGCTGCTGGAGCCGTTGACACAGCGGCGGACGATGCGCCCGTAGCCGAATGGATCGGGCGGTTCGGCAGTGAGGATGGTCATGGCAGCGGCTTGTGCGATGTGGAAATCGCGCACGGCGGCAATGGTCTCCGGGCGTATGAGGGGCACATCGCCGCTGAGCACGAGGACGTGATCGTAGCAGGTGAGTGCTTCGCGGCACTGCATCAGGGCGTGCCCTGTGCCGCGCTGCTCAAGCTGCTCGATGAAGCGGGTTCCGAGCGGCGCGATTTCTGCGCGGACGCGTTCGGCCTCATGACCGATGATGCAGAAGATGTCAGCCGGTGGAACGATGCTGCTGGCGGCCTGTACAACGTGTGCGAGCAGTGGGCGTCCGGCGATCTGGTGAAGCACCTTGGGCAGCTTTGACTTGATGCGCGTGCCCTTGCCGGCAGCGAGAATGGCGATAGCAAAACGTGGATTCGGCATGCGTCTGTATTGTAAAGCAGAGAAATGGATTTGGAAGTTGTAGATGCCGATCCATAGCCGGAACTGCTTTGCGATGGCGAATGAAACAAAGGCCCCAGCCGAAGCCGGGGCCTGTCTAATGAGCCTCTGCCGCTCTACTTAACTGTGATGGTTCGTGAAACCAGCGAGCTTGCACCGGCAGCATCCCATGCTTTGATAGCCAAGGTGTGCGCGCCTGTGGACATCGCCAGGCTAGTGCTCAGCGAAGCGCTCGCAGTCTGATACACAAGTTTGTTGTCTTCGTAAATCTGCATGGCGGTGATTGCCGTGGGCGCAGCCGCGGTGGCGACGATACTGACAGGCGACGCTACCGAGGCATTCTGAGCCGGTGAAGCAACGGTGACTGTTTCGGTCGAAGCAGAAGGAGCAGTAACCGTGATTGCAGCGCTGGTCTTGAAGACGTTTCCCGCCGCATCAAACGCCTGCATGACAACGTTATGCGCTCCCGCAGTCATTGCGATCGATGTGTTCACCGAACTTGCCGCGGTGTTATAGACGAGTTTGTTGTCCTCATAAACCTGCATGGCCGTGATGCCCGGAGCGGAAGCCGCTTGTCCGGTGAACGTTACCGGTGAGACGACACTCTGGTTGTTTAGTGGTGAGGTCATTGTGACCGAACCCGAAGTTGGCGGTGTGACGGGAGCAGTGACCGTGATCGCAGCGCTGGTTTTGAAGACATTTCCCAACGTATCAAACGCCTGCATGACAACGCTGTGGGCTCCCGCGGTCATTGCAATCGATGTGTTCACCGAACTTGCCGTGGTGGTGTAGACGAGCTTGCCGTCTTCATAAATCTGTATTGCCGCGATGCCTGGAGCAGAAGCCGCCTGTCCGGTGAACGTCACCGGCGAGACGACAGTCTGGTTATTTAGCGGCGAGGTCATTGTGACCGAACCCGATTTCTGGACGACTACGTTGACTACATTCTTAAACCAGTTTCCATGCGTATCTGAGCCCTGAATGAAAAGCTCATGTCCGCCGAGCGCGAGTGGGATGGAAGTGTTGATGCTGGAACCGCTGGTGCTGTAAACCAGCGTGCCGGTGTCGTATACCTCCATCGTGGTGATGGCTCCGGCCGAAGAAGTTCCAGTCGCCTGGATCGGCACGGGAGAAACAACGTTCGTTCCTGGAGCTGGAGCATTGATAGTGATGGAGCCGGTTGCCGAGCCCGATGGAACCATGAAGTAGTTGATTTGCGCGTTGTAACCTGCGTCAACCTTCACGGTCTCCGTGTTCGTTGCCCAGCCGCTGGCTGAAGCCGTGACGGTTTGCGGGAAGGCTGGAGTGACGCTGCCGGTCCCATAATAACCGCCGCTGTTGCTGGTGCCCTCTCCGCCCGGTGCGCTGACGGTGACGCCTCCAATCGGAGCGCACGAGCTCTGGTTGCGGACGATTCCGGCAACGCTGCCCGTAGTGCTGGTGGTGATGGGCTTTGTCATGTTGATGGTGAACTGGTTTCCAGCGTCCGTGAGATACGTGTTGTAGTAGGGGGAGTAAGACGTAACGCTGATCTGGTTCAATGCCGGATTGAAGGTCATGATGCGGAGGTATCCGCCGCCGCCATCGGCCCAGTCCTGATAATCGCTGACGATCTGATTGACGAGGTTGCCGTTGTTTCCCAGGTCCTGACGGTAAGCATAGCCGGTATCGTGGCCGTTGAGGACCATCATGACGTTTGGATATTTGCTGACCAGCTTGTCCCAGAGTGCGCCCGCATCATTGTCACCCGCTAGACCAAAGTCTTCCGCCGAGTTGCTGTCGCAGTGTCCCTGCCGAAATCCGGATGGAGTCAGGAAGGCGTGGGTCACGATGATAATGCTCTTGTCCGGATTCTGCTCGATGATGTTCGAAGCCCACGCGATGGCCGAGTTGCGCGGAATGAACTCGAGCACCAAGACCAGATAGGACGTTCCGTTTACATTGAAAACCCCATAGAAGTTTTCATTACTGCCTGCCGGGAAGTTGCTGCTTCCGTAGTAGCTCTTTCCGGCGTAGCGAGCGGGGCCGAAGTAGCTGTTGAAGACCGTGGCATCGCGAGTCAATGGAGTCGCGTTCGCGTAATCGTGATTGCCGAGGGCAGCCAGGTAGGGAATCCTTGCGTTGTCGAGAATGCGGTAGGAGGCGTCGGCGTTGGCGTATTGCGCGGTGGCGGAGCCATCGTTCACGATGTCTCCCAAGCCAAGGACAAACTGGATGTTCAGGGCCGCGGCATTGTTGGCAATCCATTGCGTCTGGCTAGTTAGTATCTGCGGATAGTATTCGGAATAATTCTGAGTGTCCGGCAGGGTAACAACGGTGAATTGTCCTGACGAAGTCTGTGCCCATGAAGCAAGCGTGAAAGCAAACAACAAGACGAGGATAGGGAGGGATCGGAACCGCATCGGGCCATCTCCTGGAGGTTTGTAGGAAGAGCTTATCCGCAGTGTTTAAATCTGCTAGTCGGGGAATTGGCTTAGGGGAAAGGTCAGAACTGCTTGCATGGTCGGGCGAACTCCCGAGCTGCATCTCTAGGGTGCCTGCAGAAAGGTAAGACTCACCTTCGAGATCATCTCAGCGTGGCTCCGGGAAACCATTGAGTGGAAGTGTGTTCCGGTTCATGCGCGGATTTGTAACTAGGGGTAACTGCAGTCGCAGCTAAGGGTGGGGTTTCAAAGAGCTCGAAAGGGGGTAGTTGCGGAATTCACACACACTTAATCTCCCGTCTATGTGCGACGGAAACTGACCTCAGCGTTCAGCGTTGGGAGCTTGCGAAGGTTCGTCGCGGTGCAGCTTTGCGGGAAGGTTGAGGAGATCGAGGGCAATGCGATCGACGGCGTGGCGGGCGAACTGGGTGGCGTCAAGGTAGTCGCCGAGGATTGGGGTGACGCCAAGGGCGCGGATGGCGTCGAGGTCGTTTTGCAGGGGCTCGGAGTTATCTTCGGCGTAGCGAACACGGAGTTCGTCGGGGACAGGCGAAACATTCAGCAGGGCGTAGTCAAAGACCTTGCACTGGGCATGGTCAAAGATGGCCTCCATGTGTTGCGAGGCGGTGAGACCAGTGCTCTCATTGGGCTGGGTCATCAGGTTGCAGACATAGACGCGTACGGCACGAGATTGGGAGATGGCTTCGGGAACACCATGTACCAGCAGGTTGGGGATGCAGCTGGTAAACAGCGAGCCGGGGCCGATACTAACAATGTCGGCGTTCAAAATAGCGTCCAGCGCCTGGGGCAGCGGGCGGGCATCGGCCGGCACAAGGCTGAGACGGGCGATGCCGCTGCGGCTGGCAGTGATTCGAGTCTCTCCGCGGACACGCCTGCCATTGCGCATGAGAGCATCCAACCGCAGGCTGCTGCAGGTGGAGGATGGATAGATTTCGCCGCGGGTTTTCAGAATGGCGGAGCTTAGCTGAACGGCCAGGGAAAAGTCGCCACACACATCGGCCAAGGCGGTAAGGAAGAGATTGCCGAAACTATGGCCATCGAGGCCACCGCCGGCGAAGCGATAGCGGAAGAGCTGGGCGAGGAGCTCTTCATCGTCGGAGAGCGCGATCATGCAGTTGCGTATGTCGCCGGGCGCAGGCACACCTTGCTCCTTACGCAGGCGTCCACTGGAGCCGCCGTCGTCGGTGACGGTAACGATTGCGTTGAGGTGGGAGATGTAGGGCTCCAGCGGGACTGGAGTAGAGGAGTCAGCGGAGATTGAGACGACGTGGCGCTTAAGCCCGCGGAGGAGGGTGGACAGGCCCGTACCCCCGCCGATAGCGACGACGCGGAGACCTTCAATCAGCTTCGGAATGGGCGGTGTCGTCATTTTCCTAGCCTGCGGCAGGGGAACGCTGGAGGCTCTCCCCTGCTTCGTAGGAGCGCGCACGTGGCGCCAGGCTTACGCGCCGAGAGCGCCTTCCGGATAGAGCAACTCGGTAAAGCGCGGATCATCGGCCATGTTGCGGAAGTCCGAGTCATTGCGGGCCTGAAAACGATTGCCGGGATTGAGCCGGATGGCCTCGGCAAGATGCTGCAGACTCTCCGTTGTGCGTCCGGTGAGACACTCCAGCACTGCTAAGCCATACCAGACGAAGTCCAGACCGGGGCGCTGGGCCGAAAGAGCTTCGAGATGCTCGCGGGCAGTGACAAAGTCGCCGAGATTCATGAGCGAGACAGCGAAATCGTAGTGTTCCTCTGGTGTGTGGAAGGTGTTCTGAATCTGATCGAGTTGCTGGTTGCAGATGTTGATGTTCACCTTGGCACGGTCGGCCAGCTCACTGATACCCGATTCAATCACCTTCTCGAACAGTGCCTTTGCCTTGTCGAACTTCTGTGTTTGCAATAGCTTGAGGGCTTGTTCGTAGCCCTGCAGGGTGTGGGCGAATCGCTGCTGTTGCTCGTCGGGGGCATTCTTGCGTGGTTCAGCCTTGGGTGTGGCAGAGGGGCTTTTCGGCTTGACTTCGAGTTTTTTGTTCATGGGCCCTTCCAGAAACGTGAATCCATACAACCGTTCCGGAGCGATAGAAGCTTGGAAACGGTAACTACCTCAGAATACAGCTTTATACCGTGTGCCGCAGGCAGCGTCAACCGGATGCGGTTTTGGCGGCTTTTCCGGGGTAGTCCGGAGATCAGCGGAGTAGCCACTAAACCCACAGCCGGTTTCGGCGTCTGTGTAGAATGAAACGCAGAGCGGAGCGTGCGAAATGGATGAACGCCATGCGCTGGCGGAGGCGGAGCTGACAGAACGACGGACGGCTGGCGGGAGCAGGTGGAAGTGGTTGCGCGAGATCATCGTCGCGGTGGGTATTTCGCTCTTCATCATCATTTTTCTGTATCAGCCGGTGAAGGTGGAGGGTACCAGCATGATGCCGGGACTCGCCGACCAGGAACGCATCTTCATCAACAAGTTTGCCTATCGCTTTGAGGCCATCGAGCGCGGAGATGTGGTGGTGTTCCGTTATCCTGGCGACCCCAGTAAGAATTACATCAAGAGGATTGTGGGCGTGCCTGGCGATAGGATTGAGATCTTTCGTGGGCAGGTTCTGCTGAACGGCAACCGGCTGCAGGAACCCTATGTGCCGGCGCAGTACCGCGACGAACGCTCAATGGGCGAAGAGCTGGTCCCGCCGGGTGACTATTTTGTGCTGGGCGACCATCGGAACCTGTCGAGCGACAGCCGCGACTTTGGCGTGGTGGAGCGCAAGGCAATTTTCGGCAGGGCGGTATTCGCCTATTGGCCGACGGCAATGATGGGTAAGCTGCGGTAGGGCTGCGGCAGGAAACCAAGATGCGACTGGCGATCTTCGGCGGGACGGGCGGCACGGGAGTGGAGCTGACGCGGCAGGCGCTGGAGCATGGACATAGCGTGCGGGTGCTGCTACGGAATCCAAATCGTATGCCTCTGACGAACCCGAACATGCGGATTGTGCTGGGCAACGTGCTGGATCACGAAAGCGTGACCAAGACGGTGTTGGGCAGTGATGCGGTGCTGAGTTGCCTGGGACAGCGCAACCTGCTGCGCAATACGCGGGTGGTCTCGGTGGGAACGCACCTGATCATGGAAGTGATGAAGGAGCAGGGAGTGCGGCGGCTAGTGGTGGAGTCGGCGTTTGGCGCGGGTGAAAGTCTGGCGCATGCAAATCTGGCGGCTAGACTGCTGTTTGCGACTCTGCTGTGGGCTCCGTATGAGGACAAGCACCTGATGGAGCCCGAGGTGAAGGCAAGCGGGCTGGATTGGACGATTCTGCGGCCGACGGGGCTGACCAACGGGCCTCTGACCGGGCGCTACGCCGTGACCTTCGCGCGTCCGGCGGCTAACATGGTTTCACGGGCGGACGTGGCGGCGGTCATGCTGCGCGCGTTGGAAGAGCGGTTGTGGATCGGAGAGTCACCAACGGTAACCGGGGCCTGATAGGGCGCACGTCAAGTGCATATTATGCGAATGATTGCATCAATATGCAAAGCTGTAGAGTATTTCCGTGTTCGGGGGCTGCACCGGGGTTGAATAGCTGATATCATCTAGAAAATCCACTCCCTGAGGATGCGATGCAAGCTATCCTTGCGCTGGAAGACGGCAGAGTCTTTCGCGGCAAAGGCTACGGAGCACGGCTCGAACGTACGGGCGAAGTAGTTTTTAATACATCCATCACCGGCTATCAGGAGATCTTCACAGACCCTTCTTACGCCGGGCAAATTGTAGTTCTCACCAATCCTGAAATCGGCAATTACGGCACGAATCCCGACGATGAGGAATCCGTGAAGCCCTATATCGAAGGGCTGATCGTGCGTGAGTTCTCGCCCTATGCCTCGAACTACCGCTCGCACCAGGTGACGGACGAATACTTGGAGCGGCACAAGGTTCCGGTGCTGTCAGACATTGACACCCGCGCGCTGGTGCGGCATCTGCGCGATCGCGGGGTGATGCGCGGAGTAATCTCCACCAGCGAGACGGACGTGGAGAAGCTGGTAGCCATGGCCAAGGCGACGCCGACGATCGACGGGCTGGACCTGGCAAAGGAAGTCTCCACTAAGGTGAGCTATGAGTGGAGCAAGGGAGACGTAGAGGAGAGGATCATCACGGTGCCGCGCGGCTCAGCACCGCAGCTTGCGGTGGTGACCAGCGAGACGGTCGACCGCAACGGACCGGCGCGCAAGCGCGTGGTCGCCTATGACTACGGAATCAAACTCAATATTTTGCGGCGGCTGGTGAGCTCGGGCTGCGATGTAACGGTGGTACCGGCGCAGACCTCGGCCGAGGATGTGCTGGCCTTGCAGCCGAACGGCGTCTTCCTATCGAATGGGCCAGGCGATCCGGATGCGGTGGTGTATGCGCAGAAGGCGATTCGCAAGATGGCGGGACGCGTGCCAATCTTCGGCATTTGCCTGGGGCATCAGTTGATTGGCCTAGCGCTGGATGGCAAGACCTACAAGCTGAAGTTCGGGCACCACGGCGGCAACCATCCGGTGAAGCAGCTGCTGACCGGCAAGGTGGAGATCACGGCGCACAACCACAACTATGCGGTCGATCCGGATTCGCTGAAGCAGAGCGAGGTGGAGTTGACGCACGTGGACTTGAACGACAACACGCTGGAGGGATTGCGGCACCGCAACTACCCGCTGTTCAGCGTGCAGTATCACCCCGAAGCTTCGCCGGGGCCGCACGATTCGCATTATCTGTTCGCGGATTTTGTGAAGATGATGAACGAGTGGAGAGGTTAGCGCGTGCGCCTCGCGCGTCTGAACCTCGTTGCACTTTGCCAGGCAATTATTCAGATGAGAAAGCATAACTAGATGCCACGTCGCACTGATATTTCGAAGATTCTGATCCTTGGTTCGGGGCCGATTGTGATTGGCCAGTCGGCGGAGTTTGACTATTCCGGCACGCAGGCGTGCAAGGCGCTGAAGGCCGAAGGGTATGAGGTTGTGCTGGTGAACTCCAATCCAGCGACCATCATGACCGATCCGGAGATGGCTGACCGCACGTATGTCGAACCGTTGACGCGGCAGTACGTGGAAGAGATCATTCGGCACGAAGTGGCGCTGGGCGTTGGTAAAGGAATGGCCGTGCTGCCGACCGTGGGCGGGCAGACGGCGCTGAACCTTGCGGTGGAGCTGGCCGATGGCGGAGTGCTGGAAAAGTACGATGTCAAGCTGATTGGCGCGCAGTTGGAGGCGATCAAGAAGGCCGAAGACCGGCTGCTGTTCAAGGACGCGATGACGCGCATCGGGCTGGATGTGCCGCGCTCGGTGCTGGTGAACAATTTGAAGGATGGTCTGGAGTTTTCTACCAAGCTGGGCTTCCCGGTGGTGCTGCGTCCGTCGTTCACGCTGGGCGGCTCGGGTGGTGGAATTGCGTTCAATCGCGAAGAGCTGCTAGACCTGCTGGCGCGCGGACTGGACCTTTCTCCCGTGCACGAGGTGCTGATTGAAGAGAGCGTGCTGGGCTGGAAGGAATACGAGCTGGAAGTGATGCGCGACCTGAAGGACAACGTGATCATCGTCTGCTCGATTGAGAACTTCGATCCCATGGGCGTGCATACGGGCGACTCGATTACGGTGGCTCCGGCACAGACGTTGAGCGACCGAGAGTATCAGCGCATGCGGGATGGCGCGATCAAGGTGATGCGCGAGATCGGAGTGGAGACCGGCGGCTCGAATGTGCAGTTCGCGGTGAATCCAACGACCGGCCGGCAGATTGTGATCGAGATGAATCCACGCGTCTCGCGCTCGTCGGCGTTGGCATCGAAGGCGACCGGCTTCCCGATTGCGAAAATTGCGGCGCGGCTGGCTGTGGGCTACACGCTGGACGAAATCACCAACGACATCACGCAGAAGACTCCAGCATGTTTTGAACCGACGCTGGACTACGTGGTGGTGAAGATTCCGAAGTGGCAATTTGAAAAGTTCCCGGGGGCCGACGAAAGCCTTGGGCCACAAATGAAGTCGGTGGGCGAGGTGATGGCGATCGGCCGCACCTTCAAGGAGTCGCTGCTGAAGGCGGTGCGTTCGCTGGAGACCGGAAGGCGGCTGGAGACAGAGACAGTTGAGCCGAAGATCATCACCAAGCGGCTGGTATCGCCACATCCGGAGCGGCTGCAGTATGTGCGCTACGCGTTGAGCCACGGATGGACCGTGCCGCACGTGGCGAAGCTGACCGCGATGGACCCGTGGTTTCTCTACCAGCTGAAAGAAGTGAGCGACGAGCTGGCGTTGCTGGAGAAGAACTCGCTGGAGACGATTACGGCTGACGAAATGCGCGATGCCAAGCGCAAAGGAATCAGCGACGCGCGCATGAGCAATCTGTGGAAGATGCCGTCACGCGAGGGCGCGATCAAGATTTACGAGAAGCGCCAGGAGCAGGGAATCAAGCCAGTATACAAACGGGTGGACACTTGCGCGGCGGAGTTTGAGAGCTTTACTCCGTACATGTACTCGACCTTTGAAGATGAAGATGAGGCGCTGCCGACGTCCAAGAAGAAAGTGATCATCCTGGGCTCTGGGCCGAACCGCATTGGGCAGGGGATTGAGTTCGATTACTGCTGTTGCCACGCGGCGTTTGCATTGCGCGACGATGGCTTTGAAACCATCATGGTGAACTGCAATCCCGAGACGGTTTCCACCGACTACGACACGAGCGACCGCTTGTACTTTGAGCCTTTGACCTTTGAAGACGTGATGGCGATCTACGAACACGAGGCCAAGGGGACGGACGACATCGGTGTGATTGTGCAGTTCGGCGGACAAACTCCGCTGAACCTGGCTCTGCCTCTGAAGAAAGCCGGAGTGAAGATCATTGGGACGTCGCCGGAATCCATCGATTTGGCCGAGGATCGCAAGCGCTTTGAGGCGCTGCTGAACCAGCTGCAGATTCCGCAGTCGCCGGGTGGAATGGCGAGCTCGGTGGATGAGGCGCTGGCCGCGGCGGAAAAGGTTAGCTATCCGGTGCTGTTGCGTCCTTCGTATGTATTGGGCGGACGCGCGATGGTGATTGCCTACGACGCCAAGTCAGTGAAGGAGTACATGGGGGCGGCGGTAGAGTATTCGCAGGACCGTCCGATCCTGGTGGATCACTTCCTGGAGGCGGCGACCGAGGTCGACGTGGATGCCTTGTGCGACGGCGACGACGTGGTAATCGCCGGCATCATGGAGCACATTGAAGAGGCGGGAATTCACTCGGGCGATTCGTCGTGTGTGTTGCCGAGCGTGGATCTGTCTGGCCCGGTGCTGGCGACCATTCGCGAATACACCTACAAGCTGGCAAAGGCGCTGAATGTGGTGGGACTGATGAACATTCAGTATGCGATCCAGCGCGAGAAAGTGTATGTGATCGAGGTGAATCCGAGAGCTTCGCGAACCGTGCCATATGTATCAAAGGCAACGGGCGTACCGTGCGCGAAGATTGCGTCCCGGTTGATGACCGGCCGCAAACTGAAAGAGTTTTTGCCGGAGAACATCGCCGCGAAAAAGGATCTGGATACGGGAGAGTTCTTCTACGTGAAGTCTCCGGTGTTCCCGTGGAACAAGTTTCCGGGAGTAGATACGGTGCTGGGGCCGGAGATGCGCTCGACTGGCGAGGTGATGGGAGTTGCGGATAACTTTGGCGAGGCATTCGCCAAGGCGCAGCTGGCCGCCGGACAGGCGCTGCCGTCGAAGGGCACAGTGTTCATCAGCGTGAACGAACGTGATAAGCCGCACGCTGCTGAGGTGGCTCGGAAGTTTGTGGACATGGGCTTCAAGATTGTGGCGACGCATGGCACGGCCGAAGCTCTGGAATTGGCCGGGATGCGGGTGGAGCGCGTGTACAAGGTGAAAGAGGGAAGGCCGAACGTAGTCGATCTGATTAAGGGCGACCGGATTCAGCTCATCATCAACACGCCGCAAGCGCGTGGCGAGCCATGGTTCGACGAGAAAGCGATCCGAAGAGCGGCCATTACAGCGCGGATTCCGACGATCACTACACTGTCCGCGGCGCGGGCGGTGGTAGAGGGAATTCCCGTGCTGCAAGCGGGAGGAATCAGCGTCTACAATTTGCAGGAGCTGCATGCGGCACACGACGCCGTGAAGCACGACGCGGTCGGGAAGGAATAAAAACGATGAGAAATGCACTCATCCTGACGCTCCTGTTCCTGTCGGCGCTATGCGTGACGGCACAGGGGCCGCTGCACCCGGCGCCGGTGGATGGAGCCGGTGCAGCCCTGCCAAGCGGTCTGACGTATTGGGACCTGAACGTGGGCAGCGGAGCGGCGGCCGCGAAGGGCAGCAAGGTGCGAGTGAACTACACCGGATGGCTACTGGAAGAGGGCACGAAGTTCGACAGCTCTTACGACCGCAAGGAGCCGCTGGAGTTCACCCTGGGTTCCGGTGAGGTGATCAAGGGCTGGGATTTGGGCGTGGCCGGCATGAAGGTAGGCGGCAAACGGCAGCTCAGGATTCCGCCGGAACTTGCCTATGGATACAAAGGGCAGCCGCCCAATATTCCGCGTAACGCGTATCTGATTTTTGACGTGGAGCTGCTGGAAGTGAAGTAGGCCGCCGAAGTGGTTCATCAAGGAAGTTGGAAAAGCGCATCCGGATAGCGGCTGCGCTTTTTTATTTGAGCCAAGAAAGATAGCGGGCAAGAGCTACGGCTCAGGGAGTTCCGGAGTCTCAATGAAGCCGGGAATGCTCCAGGGAAGGAAGTAGGCTGCAGCGGTGGTTGCCAAGACGAGGGCATTGCTGGGATCGAAGGCGATGCCGACGAGGTTGGTTCCGGCAATGATGAACGAGGCTTGCTTTTCGGGCGAAATGCGGATGATGCCGCGGTGTCCGCGCCAGGATGCGGCGACGTAGAGGTTGCCTTGGAGGTCGAATGCGAGTCCCTGGGGACGTCCGAGATGGGTGAAGAAGGGAGTGACGACGCCGTGGGGATCGATCTCATAGACGCAGTCATTGGACGAGGTCGTGGGACCAGTGACGTAGAGATTTCCGTTGGGTGAAAATGCCAGGTGGTAGGCGGCGACGCTGGGTTCGATGGTGGCAAAGACGAAGATCTGGCGGTCGGGTGCGAGTTTGAAGATGGTTCCGCTACGGTCGCCGACGTAAAGATTGCCGAGTGCGTCGAAGGCCAGGCCAGTGGCGACACCCATACCTTCGGCATAAGTGGAAAGATCGCCTTCGGTGGAGAGGCGGTAGACGGCACCGTCGTGACGCGAAGAGATGTAGAGATTTCCGGTGGCGTCCAGCGCAAGGCCGGTGGGGTTCATGATTTCGGCAGCGATGGGATGAATGTTGGACTCATCGTCGATGCGGAAGAGCGAGGTGGGCACAGACTGGCCGCGGCTGCCGGAGAAGGTGACATAGATGTTGCCCACAATATCGACGGCTGGATTGGCGACAGGGTGGAGATTCTCCGACAGTAGAGTGGCCAGAGTGAAGGGGATGGACGCCGAGCCGTTCGCAGTGGTAACGGTAATGGTTTCACCCGCGGCCGCTTCAGGCACGCGGAGAATGAGCTGGGTGGGCGAGGCGAAGACCACCGAGGCAAGCGTCTCACCAAAGAAAGCCTGGGTTGGTTGCGTGATGCTGGACAGGAGAGCGCGGCCGCGCAGCAGAATTTCGCCGCCCGGCAATGCGAAGGATGGCTCGACGGAGAGGATGACGGGAGATTCAGAAGTCTGGATCATAGGCGTGCGCTTACTATCTTACGATGCCGAAGTGCAACAAAAGTTGGAGAACGATAAAGCCGTAGAAACCAGCGCCAAGATCGTCAATCACGATGCCGACACCCTCCGGACGCAGGTGCTCAAGGCGGCGAATCGGCGGCGGCTTAACAATATCAAAGGCGCGAAAAAGCACAAAGCCCGCAAGCTGCGCCTTCCAGGTGATTGGGGCGGCGACAAGCGTGAGCATCTGACCGGCGACCTCGTCGATGACAACGTGCGACGGATCATCGCGATGGCAGGCGCGGGCGGTAAGAGTGGCAGCGGGAATTCCGATGGCAGTGGCCAGGGCGCAATAGGCCAGGGCTCCGGGAATAAGCAACTGCGGCGGCAGGTTGCGAGCGACGAGCACCCAGGTGAGCACCGCTCCCAGCGAGCCCCAGGTTCCGGGACCGGGCTTGAGGGCGCCAGCTCCAAAGAAAGTGGCAACCGTCCACGCCCAGTAGGGCCGGGTGGGCCGGGCAGAGCCTTTCTTGGTGTGCTGTGTCTCAGTTGGGCTTGCGGCGTCCATGGTTCTCGCTTTCGTCGGCTGAGCCGGGCCACTCGGGCCCCTTGCGCAGGCCTCCGATGCGGCGCTCTCTGGGCTCATTGTACTCGGCTTCGCCGCCGGACTCCGGATCATTCACGGGCGAGGAGATGACGTAACCTCCGCTGATCCACTTGCCGAGATCGATGACACGGCAGCGGTCGGAGCAGAAAGGGAAGTCGGGATCTTTGGCAAGCACAATCTTGCGGCAGGTTGGACAGCGGAGCGACGCGATTTTCTTCTTGGTCATGGGACATGTATCGCACAATCTGCGATGCCATCATTCTCTACGCAGGCACCGAAGATTTCAAAGCTGAAATTGGTCACGGCTTGACGGCGAGCACCGGCCAAGCAATGCTCAGAAAATCCTGATCTACAAAAGTCGCGCGACCAGGTCGTAATCGTGGGCTTCTTCCACAATGGCGCGGTGGAAGCTCCCGGGCTGGGGCGACTGTTGATCTCCGAAATCATTGATGAAAACCTTGCCGTCAATCTCGGGTGCGTGGGCGGGAGTGCGTGCTTCCCAGAGCAGGTCGGTCTCCTCGCTGGGGCCTTCGAGCATCACTTCGATTTCGCGGCCAATCCAATGCTTGCGGCGCTGGCGGCTGATGCGCTTCTGTAACTGCATGAGTTTGCGGCGGCGTCGCTCAATTTCGCGGGGCGGAACTTTGTCCGAGAGATGAAAGGCGGGCGAGCCCTCCTCGTCGGAGTAGGCAAAGACTCCGAGCCAGTCAAACTGCGCGGCGCTGACGAAGCTGCAGAGCTGCTGGAAATCGTCTTCGGTTTCGCCGGGGAAGCCGACGATAAAGGAGGTGCGCAGGGTGAGGCCGGGGACGGTTTGCCGCATCTTGGCGATGAGTTTGAGGAAGATTTCTGCAGAGCCGCCGCGCTTCATGCGTTTGAGTACCGCAGGTGCGGCGTGCTGCAAGGGAACGTCGATATAGCGGCAAAGGCGCGGATACTTGGCGAGAACCTCGAGCAGGCGCGGAGTGATCTTGTTGGGATAGGCGTAGAGAACGCGGACCCAGCGTAAATCTTCGACTTGCGCCAGCTTTTCAAGCAGCGCGGCAAGGCCGTCTTGTATGCCGAGGTCTTCGCCGAAGCAGGTTGTGTCCTGTCCGATAAGATTGATTTCGCGGACCCCCTGAGCGGCAAGACGCTCGGCCTCGGTGACCACCGAGTCGATGGTGCGGGAGCGGAACTTGCCGCGGAGCTGCGGAATGATGCAGAAGGCGCAGGGATGATCGCAGCCTTCGGCAATCTTGATGTAGGCGGAGTAGCGCCCGGTGGCTAGCAGACGCGGAGTGTTCTCGTCGTAGAGATAGCTGGGCAGCTCGGCTCGGGCTCCATCCCATGTGTCGCGGGCAAAGCGCCCCGCTCGCTGGCGGGCATCGCCCTCCGGACGCGAAGCGGGCTGCGGTGTGGGCAACGCTACGTTGCCTGCTGCTGGCGCCATTCCACCCTTGAGCTGCTGCGAGGCGCTGGGGTGCGGGTGTGCGCCGTTTGTAAGAATCGTGAAAGGAGTAGGCGCGGGCTCGGACGGAGTGATTCCGGCGGCGGCGAGAATATCGGCCAGTTCGCCGGTACCGAGAACAGCGTCGATTTCAGGAATGTTTTTCTGGATCTCGTCGCGGTAGCGCTCGACGAGGCAGCCGGTGACGATGAGCTTTTTGGCACGACCGCTGGTCTTGTGCTGCACCATCTCCAAGATGGTGTCCACGGACTCCTGCTTGGCGGTATCGATAAACGAGCAGGTGTTGACGACGATGATGTCGGCGTCTTCGGCGTGGGAGGTGATTTCGGCTCCGTTGGTGGAGAGCATGCCCATCATGACTTCGGAGTCCACCAGATTTTTGGGACAGCCGAGGCTGACGAAGCCGACACGCGGGCGCGGTGCGGGCGAAGCGGAATCAGAGATCTTTTTGAGGGGCGCGGTACTGCTGTTGATGGACATTCCTGAAGTGATTTTACAGCAATTGTGGCAGGAGGATCAGGAGCGGGTAAGGAGCAGAACTCCGCAACAAACGAAGATGGTGGCGAACCAGCGGCGACGGTCAACGTTCTCATGCAGGAAGAACTTGGCGCCCAGTGCGTTGGTGACAAAGGTGAGAGCTGCCGAGGCTGGGCCCATCAGACTGAGGTCGGCCCACGAGAGTCCGATGAGGTTGCTGAAAAAAGCCATTGCCATGAAGAAAATCCCGCCAAAGAGAGCTCCGCTGGATAGAACCCGTGCGATGACCGCGAGGAAACCGTGTTTGTGGCGGAATTCGCCAAGGTCGCCGATGCGGCGCATGGCCAGGGCAATGAGAACGTCTCCGGCGGCGGCGGCGCAGACCGTAGTGAAAATGCACAGCCAGGTGTAGAGATTCCTCATGGGCGATCTCCGGCAGCGTTGGCGGAGACTTCGGCAGAAGGATCTATTTTGGATGGATGTTCGGTGCGGGACGGACCTCCAGCAACAATGCCAACTCCTACGGTGATGAGGACGATACCCGCCCACCGCTGCGGGCTGACATGCTCATGCAGCCAGAAACGCGAGAGCAGAGCCATGAACACATAGCCGATGGCAGTTGCGGGCAGAACGAAGGTGAGATCGGCAAAAGAAAGCGCGGTCATGTAGCTGGACATGAAGGCGAGCAGGCAAAAAATTCCGATGATGATCCAGGGACTGGCAAGTGCGGTGAAGACGTGGGTGAGATGGTGAACGTCGATGGAGCCGGCAGTCTTCATGCCGCGCGCCAGAAAGGCATCTCCGATGGAGCCGAAGACAACTACGGCGAGCAGCACGAGATATTTGCGAAGTGTCATTACTTGCTACCTAGCGCCCATTGGTGCAGTTCTCCGGTCTGGCGAAGCAGTTGGAGCTGAGCGCGCAGATACTCGAACTGGCTCTGAAGCAGGGCGACCTGGCGGTTGGCAACATCGGCGATTGCCAGCTCCTGGTCGCGGGCATTGGCATGGCCCTGCTGCACCTGGAGCTTTACGGCATCGATGTTGGCTTGTGCAACTTCAAATTCCAGACGTGAGACGCGGGTGACGGCCTTAAGCTGGCTGATGGTGTGCTGGGCGCGAACGGCGTCGGCGGCCACTTTGTCGCGCGCGATCTGCGCGTCAGCTTCGGCGTGCAAAGCCTCTGCGTCAGCAGCGGCTGCGCGGGCGTTCTGTGCAAGGTTGAGAAGGGGAACGCGAAGATTGATGCCGAAGCTGTAGTTATGCGGCGAAAATTCTTTGTAGTACTGCGCGTAGTTATTGAAAGTAGCAAATTCGGCAAATTGTCCGGCGAAGTCGATGGAGGGATAGTTCATCCGGTGTTCGGCGCGGGCGCGATCATGGGCGGCGCGAACATGCTCATCGGCCACACGTACGCTCGCGGCGTTGGCGAGTGCGACTGAGGTGAGATCGTCTGCTGAAGGTATAGGCGGTGCGCTGGGAATCGAGGCACTGACGGTTTCGAGGGCTGCGGGTGAGCGGCCAATACTGCGCCCGAGGTTCTCGCGGAGCACATCGAGACTGGTTTCCAGTTCGGCAATGCGGAGATCGACGCGGGCGGCATCGAGCTCCGCGCGCTTGCTGTCCAGCTGGCTGCCGACGCCTTCCTTTTGGCGCTGCTGCGCGATGTACAGTGCGTGGTTGACGGACTCCCTCTGCTGCTGCGCCGCGATGAGTCGCTGCTGGGTGTTATCAAGTTCGATGTAGAGCAGAGCCGTGTCAAGAATGACCTGCTCGGCGCGGTCCGCGTAGTCGATGTTAGCGGCCAGCGAGTCGCTATGGGCGGCCTTGATGGTCTCTCGAGTGGAGAGGTTGAACAGGGTCTGGTTGTGGGTGAGGTTGTAGAGCGAAGGCGCTTGTCCAGCTATAGCAATAGGTTGGCCAATGCTATATCCAAGGCCGGAGCCGAAGACGACGGTGGGAAAGTAAGCGTAGCGCTCTGTGCGGTAGCGCTGGGCGGCACGGGTGCGATCGGCGGAGGCAGCAAGCATGGTGCCGCTGTGCTTGAGTGCGAGTTCGATGGCCTGGTGGAAGTCGATGGGCTCGGCGGCAAACAGGGGCAGCGCGGCCAGCAGCAGCCAGGCGATAAAGGGAGCGCGGAATTTGTGAGATCGCGTCTTCGTCATCTTCGGTCGTACTCCTCCGCAAGCCTGTGCTGGGTACCAGCCTAGCGTTGCGGTTTTGACGTTGCTTCCACGCGCCGGAGAGCTTCCAGCGCGGGGCGATAGGAATTGGCTAAGGCAAGCGCGGCCTGGTACTCGGCGGCAGCCTGGCTGGCGTCTCCGTTCTTCAACAGGATTTCGCCGAGCAGAAAGTGGGCGCGAAAGACCGGAGCTGCCTCCTCGGTGTGGCCCTGAATGTAGGCCCGCATCTGGTGCGCGGCCTCCGGGAGATCACGGTTGGTTACCAGCAGCAGCTCGGCTGCGTCGTAACGGTCGGTGGGACGGATGCGCGTGGAGCGGACGGCGTGCTCGATGCACTGCTGAAAGCGATCCCAACTCTTGCGCGAACGCAGGAAACGGGCGAGGTCGAGCCAGGCCGCTGCCGAGTCGTGATCGAGGCGAATTGCCTCGTTATATTGGAACTCAGCCTGTTCGTACCGGCCCTGATTTGAGGCGACCATGGCGCGCACCCAGGCGGCATCGGCGGGATGCTCGGGAGCGAGTTCGGCGGCCAGAGCGAGGGCTTTGTCACTGCCTCCACCGACAATGGCTGGAGCCGTGGAATAGTACTCGGCAAGGTCGCGTGCGATGGCGAGATTCTTACGGTCCAGTGAGCGGGCAGTGGCGAAGGCCGCCACGCACTTGCGGGCCAGTGAGTATGCGGAGAGCGCGCCTGCAACATTAGCCTTTTCGCCGTAGCTGCGGCCAAGCCAGAGCTGGAAGATGGAATTTCCGGGTTCAAGCTGGGCAGCGCGTTCGCAATCGCGCACTGCGTTGTCCCAGTCCCGCAGCTGGTAGTAGGCGCGGCATGAGTAGTTGAGGTCCGCGGCATGATTGCTCTCTGCCGACGGGGCCAGCAGGCGCAGCACTTCATCCGCGCGGCCGGCATCGAGCAGTTCGCTGGGTTTCGCGGCTGCCACGGACGGAGTGGGTAACAGCAACCAGCCCAGCAACAAAGCTCCCAGCGGCAGACCTCGCAGCAGGCGAGGCAGGTAGCGGAGAAGGCGAGGCGTGATGCTCATTATGACGGATTCTCTACGATCTTGACCTCGACCCCCTCTGACATGGGCGAGGGGCTGAACGACTGGACGGCAATCACGTCCTGATCTGAGATGCCGCTGAGAATCTCGACCCGAGTCAGGTTCGAGATGCCAAGTTTGACATCGCGGCGATGCAGGTGACCATCTTGGAGAACGTACACGTAATTCCGGCTGCTGTCTTCATGCACAGCCTCGCGCGGCACGGTGAGAGCGTTCTGCTTGCTGTTGGCGATGATAGTTGTGCTGACGTCGACGTTGGGCAGCAGCAGTCGCTCGGAATTGTCGACTGTACAGAAGATTTCTCCGACGACGCGAGAGCCGCGGTTGACGACCGTAGAAGGTAGAGTCGCAACCGTGCCCTGCCATGAGTGTCCGGGCAGAGCATCCCAGGTAATGCGAACCGTCTGTCCAATGGCAAGGTGACCGATCTCCGGCTCGTCAACAAAGGCTCGAACCTGCAACTGCGAAAGGTTGGCCTCCTGCAGGAGCAAGTCTCCCGCATTGACATAGACACCGGTGCGAACCGGAAGGAAGTACACAGTGCCATCAGACGGAGCGCGCACGTTGCAGTTGCGCAGGACGTCCTCTGTCAGTTGAACGTTGGCCTTGGAGTCTTCGACCTCACTCTGGGCGCGCGCCTGTTCCTGGGACGAGTACCGGACCTGGGGCTGCAACTGTGCAAGGTCGGCCCGTGCCCGAATCAGGCGGTCGCGGGCCGCAGCCACTTCTTCGGCGGTGGCGGCACCGCGCTGCTGGAGCCGCTCAAGCGCCTCGAATTCCCGCTTAGCAGCATTGCGATCAGCAGTTGCCTTTTGCAGATCGGCTTTGCGGAGCAGAACCTGTTGTGGAGTGCCTCCGGCGAGCAGGTTGGCGTATCTCTCCTCAGCTCCCTTCAGGCGCGTATGGGCATCGGCAAGGTCGCTACGAGCGCGCGCATCATCGAGTACAAGGAGCAATTGCCCTGCCTTGACGCGGGCGCCTTCGGTGACCAGAACCTTTTTGATTGTGCCCGCCAGTGGAGCATGGGCTTCAAATCCATGAAGGGGCTCGACTTTTCCGTTGGTGGTGATGGAGTTGGAGACGGTTTGCCGTTCGGGTTTGACCACCGAAATGCGGATGCGGCGAGGCCGGAGATATAGATAGGCTCCCACGGCGAGAAATAGGATCGCCAGGATAATCAGTGTCGTGATCCAGCCGCGGCGAGTACCGCCGGGACTACCGTTCAAAGTTCCGTTAGCCATGAGTTAAGACTTTCAGTATATCTGAGGCCAGTATGCACAATGTTTCCAGACTAGGGGTTTGTTTGCTGGTTTGGCAAGTCGCCTGATTGGTTTCCCTTGTCGTTTGTCAAGCAAGAATGCGGGGAAGGGCCGCCTTCCAGGTTTCGTGGGTTTCTGACCGGGACAAGGCAGGCACGGAGACAGAAAAAATCATCATAATCCCAAACGGAAGCTGGCTCCGGGTGACGGTGAAGAGGGCAGGAGCAATGCGAGTGGGAAAGTTTGCAAGGATATTGCAAGCTGCGATCGCAGGGGCTAATCGCAAGCACACGATGGCGTTCGCCGCCGGACTCTCCTATTACTTTGTAATGAGCCTGTTTCCAGCACTGATCGCGATATCGGCGGTGGTGGGGTTTCTGCCGGTGCCGAACCTGTCCAGCCAGGTCCTGGTATTGACCGCTCACTTCGTGCCTGCTGACAGTATGGGAGTGGTCCGCTATGTAGTGAACGACGTGATTACTCCGCACCGTGGGGCGCTGCTGTCGTTTGGCGTTATCGGCACGCTTTGGTCGGCTTCGACGGGCTTTGCGGGGATGATCGAAGCGCTGAATGTGGCTTACGATGTGCCCGAAACGCGTCCGTTCTGGAAAACGCGTGGGCTGGCCGTTCTGCTGGCCTTCCTGGTAGGTGGGTTGCTGGTGGTGGCGATGCTCCTGATGCTGGTGGGTCCAAGGTTCGGCGAGTGGATGGCCGGCGTCCTGCACCTGAACTTGGTATTGGCACATATTTGGCCGGTGATTCGCTGGACAGTTTCCGTGGCCTTTATCGTGACCGCAGTGGAAAGCATGTACTTCCTGGCGCCGAACGTGAAGCAGCGCTTTGCGCATACTCTGACAGGCGCGCTGGTAGCCGTGGGCGCATGGCTCTTCCTTTCTGACGCTCTCGGAATTTATTTCCAGAGATTCGCAAACCTCAATCGAACGTATGGCGCCTTGGGCGGTGCGATTGCGCTTATGACTTGGCTCTATTGGAGCTGGTTCGTGATCCTGCTGGGAGCGGAAATTAACGGCCAAGTGCTGCTCGCAAGGGGCGCTGGAGGTTTGGAACTCAAGCAGGCTCTGCCGCAAAAGGAGACGGCGAAACCCGAAGCCGCAAGCGATATTGCAGCCTGAACCAGTGCAAGCCACAGTGAGACGGGCGTCTAGGCTAGAATAGCCGGATGGCTACGACAAAGAAAACCACTGAAGCGGGTCCGACCCGCCATGGCTATACCCCTGACCACGCCGCCAGCGGAGTGGATCACGCTTTTCCGCCAATCGAGAGCTGGCCCAACCAGTTTCCCAGCTACGTGATCGAGATCGACATTCCTGAATTCACCTCGGTGTGCCCCAAGACTGGCCTGCCGGATTTCGGCACCATCTGGATCCGCTATATGCCGAATAAACTCTGCCTGGAGCTGAAATCGTTGAAGGAATACATCAACGAATACCGCAACCTGGGAATCTTCCAGGAAAACGTGGTGAACCGGATTCTTGAGGATGTGACAAAGGCGGTCAAGCCGGTGTGGTGCGAGGTGCGCGGGCAGTTCCGTCCGCGAGGCGGATTGGGGACGCTGGTGGAAGCACGCTGGCCGCGGAAAAAGTAGTGGACTTGCATTGGATGGCTGGCTGGCAGCGCTAGCTGACTCGCATTTCATTTCGACGACGAGGCGGACGGCTTGACCGAAGAGCAGGGACGAGTGGGGCGCAGGCAGTTCGGGTATCGCAGCGCTGCCGGCGGCGGGCGTTGGGCTATGACGGCGCTGGTAATTCTGACGGCGCTGAACTTTGTGAATTACATTGACCGCTCGGTGCTGTTTGCGGTGCAGCCTCTGGTTCAGCATGAGTTTCCAGGCTCGGATGCGAGGTTCGGGCTGCTGACTACGGCATTCTTCATCTGCTACATGGTGACTGCGCCTGTCGTAGGCTGGCTGGCCGATCGCCATCCGCGGCGGTTGATCATGTGCACGGGAGCGCTGATCTGGTCGGCAGCTACCTTGCTGACGGCGGTGACCCATAACTTTACGGAGCTGATGATACGGCACACGCTAGTGGGCGTGGGCGAGGCGACGTTTGTGGCGATTGCGCCTTCATTTCTTTCCGACCTGCATCCTGAGTACCGGCGCGCGCGAGTGCTTTCCGTGTTCTACCTTGCGATCCCGGTGGGAACGGCGATGGGATACTTGCTGGGTGGCGCGGTGGCCGCACGCTGGGGCTGGCGGGCGCCGTTCCTGGTGGGAGCGGTGCCGGGCGTGATATTGGGCCTTCTGTTGCTACTGATTCCCGAGCCGAAGCGCGGCGCGCAAGACCGGCTGGCGGTTACCTTGGAGCGTGGGACATTCCTGGGGCTGTGGCGGAATCCGGCCTTCTGGACCGCGACGCTGGGCATGGCGATGATGACCTTTGCAGTCGGCGGGATGCAGGTGTGGATGCCCACATTTCTCTCCCGCATCCGTGGAGTTCCACTGCCGACGGCGAATCTGCGTTTCGGATTGATGACCTTGGCGGCCGGGATTCTGGCGACGATGCTGGGCGGCTGGCTGGGCGACCGCATGGAGGCGCGGAAGCGCGGCGGACACTGTTTGATCTCTGCCATCGGCATGACGCTGGCTCTGCCCTCGGTGCTGCTGGCGGTCTTCCATGCAGGTTCGTGGATGTATCCGGCAATCTTCATGGGTGAGTTTTTTCTGCTGCTGAATACGGCTCCGCTGAACGCGGCGATCTTGAATTCAGTCTCTGCGCCGATCCGCTCGACGGCCTTTGCAGTGAACCTCTTCACAATTCACCTGCTGGGTGATGCATTTTCGCCGAGTCTGATGGGCTACATCTCGGATCGCAGCAACATGCAGTTCGCGTTTGTGGCGGCCTCCACGGCAATTGCAATCTCAGCGGGAGTGCTGTACGTAGGCGTGCGCTACGCGCCGCAACTGCCACAGGGCGAAGAGGGGTGAGTGGATGCTTGAGCCGGGGGCGCGCTCACGAGTGCGCCTGCTTAGTTGCCAGCCGTCTACCAGACGCGATTACTGCCGGAGAAGGACTTTCCGTTGGCTCTGGGCCGGGCCGCATCGAATTCCTGCGGCGGTCCGCCAGCCGCAACCTGAAACTGCTCGCGATTCTTTATGACGATTCGGGGATGGCCGCGGCTCTCGGTGACATCGCCAATGACGGCAACAATTTGGCCGCGTAAATAGGAGAGGTCGCCAATGGTCCGGCTGTCACGCGCCTCGGCAACTGCGTGAAACGAGCAGTTGCTGCGAACAGGGCAGAGCGAGACGTGGACTGCCCCTGTGCGAGTGTAGGTAATGCGGAAAACCCTTCCGGATACGCATCCGTGCTGCCCGACGAGATCTGCGGCGCGCGAAGCGGGAGTACACTCCACACGTATTCTGGGCATAGTTATCTCGGGCTTGGGCGACGGGACAGCAGGCGTTAGGCTCGGCTGCGCCACTACCGGAACGGCAAACAATAGAGCACCGCAGAGGAGCAGGCTCAGATTCACTTGGTTGGCTCCATCTTGAGCGAATTATTGAAGCGGTTGAAATAGTTGAAGAGACCGATGGCGGCGGCCAGTTCGATGATCTCGCCTTCGTCGAAGTGCTGGCGGAGTGTGGCCCAGAACTTGTCGTCGATACCGGTGGAGTCGAGAGTCTCGCGCTCGGCGAGTTCCAGGGCGGCCTTCTCGCGCGGATCGAAATCGGCGCGGGTGCGAAAGTTGGCGAGGTCCGTAATTTGTTCCTCGCTCCAGCCGTAGCGCCGGGCGAGCTGGGAGTGTGAGGCGAGGCAATAGTCGCAGTGGTTGATCTGCGATGTGCGCACGATGACCAACTCCTTGAGCTTAACGCCGACGGTGCCGGTCTCCATGACGGCGCGGAAGTGCGCAATCATTGTGCGGAGAATCTCCGGCCGATGGGCGACCGTGCGGAACATGTTGGGGACATTGCCGCGTTCCTTTTGGTAATGGTCGAAGATTTCCTTGGCAGTGGGATCGGCTTGCTCGTAGGTAATCGTGGGTATGCGCGGCATGGGGGTATTGTGCGTCCGTATGGGCTGCGTGTCCAGTGCTGTAATCAGGAAAGAGTGACCAAGGTGAGGGACCGAGCTTCGCAGCCGGTTGCGGGCATTGCCGTTCCGGCTGCGAAGCTCGCCAGCTATTTGCCGAAGTTGAGCGGCGGTTGCTTGGCGTCATTCAGGGTGACGGCGAGAATGCGCGCCAGGGTGGGCGCGATCTGCCGCATATCTATGACGCCGAGATCGCGTCCGGCGGCGATGCCCTTGCCGCGCAAGAAGAACGAGGCACGCATCTCCGGGTGAGTGGGCGAATAACCGTGCATTCCGGTTGAGGGCGCGGGTGTAACCAGCTCTCCCTGAGTGCCATAGCCGAGCTGATAGTCGAGATTGAGATCTACGACAAACGTAGCATTGGGAAAGCCACCCAGCTTTTCGATCTCCGGTTTCTCGAGGATGGCGCCGATGCCGTTGGCCGGGTCGCTCGCCAGTTGATGCAACAAATTGCGGACAGCTTCTTCGGTGGCCTTGTCATTCGGGTCGTGGAGCACGATACCCGCCGAGCCGCCGCCGGGGAAAACAGTCGCTTTCCATGCGGTAACAGTATTCGACCCATCGCGCGATGGTCCTAATGTGATCAGTCCGGCCTTAATGAACGGCACCTCCAGGTTGACGCGGTAATCGGTGCGCGAGAAGCCATGGTCGGAGACGACCGCGACGACCGCATCCGGATTGGCGGCCACTGCGGCAGCTTCGACGAGCCCGACCTGCTTATCCAACTCGACCAGTGTTTGGCAGGCTTGCGGGCTGAAGGGTGCATGGGCATGTTCTTCATGATCAAGCGTGCTGAGGTGCAGGGTGACAAAGCGTGCGTGTTTGTCTTTGATGGCATAGATGGCGGCCTGCGCGAATGCCTCATCGGTAGCTATGAATGCTCCCTCGGACAATGGAATTGAGCGCAGCTGTTTTTCCATTGCATCGTAGAACTCCAGAGTGGACAGGCCACGCTGGAGCTTGCGGTCCTCAGTGTTCCAGGCTCGCCAGTATTCGGGAATGTTGTAACGGATATTGCGCTGGCCGACGCTGACTGGCCATCCCACGCTGGCGGTGACAAGGCCCTTGCGAGATGCGGCGTCCCACAGGGTGTCAGCCTTGATGTCCTCGGCATACCAGTACCAGCCAGACTGATTTTTCCACTCAGGATCGAATGTGGTGTTGCTCCAGATACCGTGAACGGCAGGTTCAACCCCAGTGACCAGGGTGGTGTGGGAGGGATAGGTGACGGTGGGCAGTACGCCAGTGACGCCCTCGGCATAGGTGCCCTCGGTGAGAAAGCGTTGCAGCGTCGGGAATCCGGTAGGGCAGGCTTTGGGATTAGTGATGTAGTCCGGGCGCATTCCGTCGATGGAGATGAGAACCACGGACGATTGCGCGAAGGCGGACGCTGCGGCAAGAACAACGAACAGAAGAATGCGAATTCGGAAATTGATCATGGAAGAATGCTCGCCGATTTACAGGAGATAAAGAAAAATTTACTGAAAAATTCTGCTTTCTGATGTCACGCAGCAAAAATCAATGGGGCGGCCGGATGAGCCGCCCCGCTGGTGGAAACTGTCTCAGCCGCAGATCAAGGGATCAACGATTGAAGGCGCTGATGGCCGAAGCCTCGTCGTCCTGAATGTCAAAAACAGTGTAAAGCTTGGTGATCTGCAATAGGTCGTGGACCTTCTTGGTAAGGTTGAGCAACTTGAGTTCGCCGCCGGAATTTCGGACGCTGGTGTAGGCGCTGACCAGTTCGCCGATCCCGGAGCTGTCGATGTAAGTGACATTGCCGAGGTTGAGAAGAATCTTCTTTTGGCCCTGGGTGGAAAGGTCCTTCACGGTATCGCGTAGCACGACACTGCCTTCGCCGAGTGTGATACGCCCACTGAGATCGACGATGGTGACACCGTCCACCTGACGCGAGCTAGCTTTCATCGTCACTGGTTAGCCTCCTTATTGCCGTCGCGGCCCGAACCGCGGACGAATTTAATCATAGTGATTTCAGTACCGGGAGACAGGGTGCGAATGTGAATTTCGTCCATGAATGCCCGGATGAGAAAAATTCCGCGTCCCGATTGCTTGAGCAGGTTTTCGGGGGCTAAAGGGTCGGGAAGCGTGGCTGGGTCCAAACCTGGACCTTCATCGCGCACCGCAACCGTCAAGGTGCTGGCAGTGGTATCGAAGGAAACGATCACGCGCTTGTTGGGATCGTAGCGATTACCGTGGAGAACGGCGTTCACGGTGGCTTCCCGCACGGCCAAGGCTATTCGCCCGCATTCGTCCACATCAAAGCCGGACTTTGCGGCGACCTCTCCGGCGGCTTGTTCGGCCTTGTTTACACTCGCCAAAGAGGACTCGAGCGTGTAAGAGACCCTGGTTCCATTCATCGCGTGATGTCTATCCATCGAGCTCAGTTGGAAGTAACGGCTTCCAACAAGGTTGCGTAAGTGTGCCTGTTGCATCGCTGTACTGTCAATTTCCGGCCTGCACCCTCGGCCGGAGGGCCAGCTGTTGGCCCTTACTGGCCGACAGCAACATGCAATCAATTTACCAGTTCAAGCGAATGAAGTCGCCCACAATCGTAGCGTTTAATGCGGCGAGGTTGGGCAGCAGCGCCGTGGCCCCGGAAAGTTCGGCAACCGGATAGGTGGTTGGCACGGCGAGCACCGACATGCCCGCGGCCAAGGCGGACGTGATCCCGCTGGGTGCGTCTTCCACCGCCGCGCAGGCGCCGGGAGCAAGGCCCAGCAGCTCCGCTCCACGCTGGTAAGGCTCAGGGTGCGGCTTGCCATGCATGATGTCACTGCCGGTGACCATCAGCTCCGGAACCGGAAGCCCTGCGGCACGGAGACGATGGCTGGCCAGATTGCGGGTGCCGCTGGTGACGATGGCCCATTGGCGAGCAGGCAGCGAGGCGAGCAGGCGGGCGGCTCCGGGGAAAACAGTAACGTCGTGTGATTCGGCGATCTCGCGGCGCTCCAAGTCGCGCAGCTCGGCTTCGGCGTCGAGCTCGGGGGCGAGCAGGCGAACCGAGTCGATGGCGCGGCGTCCGTGCGCGGCGTGAGCGGTCTGCGTGGGGTCGAGGCCGTGGCGCGTGCCCCAGTCGCGCCAGACGCGCGTGACTCCGGCGGTGCTGTCGATGAGCACACCATCCAGATCGAAGAGAACTCCTTGCACTTGCAGAGTTGACATAGATCGAGTGTAAAAGAAATTCCGCTCGCAAAGGTTGCAGTGAGGTGACGTTCTCAGCGGCGATCAGCAGTCGCGCGCTGAGCGACGCAATCTGCAACCCAGCAGGAGAATCGGAAAAGTTCATGCGAAACGCTTAGATCAAGGGATCGCAATGCGTCCTATGATTGCGGCAGAGATGATGAATATGAATTTGCTAATTAGGAAGTGGGTCGTGGTGCGGGTTGTATCAATGACAGTAACTGCGATGTTGTTGGCGGCGTTTACTGTGCCGTGTTTTGCGGCCCAAAAGCTGATTGCGTTGACTTTCGACGATGGGCCGAGGCCCTATGTTTTGTACGGAGTGAAGCAGCCGGGCGCGGCGTCGAGCGCAAGCCCAGGAATGCTCGATGTGCTGGACCGCAATGGCGTGAAGGCGACATTCTTCTACATGGGATGGCGGCTGACGCCGAAGACCTGGGGCGAGAATCCACATGAAACCAATATTGGCGTGAGCTGTCTGGATGCGGCGCACGACGTGCTGCGGCGCGGAAACGAGATCGAGAATCATACCTACAGCCACGCTGACCTGCGCATCGCAGAGCGCAAGAAAGGCGAGGCCTGGGTGCTGACGGATGTGGAGC
The DNA here is from genome assembly GCA_964559875.1 of uncultured Acidobacteriaceae bacterium. Lineage (GTDB taxonomy): Bacteria > Acidobacteriota > Terriglobia > Terriglobales > Acidobacteriaceae > TOLSYN. The sequence continues at coordinate 99,092 of CAZLJQ010000014.1, forward strand.
GCGGAGCCCAGGCAGTGCAGGCCGTGACGGGATCGAAGCCGCTGTGGCTGCGTCCACCGGATTGGGATCTGCCGGACGATGCGCGGAGGGACTTGGAACACCGTGGCTTCCACATCCTAACCATATCGAGCGAGAATCCGGTGGCGCTGCGCGATGTGAATTCCCAGGATTATCTTTGCGCGGGAAAGGGCGTCGGCTGCCCGAAACCGTCGCTGGCGCAGTCCGTACTCAAAGCCATTGAGCAGCGCGAGAAAAAAGGAGTGTACACCCACGTGCTGGCCTTCCACGAATTGACGACCACAACCGCGCAACTGCCCGAGCTGATCACGGCTCTGAAGGCGAAGGGATACCGGTTCGTGACCGTGACGGAGTACATGAAGCTGGTAAAAAATTGACACTCCGCCGAATGTTTCTGGGATGGCCGGAAGCGGTTCTGGCCATCCCATTTTTGTTTGGATGAGAGAGTCTGGCAGCCTGGCGGGTGCGTTCGTTTCATCCCGGAATGCATCGGAGTTGATTCTTTTCCTGAATATTGCCGATAAGAGATTCCTAACTATCTGAGCTCCCGGCGAAACCCCGAATGAATGGAAACTATAAGCTAAGGCCCCATCGTGTTCTTGTACTGTCTCTGATCCTATTCGTTGGGGTCACGGTAGCTTCTTATCAGAGCACCGAACGTTTTCTGCAGGGCAATCAAGATGTCGCGGAGTCGCGAGATCGTCAGGACGAATTGTCCCGGTTGATCGGCGCTGTGACGCAGGCAGATCGTACCCACCGGGGATATCTCCTGACCGGCGATTCCAAATTCCTGGATGACTACAATGTGGCTGCGTCGGATGCCATGGTTCAGGACTATGAAATTCGAAGGCGGCCGCACGGACCAGATGACCAGGCATTGATCAAAAGAATGGACGAACTAGTCAGGGGAACGATGGCGCGTTTTCAACGCGAAGTAGGCGCTCGCCAGAAAGCCTTGGACACGGCAAACGACGATGTGAACGAGGGGCTTGCTGAGATCGACACAATGAACGAGATCCGGCGCCTCTTCCTGGAGTTGAGAACGCATGAGCAAGCGCGGCTGGAGGAGCGGTTGGCCCTGGCCAAACGCAGTGCACAGCATACCTTCGTAAGCGCGGTCCTGCTGCTGATGTTTACGGCTGCACTGGTGGTAGCGGCGAACGTCCTTATTCTGCGAAATCTCAAGCACCGCGAGGCAGCAGAACAGAAGGCCGCAATCGCCCAGGAAAAGACGGCGGTATGGGCGCAGGAGTTGGAAAACACAAATAAGGAAATCAGTTTCCTCAACGACTTCACCGACGGGCTGGGCATCTGTTCCAGCTTTGAAGAAGTTTATGAGACTGTCTCGGGGCACTTTCATCGAGCACTCCCCGGCGTTCACGGGGTGCTCTCGGTTATCAATAACTCGCAAACTTTTCTGGAAACAGCTTCGAGCTGGAATCCGCTGGTGCAACACGACAAGATCTTCGCACCCGACGATTGCCGTGCTCTTCGCCGTGGCAGTGTCTATGCGTGGGAGGTGGGTTCCCCAAATCTGAACTGCATCCACGCGGCCGGCAATCAAACGAATAACCATCTCTGCATGCCACTGATCGCACAAGGGGAGACACTCGGAACCATATACCTGGAATTTGGCGCGACAAAATGGTCAGAAAGACAACAGAGGTTTGCGAACAAGATGGCTGAGTCCACCGCGATGAAACTGGCCAATGTAAAACTCAGGGACAAGCTGAAATCGCAGGCCATTCGCGATCCGCTGACTGGTATCTTCAATCGCCGGTACATGGAAGAATCGCTGCTACGGGAGTTGAGCCGCGCCGAGCGCCGCAACATCCCGGTGGGAGTGATCATGATCGATCTGGACCACTTCAAACGCTTCAATGATAGCTTTGGCCACGAGGCCGGGGATCGTGTTCTGCTGGAAGTTTCCACTGTGTTGCGAGATTCCTTCCGGAGCGAAGACATAGTGTGCCGCTTTGGCGGAGAAGAGCTACTGGTAATTGTGCCAGAGATGAAAAAAGAAGAAGTCGTTGAGCGGGCCGACCATGTTCGAGTGCGGATTCGACAGATCCACATCGAGCACCGGAACGAGGTGCTGGGAGGAATAACGGCATCGTTTGGCGTAGCGGCTTATCCGGAAGACGCGAGAACACAAACCGAATTAATCAACAAGGCGGACATTGCTCTCTACAGCGCAAAACACACAGGGCGCGACCGTGTGGTTGCATTTTCTCGCTCGATTGAACTGAACCCGGCGGAGACGATAGAGACTTCAGCTTAGTTGCATTTCCACCGTGACGGTGCGCATCTTCCACAAATTGACGACCACAGCCGCGCAACTGCCCATATACCAATCAGGCAATCGTTGGAGGTGGGGGGAGTGTCTGGGTGGGTAATGGTTGCGCGGATTTCGCAAGGATTGACCAGTTGAGCATGGGGCGGCGGTAAAGGATTCACTGGAAGGTCAATCGTTGGGTGGGTAGGTGATGACGCCCCCGAACGTTTTCCTATAAGCCACCTTATCAGTCCACTTGCTTTTTCAACTCATACAACAAATTCATTGCTTCGCGCGGACTGAGGGAGTCGAGGTCGGCTTCGCGGAGACGGTCGAGGACGGTGTTAGAGACCGGGGTGAAGATGGTCAACTGCACCGGGCCGGATTTCTCTGGCTTGGGAGATAGGTGGGTGGTCGCGGCGTGTTCGGCGTCCTCATGCTGGTGCAGCACCTCGCGGGCGCGGGAGATGACTTCGGCGGGAAGGCCAGCGAGTTTGGCGACTTCGATGCCATAGCTCTTGTCGGCGGCACCGGAGGAGACTTTGCGCAGAAAGACGATGCTGCCGCCAGTTTCCTTGACGCTGACGTGATAGTTCTTTACCGAATCGAGCAGTTCTTCGAGCTCGGTGAGCTCGTGGTAGTGGGTGGCAAAGAGGGTTTTGGCGCGGCTGTGCTGGTGGATGAATTCGACCACGGCCCAGGCGATCGCCAGCCCGTCATAGGTTGCGGTGCCGCGCCCGATTTCGTCGAGCAGGATAAGCGAGCGCGAGGTAGCAGTGTTGAGGATGGCGGCGGTTTCGGTCATCTCGACCATGAACGTAGAGCGGCCGCGCGCAAGGTTATCAGAGGCTCCGATGCGGGTGAAGATGCGATCGACGGTGGATAGCCGGGCGCGGGTTGCAGGGACAAACGAGCCCATCTGCGCCATCAGCACGATCAGCGCGGTCTGGCGCAGGTAGGTGGATTTGCCGCCCATGTTGGGGCCGGTGATGAGCAGGATCGATTGGCGGGCTGCGTCCAGGTAGAGATCGTTGGGAACAAAGCGGTCGTTGGAGCCGGTGAGTTCGGGCTGCTCGATGACCGGGTGACGGCCTTCGAAAATCTCCAGCAGTTGGGTGCTGTCGTCGAACTGCGGGCGGCAGTAGTTGCGTAGCGCCGCAAGATGCGCGAAGGAGAGCAGGACGTCGATTTCAGCAACGGCCAGCGCACTCTGGCGAATGCGGCGCGATTCCGCGGCGATACTGGTGCGCAGTTCGGTGAAGAGACGGCGCTCGATTTCGACGATCTTCTCCTCGGCGTCCAGAACCTTGGTTTCGTATTCCTTCAGCTCCGGAGTGGTGAAGCGCTCGGCACCTACCAGGGTTTGCTTGCGCTCGTAATCGGTGGGAGCATGCTGCAGATTGGACTTGCTGATCTCGATGTAAAAGCCGAATACATTATTGAACTTGACCTTGAGCGAGTTGATGCCGGTGCGCTCGCGTTCACGCTGCTCGATCTGCGCGATGTAGTGCTTGCTGTTGCGGCTGATGTCGCGGAGTT